>JACOXP010000012.1:28898-46162 GCA_016182295.1 Candidatus Harrisonbacteria bacterium | reverse complement strand
GTGAGCCGAGCGCTCCGATGTAAATCGGAGTTATAGCGAGGCGAAAGATTTATGCTCGAAGCGAGAAATCTCGCTGACGAGAAGAACGGGGCGCTCCTAATCGTTGGTGGGCGAGATTGGGAAACTACGATAAAAAAAGCGGCTGGGAAGCCGCTATTGTTGAAGATCTTTTAGGATCCATCGAATTTTTTCCGATATTATAGTCCCGGTTTTCTGACCAAGAGACTTTCTGCGTTCGTTTTCAAAAATCTCTGAATGAAACTTTTCTTCCGGCAAAATGTAACCTATTTCATCGTTGGCCAGACAAACCAGCATGGTCTCGGGGTCTGATTTAAATTTTAATCCCAGACTGGGACTCAATTCGCCGGGGACGAAAATTATTTTCAACGGCCCAAGCGCCAAACCCGCAACCAAGGTTTGAATTTGGTCTCTGCCGATCAAATATTTAATCAGCGCGTTGTCCACCGGAACTTCCACCGAGATCCCGGACCTTCTGATCATTCTCACGTCCAGCGGCGGCGCGTTCCCAACCGCCAAAACTCGATCGGCCAACTTTTCGCCAAATTCCCGCGCGAGTTCAAATCCTTTTTGTCTGTTTTCCAAATTGCCGGTATCGATGGAAACCATTCCTCCCAGAAGGCCGTTTGTGAAAAACGCCACTCCCCCGCTTTCTTTTTCTATTTTTTTGACCAGATAACCCGGGAAGTCGGCTGTGATTTGATTTGCTTTTCCAACTGCTTCCGGGTGACATCCAAAATTCACCCAGGTGGCAATTGTGTTTTCTTTCCCTTTGACCAACAGGACATCGATTTCCGTGTCTAAAACGTCTGGTTCTTTCCAGTTTTTAGAAAGACCCGAGCCGTCTGATTTATAAAAATAAATATTGGCTGGCTCAAGGCGCGAATCAGTTTCTTTAATCAGCGCGGCGATTTTTTCCCGAACTTCCTCCAGGTATTTTTCGTCTCTGCCGCCAAAAATACCAATCGTGTCTGGACCGGAGTGGGTGTGAGTCGAGCAAATCGCGGTTGTGATTCCGACCTCATTGCTTATTGCCATAACGTCGTAATTCAAGAAACCAACCAAATCCACGGAAACAATGGCGATGTTGGGACCATTGGGAGTGCCGATTACCAAACAGCGAGCGTAAAGATCGTCGTGAATTCCCTCGGCTTTTCTACCCGGAGAAAAATATCCGCCAAGATTAATACCGATCGGCGGCGTGATTTTTACCGCGCCGGCCGCCGCCATTAGCGGACCGCTGAAATGTCGATCTCTCCGCGAGGAAGCGGAACAACCGAACGTCATCATGACGCAAAAAACAACCGACCACGATCTGAACATCTAGACCTCCTTTCAATTTAATGAAACTTGTTTCAGGGTAGGCGAAGAAACATACCGAGTCAATAAACCCCGCGCCTAACAAAGCTTTAATAAAGACCTTAAAACAGCGCGCCGGGACCGGCGATTAGTTTATAGATTCCGCCGATTATTGGGAAGAGGAACTGAAATCCAAAAAAAAGAAACAAAATCAAAATCCAAAATCCGTAACGATTCAAAAATCTTTGGATTTCAACAAAGCGATTCGGAAGAAGAGAAAAAAGAATTCCAGAACCGTCGAGCGGCGGCAAAGGCACCATGTTGAAAATCGCCAAAAGCACATTGATAAAAACAACAATGTTTAAAAGTATCACCAAATTAGTAATGATCGGGATCTCGGCAAATGGCACAATCAAACGCAGAAGCAATCCAAATACTATCGCGACGATAACATTGCTAATCGGGCCGACGGCGGCGATTAATCCCGCTCCCCGTTTCGGATTTTTTAAAAATAACGGATTGTAAGGAACCGGCTTTGCCCATCCCAAAACAAAAGTGCCGGAAGAAAGCACGAAAAGCATAATCGGCAAAATAATTGAACCGAAAGGATCCAAGTGCTTCATCGGATTTAAAGTAAGCCGGCCGGCGTTTTTCGCCGTCGGATCTCCCAATCGCAAAGCCATCAGGCCATGCGAAACTTCATGAATCATCACGGAAAAAAGAAGCACGGAAAGTTGAAAAATCAAGAAGACGGCCTGGTTCATTATTTTTGATTATAACATGATCCGCCTTAACTTTTCGCGTGCGAGTCGAAGGGTGCTCCCATCGGGATTCGAACCCGAGTTTCTGCGATGAGAACGCAGCGTCCTAGGCCGGGCTAGACGATAGGAGCGAACTAAACTGCGCCTATTATATTACATTTGTTTAATCTCATCAACAACTTTGTCGAGCTCCATCGCGCGCGACGCTTTGATTAAAACCAAATCTCCTTTTTTGATAAGATTCTGCACTTCCAGGCGCGCTTCTTCGGCAGTATCGAAATTAAAAATATTTTTACGACTCATTCCGGTACGATTGGCGGTATCACCAATGAATCGCGCCCGCGGACCGATGGTAACCAAAATGTTAAAGGTCTTCCCCGCCAGACGACCGATTTCCTCATGGGCCTCGATAGCGTATTTTCCTATCTCCAACATATCCCCCAAAATTCCTATTTTGCGTTTTGCTTTGATTTTTTTAACCGTATCCAGAGCCGCGTGCATGGAAAGCGGAGACGCGTTGTAGCTGTCATCCACAATAAAAGTTTCTTTTACTCCGGGAATGATCCTGCCGCGACGGGGCGGTACCTGATAAAAAGCGAGGGCTTCGGAAATTTTTACTAAATTCATCCCGAAGGCGATGCCAACGGCGGCGGCCGCGGCGGCGGCGTAGACCTGGGCTTTACCGAAAGCTCCATCAAGACGAATCGGCACAAAACTTCCTCCGTATTCCAATTTAAAAGATAAACCCGTCGGCTTGCCCCCTTCTGACCGATGTTCGAAATTAGAAATTTTAACCTCGGCGCCATCGCCAAAACCGTAAGTGATGATGTGAGCGCGGGTTTTTTCTTTCATTCCGGAAACGACCTCATCGTCAAAATTCAGAATGGCAAAACCCTGGACCGATAATACTTCAACCAACCTGGATTTTTCCCGAGCAACCGCTTCAGGACCGCTGTAAAATTCAACGTGCACCGGAATATCGCCAATAGCGGTTACCACGCCAATTTGTGGCTTGGCAATTTCAATCAAATATTTCAGGTCGCCGGGCCGATCGGCGCCGTATTCTAAAATTAGAAGTTCCGGATAAGAACTGCCGAAAATCAATCGCCAGATCGAAGAAAAAATTACCCTGCACCAGAAAAAAACCCCGGTTACTTTTTCCCATTCCCCTAAAACCGTCAATGGCAAACCGAATTCGTTGTTAAAGCTTCCTTTGGCCGCCCGAATTTTTCTAATTTGACGCAGCACGGCGAAAACGGCTTCTTTGGTAGAGGTCTTGCCAACACTGCCGGTAACGCCGATCACGCCGGGTTTAAATTTACGGATTGTCCAGCGGGCAAGCGTCCATAAAATCCATCTTAAAATTGATTTTAATCTAAGCATCGGGAGGAATGTTGTAATAGTTTAGCAGAAACTGAACAAGCTCGCGAAAAGCGGGCACTACCGTCGCTCCGGCCAAAGTAACGCCACGCGGCTTATCTAATTTTATTAACACTGTGAATTTCGGATTGGATACCGGCGCGAAACCGACATAAGTATGAATGAAATTTTCGGTATATCCCCCGTTTTTAAAATCCGGAACCT
The DNA here is from genome assembly GCA_016182295.1 of Candidatus Harrisonbacteria bacterium. GTDB lineage: Bacteria > Patescibacteriota > Minisyncoccia > UBA6257 > WO2-44-18 > JACOXP01. The sequence goes on along the minus strand of JACOXP010000012.1, from coordinate 42,500 downwards.
GGGCGGTGCCGGTCTTGCCGGCAATTTCATATCCGGTAATGCTAGCCACCTCCGCTTTTTCCACCGCGGACATCATCATCGCGGAGATCTGACCGGCGGTTTCCTCCAAAATTACTCTGCGAAGTTCTTCCGACGGCGTACCGTCAAGAATTTGCGGTTTCATCAAAACGCCTTTATTGGCAATTGCTGAAAACGCGTTGATTAATTGAAGTGGGGTCACGGAAACTCCTTGACCGAAAGCGGCGGTGGCGAAATTAATATCTCGGAAAGAACTTTTAAGATTTCTTAGGTCGCCGGCCACTTCTCCGGATAAATCAATTCCCGTCAAAGAGCCAAAACCAAATCCAAGAATGTAATTATAGAAAAAATCATGGCCGGTTTGACGTTCGGCAAAAACAGCTCCGGTATTTATGGAATGCTCTATAACGTTAGTCATCGTCGCCCGACCATACGCTTTTTTATCCCAGTTTTCGATTTTCTTATCATTAATGGTAACCGAACCGGAATCATAGTAAGTGGTATCTGGCGTAATGCGCCCAGAATCAACTCCCGCCGCCATAGTCAAAATTTTAAAGACCGATCCCGGTTCATAGACCGACTGAATAGCGGGGTTGAGAAAATTTTTAATCGGCGATTCTGAATAATTGTTGGGGTCGAAATCCGGCCAGTTGGCCATTGTCAAAATTTTTCCGGTCTTCGGTTCCTGGACGATAACCGTTCCTCCACTTGCCGAAAAATTCTCCACCAAGTTTTTTAAAATTTGTTCGGCCTGCGATTGGATATTGCGATCAATGGTTAAAGTTACATTTTCCTGTTTATTAAGAGCCGCTTCATAACGGGATTCTATTCCATAATAACCCTCGAACGTACCGTTGATATCATTTGGGCCAACGTATCCGATGAGATGGGAAGCAAGCTTGCCGAAAGGATAAAAACGGAACCTTTGATTATCGATGTAAACGCCCGGCAAATTCAAATTTTGGACTGCCGCGACTTCTTCGCTGGAAGCCTTGGCCAAAAGAAGCTCGTAAAGGTCGTCCGGTTTAATAAATTTAGCCTCAATTTGATCAACCGGCTGTTTTAAAATCGGGCTTAATAAGGCTGCCGCTTCGGCAGGGTCGGTAATTTCTTTAGGCACCCCGTAAATAACCGAATATTCTTTATTAATGGCGGCCGGGATAAGATTGTTGTTTCTGTCTTTAAAATAAACATTGCCCCGCAGGGAATTAAAGTAATCAAGGTTTCGGCTTTGGGATTCGGCGCGAGCTAAATAGTATCCCCCTCTCTTTATTTGTAAATTATATATATTAACGACCAACGCCGTATAACCGAAAACGAAAATCGCGGTTATCAGCCATATACGCCAATGCCTCATCTGACGGTTAGATATTCAGGTTTTCGATCTTTGACCAATCCCAATTTCGAACTAAATTCTTCCGGATCCTGAATATCTAAAATAGCGTAAAGATTGTTTTTAAGCTCGGCGGTTTCCGCCTGCAATGTTTCTAAATTTTTCTTTTCTGCTTTAAGAACGTGCGTCAATTCAACGCTTTGATTATTAATAAAAACACTTAGTATGGCTTCCAACAAAATAAAACTTCCCGCGAGCATTATAGCGAAGTTTATTCTTAATTTATTTTTATTTGGTTGAATAATTGTCATAAGATTTTCGCGACTCGCAATTTTGCGGATCGCGATCTTGGATTTTTTTGAATTTCTTCTTTGCTTGCCTGAATCGGTTTTTTTGTAAAAATTTCCATTTTGCCCTGCTTGCGATAATCTCGAAAATAATTTTTTACCAAACGATCTTCCAGCGAATGAAACGATATTATTGCCACTCGCCCACCCGGCTTGATAATCTGGCGCAAATTTTGCAAAAGCCGTTCCAAATTTTCCAGTTCACGATTGGCGTAAATGCGAAGCGCTTGAAATGTTCTGGTCGCGGGATGAATCCGGCCCCGTTCATAATTTTTAGGTACCGCGTTGGCGATAACTTTTGCTAATTCCCCGCTAGTTAAAATTGGCTGGCCGCGTTCTCTTTCATAAATCGCTTTAGCAATTCGTCGCGCGTATCTTTCTTCGCCATATTCTTTGATAATTTTGAAAAGTTCCACTTCGGTTAATTCCGTAAGAATTTGGCGAACTGGTTCTTCTTTTGGGTTATAGGTCATTAACAACGGTTCATCGCGAAGAAAACTAAATCCCCTGCCGGAAATATCCAACTGCTCGGAAGAAACTCCCAAGTCTAAAATCAATCCGTCGGCTTTGGTTCCACCGGCTGGCGGATTTTTTTCTAGAATTTCCGGAAGATCGGCAAAGTTTTCTCCGGTTTTTTCCCAATCAATCGCCAATAGTTTTCCATTAGCGCCAATTTTTTCTTTAATCGCTTGAGAATGACCGCCGGCGCCAAAAGTGCCATCGATAAAAAATTCTTCTGGTTGCGGATTCAATCCTTCAATCGTTTCTTTTAAAAGAACCGGTATATGGGTCATATACCCATCTCCCCCAGCTTTTCCGCGATTTCATCGGAGGAGGCCTCGGTTTTGGATTTGTAATTCTTCCAGTTTGTTTCGTCCCAGATTTCTATTCGGTTGTAGAGACCGGCAAAAACAGCGATTTTTTTCAATTCAGCGTATTTACGTAAATATTCCGGAATGAGAATTCTTCCCTGACTGTCGGATTCTATTTCGCTCGCGCCAGCAAGCATCAGTCGCGCGAAAGCGCGCGCTTTTGATTGCGATAATGGCAGGGCGACCAATTTCTGCGCCAACGCTTCCCAATCGGATCTGTTGTAAACGAACAAAGTGCGATCTAAACCGCGAGTAATAATCGCACCAGTGGTGATTTTTTGCCGGAACTTCGCGGGTAACGCTACCCGCCCCTTTGTATCCAAGCTGTGTGTATATTCACCTATAAACATGTTTTCCCCACCTTTATCCACCTTTCACCACCGTGATTACACTATACCCCACTCTTACCCACGCACAAACTAGAAGCTGTGTATAACTTAAAATGTGGTAAAGTTAAGGCAGTTCTTCGACAGGAGTTAATCAATGGACGAGCTCGCGAAAACGTTTTTTAGAGAATCTATCTATTTATTAAGGCACTACATCGCGGGAATTTTACTAAAAAAAGATTTGAGGGATCCGCAAACTAAAAAACCGCTGAGCGGTTATTGGAACCCCAGAAAATTAATTATTTTTATAGATAAAAATTTAAGCGAAGAAGAAAAATTACAGACATTAATTCATGAGTTGGAACATGTTATTTTCGGGAATAATCCGGAAACACAAATTTTAAAAACAGAAATCGAACTTTGGTATCTTCTCACCAAAAATCAAAAAAATAGATTAAGAAAATATATTCCGAAATATCGCAGAATCAGAAAATTAGAACGATAAAACCGCCTTCTCGGCGGTTTTTTATTGGGATTAATTTTGATCTTTTTTAGAAAAAAGTTTTTGCCAGATTTTTACAAAATCCACCCGATCAACAAGTACTTCTCCAAAAAAAGCGAAGGGTATGGCAACTAAAACTACTATGCCAATGATTTTTAAGGTTATTGGTTCGCCGGTGGCGAGGGTAACCGCGATTAAATCCTCCGCCACTCCGACGATGACACCGAAGATTAAGAATTCGAGAAATACTTCAAGCCGATGCCAGTTCATCATATTTCATTATAGCAGAATTTTGATTTGTGCGCGTTGCAGGGATCGAACCTGCGACCTTTCGAATGTGAATCGAACGCTCTACCACTGAGCTAAACGCGCGATATTAATATAATAAAAGGTGGCGCTATAATGCGCCACCCTGGAGGATTTTCCTGTTAATAAGTTGAAGCTGATTTGCAATGGTTGCAGAACCTTGAGTGAGTATAAATACTTAATTGCCGACCACACCTTTTGCAAACTCTCCCCTTTTTGTGTGTGCGCAACGGTCGCGAATTGCCGCGACTCATCTGCCAGAGATGAGCGGACAAATCCCCGTGTTCCAGCGCCATACTCATAATTCTTCCTCCAAAAATTCTTTATAAAAAACTGCCGTCCTATATTATAGGACGGCAGTTTCATTATTGCAACTCGGCTTTGGCTCCAGCTTCCTCAAGTTTTTTCTTGAGCGCTTCGGCGTCTTCTTTTTTCAATCCTTCTTTGACTACTTTTGGAGCGCCGTCAACAACTCCTTTCGCTTCGGTCAAGCCCAGACCGGTAATTTCACGAACGGCTTTAATCACTTGGATTTTTTGCGCGCCGGCGTCTTTCAGCAAGACGTTCCAGCTGGTCTTTTCTTCGGCTTCGGCCGCTCCCGCGCCGCCACCAGCGACAGCCATCGGCATCGCGGCGGAGACGCCGAATTTTTCTTCTAACGCCTTAACTAATTCGGCAAGTTCCGTAACTTTCATCGCGCCGATTTTATCCAATAGTTCTTGATGTTTGTCCATAATTTATTGCGCTTGATTCGTTTGTTCGACCTTGCCCGCCGAAGCTTCAGCGGAGGCGGGTGTTTCATTTCCAGATTTTTTACTGGCTTGATCCAAAATATACGCCATAGCTCGCATTGGGCCGGATAAAACCCCGACGAGCATGGCCAGCAAAATTTCGCGGTTTGGCAATTTAGCGATTTGCGTAAACTGATCGGCTGTCATCAAAGATTTTTCCGAAACGCTGAAAGCGCCGAGAATCTTGAAATTCTTTTTGGTTTTGGCGATTTCCCTGTGGAGCTTGTAAACTTGACCGGCAACAGAGCTCAAATCTTCGGGGATGTAAATCACTCCGACTTGCGCCTCGAATTGCCCGGGATCAAAATCAATTCCCGCTTCTTTAAAAGCAAGTTTTAAAAGCCGTTTTTTGATTACTTTAAACTGAGCGCCAACTTTCTTAATTTCATTTTTCAAACGCTTTAATTCTTCAATGCTGACGCCAGTAAAATCAACAAAAATCAAATTTTGGCTCTTTTTAATAAGATCCTCGCCAGCTTTGATATGAATTTTTTTCTGTTCTTTAGTTAACATAGTTCGACAGGCTCACTATAAATAAAAAACTGCGGCTCTCCGCAGCAGAAAATTAAGCTTTTCCTAAAGAGGACTTATGGGGCGCCTCTTGTCTGCGGAATGATTGCATACTATATCAATAAACTGACTGTGTCAAGAGTTTATTTATTTCTCCACTTGGCGATTTTTTTGTGATGGCCGGAAATTAAAACTTTCGGCACCTTCCATTTTTTAAAAACTTCCGGTCTGGTATAGGTCGGGAATGATCCTTTTATCTCTTCCAACGATTCATATTTTCCAAGCACTCCGGGAATATATCGCGACACTGCTTCCGTTAAAACCATTGCTGGAAGTTCGCCGCCGGAAAGCACGTAGTCCCCTATCGAGATTTCCTCATCGGCAATATGCTTGGCCACTCGTTCGTCTACGCCTTCGTAACGCCCGCAAATTAAAATCAGCTGATTATATTTGGAAAGCCGCTTTGCGATTTTTGAATCCAGTTTTTTTCCTCTCGTGCTGAAAAGAATTACTCGCGTCTTCGCCTTTTTTCTTGATGCCTGATATTTGATACTTGATACGGCTTTATAAATCGGTTCAATTTTAAGAACCATCCCCGGCCCGCCGCCGTACGGCTTATCATCGACTTTTTTGTGTTTATCGGCAGTAAAATCGCGGAGATTGTGAATTTCAATTTTAATAAGCCGCTTTTCCTGAGCGCGCTTGATAATCGACTCTTTGAAATAGGAGTCAAAAATTTTCGGAAATATTGTAACAATATCGAATTTCATCCCGTTAGAAGTGGCCAATCCTCGACGTTTTGATATAGCTGGTTAACATAGTTTTGTATTCGGCCGTTAGAATTAACGTGGAGATTGTTCCACTTCTAACGGGATCATTTTTTTATTATAAACCCCATTCCAAAATCTCGGAAAGCGCTTTTCTGGACTACCGCCTTTTCGGAGTCAGCGTTCAAAATACCTTTTTCGAGTCGAAGCCCGAGCCCGAAGGGCGAGAGTCCCTCGCCTGTGAGGGACGAGGTGAGCCGAGCGGCCGAGCGAAGCGAGGTCTATAGCGAGGCGAAAGATTTATGCTCAAAGCGAGAAATAGCGCTGACGAGAAAAGGCGGTAGTCCAGCCCTTTCCAAAGAGTCCTCTGTATTGACTGACGCTTCCCAACTTTTAGGCACCGAAAAGTTGGGTACATTTAAAAAACTAAAACGCCACTGGTTGTGGCGTTTTAGTTTAATTACTTTTTAAGGTTTTCTCTTGGCAGCGAGACTGATGTGAAGAACGACTTCATATCAGTCGAGCGAACCAAGAGCGTAATTTCGCCTTTGCGAAATTACGCCTCCTCTCTAGGAGCTCGAGGTCCTCGAGTGGAACCTTCCGGCTCTTCAATTTTGAGATTAACGCGAGCGTTATTTTTAATACCCACGATTCTCAAGAGAGAGCGGATGGCCTTGGCAGTCGAACCTTGTCGGCCAACTACCTGACCCATGTCCTGCGGATTCACTTTAAGTGAAAGCAGAACCCCCATCTCATCCACTTTGCGATCAACCTTCACATCATCCGGGTGATCAACAATGGACTTAACGAGATATTCGAGAAACTCTTGATCTGCTGAATCTCTTGCCATGTTTTTTCCTACAAATTGCGACCTTTCCAGTTCGCGCTTATGTTACCAAATTAAATTAAACTCGTCAAGCTACGCGGACGGCGCTTGCTCTGCCTTTTTCTTGGGCTGACTGTGCACGGCGATTTTCTTACCGGAAAGAATGCCGGCATTAATCAATAAATTGTGAGCTGAATCAGTCGGCTTAGCGCCGATTTTCATCCAATGCTCAACTCGGTCTTTTTTAATTTCAAACTTATCGGTACGAGGATTATACCAACCAAGCTCTTCGATATTTTTGCCGACCATCTTGTGTCGTTTCTCATCAACAATCAGACGAAAGCTCGCCTGATGTTTCTTGCCGGTCCTTTTTAACTTCAGCATTAACATGGCTTAAATATTATCAAATTAAGCCCACTCCGGTCAAGGCCAAACGTCTCGTTAGGGCGTAGGGACTTGTTCGAGTTTCAGCGAAAGCGTGCGGGAAGTTCCGTCATCGGCCATGGTTACTCCATACAAAACCTCTGCTTCTTCCATGGTGGCGCGGTTGTGCGTAACTAAAATAAATTGGGTTTTCTTTGAAAAATCTTTTATCAAACCGGAGAATTTTTTGGCGTTCCGTTCGTCAAGCGGAGCGTCGATTTCATCCAGCACTAAAAACGGCGGCGGGCTCACGGAAATCAAGGCAAACAAAGCGGCGATGGAAACCAAGCTTTTTTCTCCTCCCGAAAGCATATCCAAGCTGGAAATTTTTTTCCTGGGAATGGAGATCATTACTTCAATCCCTCCGTGATCCACTTTGTGCTCGGCGTCGTCTTCCAATTTTTCTTCTCCGATATTTTCTTCCGTCACTTCTTCCGGCGCCAACTTCGCTTTTTTCTCCGGCTTAATCAATTTTAAACTCGCCCGTCCGCCGCCGAACATCATTTTGAAATAGTGTTCAAACTGATCATTGATGTCTTTTAAAGCGGCGGTAAATTCGTGATGAATTTTTTCATCAAGATCTTCTATGAGCTGTTTGAGGTCTTTTGACGCTTTTTCCAGATCTTCCATCTGGATGGAAAGAAAATTATATCGGGATTCCGTCTCCTGCGCTTCTCTGATCAACGAGGGGTCCAGTTCGCCAATACCGGCAAGTTCCGCCCGGAACTTGAACATTTTTTTCTCTAATTCGGCAAAATTTTCTTCGGTTCTGGACGCTTGGAATTCAGAAAGTTTTCTGCCCGATTGGCGCGCCAAATGATCCAATTCCTGCAGACGGATATTGAGACGCTCTTTTTCGAAAAGCAGTTTATTTTTATCATTTTCCAATTTTTGAATTTCGTCTTTTTTCGCTTCTACTTGCTCAAACGCTTTTTTAAAAATAGCGTTGAAGCCCCGAAGATTTTCAGCGAGTTTTTCCTCGCTTTTGGAAAGCTCCGCCAGTTCTTCGTCGGCTTTTTTTAAATCAGTGGTTGTTCGTTCCTTGTCCTGAATGAATTTTTTTAATTTCCCGTCTCGATCTTTGGCTCCGCCGGAAAGCGCGTCGGTAATTCGGTCAATAATGCTTTTAAGAAAGGTCTTTATTTTTTCTATTGTGTTTTCGGCAACAATTTTTTGAATTTCCGATTTAGTTTCTTCCAGAAGCCGGACGGCTTCATTGGCCATCAGCTCTGATTTTGGCTGGTTTTGGATAAATTCAATCTGGGCCTCCAAACGGCCGATTTCTTTTTGAGTGGCGGCGCGTTTCGCCAAAAGCGCTGTTTGGTCTTTTTTAAACTCTTGAAATCCCTTATCCCCCTTCGGGCCAGCTTTCTCGACTTTTTCCAACTCGGATTTTAATTTTTTAAGCTCGTCTAATTTTTCTTTTTTGGACTCATCGATTCGATCTAGCTCCGGTTTTAAATCTTTTTCCTCGCTCTCGATCTCAAAAAGCTTCCCGCCAAAATAAATTGCTTCGAATTCGCGCAATTCTTTTTCAATCTCCGCCTGCTTTTCGTATTTGGAAGCCTGTTTGCGGAGCAAACGAAGGTGCGGCATAATCTCTCCGATCATCGCCTTAACTTTTTCCAAATTAATTCCAGTACTAATTAATTTTAATTCCGCGTCGTGTTTTTTTAACTGAAATTGACGCAAGCCGAGCACCTCTTCAACCATCGCCCGCCGCTCTTTGAAATCGGCTTTCACAAAAATATCACTATTGCCCTGGTTAATAATGGTTAAACCATGAGTGCCTAGACGGGCCTTGGCAAAAAAATCCACCACGTCTTTCAGCCGAACCGCCGCTTCATTAAGCAAGTATTCGGAAAGACCGTCGCGGCCCAGTTTTCTAGTGATGGATACCTCGTCGTAATCCACTGGGAAAAAATGGTCGCTGTTGTCAAAAATCATAGTCGCTTTAGCCATAGACATTCTCGGCTTCTGGGGCGTTCCGGCAAAAATCAAATCTTCCGCGCGAGCGCCGCGGATATTTTTAGCTTCCCGTTCCCCAAGAATCCACCTGATCGCGTCTATGATATTCGATTTTCCAGAGCCGTTCGGCCCTACGACAGCCGTAATGCCGGAAGTGAAATCCAAAGTAGTTTTTTGGGCAAACGATTTAAAACCAACTAACTCCAAACTCTTTAATCGCATAGATTGATTTTATCCATTCATGGCCTCTTGAGCAAATAATTATGGTTTAAAACGCACCAAGGTTAAATATTGTCCGGAAAAAGGCGTGGTCATATTTTTCAAATCTGGATTTTCTTCCAGGAGTTCCGTGGGTAGAATAAGCCAAAACGGCGGGTCTGGTTGATTGCTTGAATTAAACTGCAGGGGCTGAATTTCTCTCTGAGAATAATAGCGCAGACTATTATGGTGATCCCACTGGAAGGTAAAAGCGGCGTCCGCGCCGGAACTGCCGTTTAAAAGCAGTCCTATGTTTTTTTCATCAAAAGAATAATCCAGGTGATAAATTTTTTGGCTCACAAAAGCTTCCCGCGCGCTTCCCCACAATCCTATTAGGACAAGAAATAACAGGACCCACTTTGCGCTAACTCGCCAAAATCTTTCAGCCAGAATCGCAAAAAATACGGCTAGCAACGGATAAAGGGGCGTAAAATAGGTCAATAATTTAGTTTTAGAAACGGCGAAAATAAAAAATATAAAAAGAATTGCGGATAATAACGACGCGAGTTCCAAAGTCTTTCGTTGGGAGCGAGATTTAATCCAAACGAATCCAGTCGCAAGCACAGCCGGAATAAAAATTCCGCTCCATGGTTGTAAGTATTTCCACGTTACCCAAAAAAAGTAGGGCAACGAAATGCCGCTGTTTAATACATTCTGCGCGGCTCTCTGTAAAATATGGTAGCCAAAGTAATCGTTCCAAAAAGCTCCGCCAAATTTAGCAATTTCGTATATATGCCAAGGAGCGACGATCAATAGAGCGATAATCGCGCCAATCCAAAAATAACGATTTTTAAACCAACCCCATTGTTTCGTATAAAAACTCCAAATGACAATAATGGGAATTGCCAGCAAACCGATCACGCTTTTCAATAAAATTCCTATAGCGACGCAGGGCGCGACAGAAATTAAAAATTTTGGATTTTTTAATCCTAATAAATAAAAATAAAAAGCGCTCAAAATTGCCGAGGTTACCGGGACGTCCATTCTGGCATGTCTTGCGGCCGCCAGAAACAACGGCATTCCCAAAACTGCCAAACCGCCGAAAATTGACAGCCAAATATTTTTAGTAAGGTGCAAAATAATTAAAAAAGTCAAAACAACAGCCGTCACTCCGAACAAGGCGGATGGCAACCTTACGGAAAATTCATTTAATCCGAAAACTTCGGCGCTGATTGCCATTAACCAAAACTGCAGCGGCGGTTTCTCAAACCAGGTTTGATCGAAATAAGTCAGCGTCAAATAATTCTTATTTTGAAGCATTTCCCTCACGACTTGGGCGTAGATAGCTTCGTCGTAATCATCAAACGGACGCTTTCCTAAATCGATTAAATAAAAACCGGCGGAGGCCAGCAGTAAACCCAAAACTATTGATGCGATAATTTTACGCCTCACTATTTTTACAAATTATTTAAAGCGTCTTTTGCCGCTTCCACCTCCGCCTCTTGCTTGGAATGACCGGCGCCCTTGGCAAGAAGTTTTCCGCCAACGTAAACACCGACCTCGAAAACTTTCGCGTGATCGGGCCCGGTCTCGGAAAGCACTTTATACACTGGCGTTGTTTTCAAAGCTTCTTGAGTTTTCTCTTGAAGCAAGCTTTTGGCGTCTTTATAAAGACCGCCTTTGAGCACTTCATCAAGCTGCGTCATCACGAACTGATCGGTAAATTTTCTGGATATCTTATAAGTGGAGTCAAGATAAATGGCGCCGATCAGCGCTTCCATCGCGTTCGCTAAAATAACTTCCCGAGCTTTTCCGACATCTTTGGCTTCGCCTCTCGACATTAAAATATATTTATCCAGGCCAATCTCTCGAGCGATAGCGGCAAGCATTATGTAATTAACCAGAGCCGCTCGCAGACCGGTTAACTCACCTTCCTTTTTTTCCGGATAACGATTATAGAGCTCTTCCGTGACGGCAAGTTCCAAAACAGCGTCGCCCAAAAATTCCAACCGTTCATTGTGCGGCAGTTTCCATTTGGGATTTTCATTTAAATAAGAGCGGTGGGTTAAGGATTCTTTCAATAAATTTTTCTCTTTGAAAGAGTATCCGATAACTTTTTCTAGATTATTGAGATTGACTGGCATTTTGAGTTCTGTCCCCTACTTCTTTGTAAACGGTGCCCAAAACTCCGTTTATAAATTTTCCGGAATTGGGACCGCCGTAATTTTTGGCGATTTCGATGGCTTCATTAATAGCAACTTTAGGCGGCACTTCGTTGGGATCCGCGTATAAAAGCTCGTAAAGGCCGATCCGCAAAGCATTTCGGTCAATAACGGCAATCTGCTGAATCGGCCATTCGGGGGCGGCTTTTTCGATAATTTTATCGAGTTCGGGGAGGTGTTCAATTACGCCTTTGGCCAATCGCCAAGCAAAATCGGGCTCATCAATGCCGGGAGCAAATTCGGCAAGATTGCGTTCAAGTATTTTTGAAAAATCTTCTTTTTTGGAATAAAAATCCCACTCGTAAAGGGACTGTAGAACGACTGATCTTGCTAATTGTCTAGTTGCCATTACTTCAAAGTACTGAAGATTAAAAAATTATTTTTTAGCATAAGTGCCACACTGGGCGCAGGTGCGATGCGGCATTTTAGGACCCCGGCAATTAGAACAAACCGCGATATTTTGCGGCTTTAACGCAAGGTGCGACCGGCGACGGCCGACTTTAGATTTAGAATGATGTTTTACTGGTACGCCTCCCATAATTTAGAATTTAAACGAATTTTTTAATAAATGTCAATCTATGCAGGGAACAGGGACCGTATTTCTTAAGCGCCAGGACGTGAATTTTTGTGCCATACCCTTTATGATCGGCGAATCCATAAACAGGAAATTTTTTATGATGACGTATCATAATTCCGTCACGATGAACTTTGGCAGCGATAGAAGCTAATTTAACGCAGTTGTATTTTTCATCGCCTTTGACCACGGTGCGAATATCTAGAATCTGGTATCTAGAATCTAGAATTTTGTTGATATACAAGCCGCCGTCCAGAAAAACTTTTGTTTTCCCCGCGGATAAATCAAGTTCGGCGGCCAATTTTTGAAAAGCTCTAGTTGCGGCAAGATTAGCGGCTTGAGAAATATTTTTCTTATCAATTATTTTAGGATAAACTCTGGCTATTTTATAAAAAATATTCGGTTGAGTTTTGATAAAACCGAACCACTCTTTTCTTCTTCGGGCAGAAAGTTTTTTGGAATCTTTTAATTTCCTAAATTTGGAATCTGCCGGAATTGCCACGGCCGCAACTGTTACCGGACCAGCAAGACAACCCCGCCCAACTTCATCAATACCAATAAGATAACGATTCATTGTATCATTATAACAGTGGTTCTTTGAGAAGTAGTGAAAGGAGGCGGTTGATGTATTTCACAAGATTGGCTGGCGTTCTGCTGTTAGCTTTGCTTTTCTCGTCTTGCGCGACTCAATCTAAGTTTTTTGAAGCTGACGCTTTTTCCGAATCTGAAAAAGCTATCGGTGAAAAACTTCATCAAGAGGCTGATTATCTTGCCTTGATTAAGTGCGTCCAGTGGGAGCAATCTGGCAGTCAATGGCTTGGATACAAATCGGTTTTGTCCGGAGCTATTTTTAAAAAAAACGGGAAGTATTGGATTTTAACCGCCGGCCACATTCGGATGCCTGGAGAAAAAACAACTAGTATCGAGGTCTGTTTCAAGAATCAGAAAGATAAATATTATAAAGCAAAGATTTTTTACAGAGAATTTCAAAAATCGGTGTCAGGGGTAGACCTGGCTATTTTAGAAATTCAAGATAAAGATTTTACCTTTACCGGGAAAACGGCTGTCTTCGGAGATTCTGGAAAAATCCAACTTGGAGATTTGGTGGTATCCCTTGGTCATCCCGATGATCATTTTTGGTTTTATTCTTTAGGCAGAATAAAAGATATGTTTTATAAAAATGGATCGGCAGCGCCTTATCAATTGGAACATGCCGCTTGGAGCGGCTATGGAGGATCGGGTGGTCCGATTCTTAATAAGGATGGCGAGGTGATCGGCATGAACATAATGATTTATGTCGGCAAACAATTTAGTATTTCCACCAGAGTCACCGCCCTAACCTCTGAAACTATAAAAAAAGTCATTGAAACCAAACTCCCCTAACGAAGGGAGTTTTTATCTTTTGCGTTGAAGTATGATAAACTTTTTGTAATAATTTTTATATAAATGAAATTTGCTCATCTCCACACTCACTCTCATTACTCGCTGTTAGACGGCCTCGCCAAAATTGACGATTTAATCTCCCAAGCCAAGAAATTAGGCATGGATTCTCTCGCTCTTACCGACCACGGCAACCTCTATGGCGCCGTGGAATTTTATAAAAAGGCTAAAGCCGCCGG
>JACOXP010000012.1:0-28877 GCA_016182295.1 Candidatus Harrisonbacteria bacterium | reverse complement strand
CAACGGCGAAAAGTATTATCACTTAATTTTGCTTTGCGAAAACGAAACTGGGTGGAAAAATCTCATTAAACTTGTCTCTCACGCCAATCTCGAAGGTTTTTATTACAAACCCAGAATAGATAAAAACTTTTTGCGAAAGCACAGCGAGGGATTAATCGCTCTTTCTGGCTGCATTTCCGGAGAAATTGCCAAAGCCATTCTGGCTAACCGGCAAAGCGACGCTGAAAAAATTGCCGGAGATTATCAAGAAATTTTCGGCAAGGAAAATTTTTATTTGGAAGTTGGCTATCATCCAGGGGTTAAAGAAACGGTTAAAGTTAAAGAATCCCTGATGGAGCTTTCTAAAAAAATGGGCATCCCGCTCGCGGCGACCCACGACATTCACTATCTCAAACCGGAAGACGCCCAGTATCACGACATTCTCCTGGCTGTTCAAACGGGAAATAAAGTTAGCGACTCGGACCGCCTTACCTTGCGCGATGATGATTTCGCGATGCGTTCCCCTGAAGAAATGGCGGAGTTTTTCAAAGATTCTCCCGAAGCGGTCACTAATACCCAATTGATCGCCGATCGCTGCAAAGTTGAACTGGAGCTTGGGAAAATCCATCTGCCAAAATTTATGTTGCCCGACGGCGAAACCTCAGCTTCGTTTTTAAAAAAAATAATTTCCGAAAAGCTTCACAAGAGGTATCCAAAGCTTGAGCAAGCGGTAGAACAAAGAATTTCTTTCGAACTGAACGTGATAGAAAAAATGGGTTTTGCCGATTACTTTTTGATTGTCCAGGATTTGGTTAACTGGGCGAAGGAGCGCGGCATTGTCGTCGGACCGGGTCGAGGATCGGCCGCCGGCAGCATCGTCTCTTATATTTTAGGGATTACTGACATCGATCCGATAAAATTCGATTTGCTCTTCGAAAGGTTTCTTAATCCGGACAGAATTCAGATGCCCGATATCGATATTGATATAACCGATCGGCGGCGAGACGAAGTGATGGGCTATCTGCGGGAAAAATACGGCGAGAATCACGTGGCTCATATTATTACTTTCGGAACTATGGCCGCTCGAGCCGCTATCCGAGACGTTGGCCGGGCTCTCGGAATAAGCTACGGATTTTGCGACCAGTTGGCCAAGCTGATTCCTTTTAACCAAAACTTGGAAAAAGCGATGGAAATTCCTGAATTAAGGCAATTTTACGACAATAACCCGGACGCTAAACGGATTCTTGACGGCGCCCGCAACCTTGAGGGCGTTGCCAGGCACGCTTCCGTGCACGCTTGCGGCATCGTTATAACTGAAAAACCTTTGACGGAACACTTGCCAATTCAGCGCGCTCCTCAGGATGAAAACACTATCGTCACTCAATTTGAAATGCACAGCGTTGAAGATCTCGGGCTATTAAAAATGGATCTACTGGGACTGAAAAACTTAACTATCATAGAAGACACGGCGCGAATGGTTAATGAAATCTACGGAATAAATTTAAACATCGGCGCGATACCGCTCGATGATGAAAAAACTTTCCAGCTCCTCCAGTCCGGAAACACTACGGGGGTTTTCCAGTTTGAGTCGTCCGGAATGCGGAGATATATGAAAGAAATAAAACCTACGGAACTGGAAGATCTCATCGCGTTGGTGGCGCTTTACCGGCCGGGCCCGATGGATCTTATCCCCGACTATATCCGCCGCAAGAACGGTTTGGAAAAAGTCACTTATCTCCACCAAAAGCTTGAACCGATTCTAAAAACAACTCATGGAGTCGGTGTTTATCAGGAGCAAATGATGAGGATCGCCCGCGATCTTGCCGGTTTTACTTTGGCAGAGGCCGATACGCTCCGCAAAGCCATCGGCAAAAAAATCAAAGCATTGCTGGACAAACAACAGGAAAAACTGGTCAGCGGCATGATCAACAACGGTATTTCTCCGGCAACCGCGCAGGCAATCTGGGAATTATTTCCGCCATTCGCCCGCTACGGCTTCAACCGCTCTCACGCCGCCTGTTACGCGATGATCGGTTACCAAACCGCTTATCTTAAAGCTCATTATCCGACTGAACTTATAACCGCCCTCTTCAACGCCGACGCGAACGATATTGAAAGAATCGCTTTTCTGGTTTCTGAATGTAAAAAAATGAATATTGCCGTTCTTCCGCCCGATATCAATCAAAGTTCCGCGGATTTCACAGCGGGCGAAAAAAATATCCGTTTTGGTCTCGCGGCTATAAAAAATGTCGGCGCCAATATCGTCCAGGCAATCATCGAAGAACGGCAAAAATCCGGGCCTTTCAAAAATTTAGTGGAATTTCTCAACCGAGTGGAGCACAAAGATCTTAACAAAAAATCTCTGGAGAGTTTAACTAAATCGGGCGCTCTGGATTCTTTCAATGTTGAAAGAAATCTGATTCTTACCAATATTGACGATATTGTTAAATTCAACCAGGCGCTGAAAAAATCTCGCAACGGAAATCAAGCCGGTCTTTTCGGCAATGCTGTTTCCGTCGCTTCTTTAAAAATGAAACCGGCCGCTCCGGCGCTTCCCCAGGAACGGCTTGGCTGGGAACGAGAACTGCTTGGACTTTATGTTTCGGATCATCCGCTTAATAGTTATCGAGAAAAAATCAATTCCAGTAACGCAAAACCGATTAAAGATTATGCCGGGGCAAGCGTCGGCCGGGCCAATATCGCTGGCATCGTCTCCAAAATTCAAAGAATTATAACTAAAACCGGCAATCCGATGATTTTTGCCAAAGTTGAAGATTTCGGAGATACTATGGAAGTAGTCGTTTTTTCCGATACGCTTCAAAAAACCGCGCTGGCTTGGCAGGAAAACAAGGTGGTGTTGGTTTCGGGAAAGCTTTCCCAGCGCGATGGAGAAACTAAAATAATTTGCGAAACCGCGATTGAATTATGAGAGATCACAGAGAATTAGGCCAAATACTTGATCTTTTCTCTTTCCAGGAAATCGCTCCCGGCGCTCCTTTTTGGCACAGCAATGGGATGATTATCTTTAAAGAATTGGAAAAATACCTGCGCGAAGAATTGGATCAAATGGGTTACGAAGAAATTTCCACTCCTATCATAGTCAAGCGCGAGGTCTTTGAAAAATCAGGCCATTGGGAGCATTACCGCGAAAATATGTTCTATTTCGACAATCCGCGCGATGAAAACGAGCATTTGGTCATCAAACCGATGAACTGCCCGGAATCCACCTTTGTATACAATTCCAGAATTCGCAGTTATAAAGATCTGCCGTTTCGACTGGCTGAAATCGGCCGCCTTCACCGCAACGAGCTTTCCGGCACTCTCGGCGGCCTTTTCCGGGTCCGGCAAATCACCATGGACGATGCCCACGTCTACGCCGCGCCTAAACAAGTTAAAAAGGAAATTATGGCAATTATTGAAATGATTGAAAAGTTTTACGCGATGTTTGATCTCAAACCGACTTACGTGCTTGCTACCCGACCGGAAAAAGCGCTGGGCTCGGCAAAAGATTGGGATTTGGCGGAAAAAGCTCTGGGTGAAGCGCTGGAAAAAATGAGCAAACAATTCACCATCGCCAAGGGCGAGGGCGCGTTTTACGGCCCAAAGATTGAGGTGCATCTCAATGATTCGCAAGGCCGCGATTGGCAAATGGGCACCGCCCAACTCGATTTGGTAATGTTGCCGAAACAATTTGAAACTTATTACACGGACGAGGACGGCTCGAAAAAATTGCCTTGGGTAATCCATCGGGCAATTTTCGGATCTTTTGAACGTTTTATCGGAATGCTTCTTGAACACACTGATGGCAAACTGCCTCTCTGGCTCTCCCCCGTTCAAGTCGCAATATTAAGCATCGGTGAGGCCCAGGCAAACTACGCCGAGAAAATCGCCAAAACGCTTGTAAAAAGAGGGGTTCGGGCTAAAGCTGACACCAGCGGGGACACTATTGGCAAGAAAATCCGGGAAGCGGAAATTCGCCGCGTGCCGTACATTTTGGTTGCCGGCGACAAGGAAGTCCAAAACAAAACTTTGAATGTCCGGCATTACACCGCCGGCCAGGTGGGAGAAATGGAACTAGGCGCGCTTTCCAAAAAGATTCAAAAAGAGATAAAAGAGAAAATTAGCCGATAAGTTTCTTGAAAATTTCTTGAAGCATGCCGGGATTTCCCCTGCCTTTAAGTTCTGCCATCGCTTTTCCAATCAGAAATTGCAAAGCGTTTCCTTTGCCTTTTTTATAGTCGGCAACCGCGGACGGATTAGCTTCTAAAATCTTTTTAGCCGTTGATTCCAGTTCACCGCCGTCGGAAATCTGGCTTAATCCCTCTCCCTCAACGATTTGAGTCGGGTCAAGACCGGTTTCAAACATTTTTTTAAGGACATCCTTGGCGACTCGGCTCGAGATTTTCCCTTGGGAAACCAGCTTAACCAAATCGGCGAAATTTTCCGCGTCAATTTTAATTTCTTTAATGCTTAAATCAGCTTCCGCCATTAACCCAAAAAGATCGCTGGTTAAATAATTAAAAAGAGAGTTGTAGTCGGGTTTCTCCGTTTCAGACAAGAGTTCGCTTGCTGATTCTTCAAAATATTCCGCCTGCCAGCGATTACGAGTCAAAATATCGGCTTGTTCCGGCGTTAAACCGTATTCCTTGGCGAATCTGATTCTTTTTTCTTTGGGCAGTTCGGGCACTTCCTCTTTGAGGCGGGAAAGATCGAATTTAGAAACATCAAGCGGTGGAAGGTCCGGTTCCGGAAAATATCTGTAATCGTGGGCTTCTTCTTTTTTTCTCTGAGAAACAGTTTTCCCTTTATTCGCGTCCCAACCGCGTGTTTCTTGGATAATTTTTTCTCCTTTTTCCAAATGCTCGGTTTGGCGTTTTATTTCATATTCGATGGCATCATGCACCGCTTTAAAAGAATTTATATTTTTAACCTCTACCTTCGTCCCCATTCCCCCGTCAGCGGCCAAACTCACGTTGGCTTCAATTCTCATCTGGCCCTTTTCCATGTCAGCGTCGGAAACTCCGAGATAACGCAACACTAATTGAAGCTCGCGAGCAAATTCTACCGCTTGCTCAGCGTTTTTAATGTCCGGTTCGGTTACCAACTCCATTAAAGGAACTCCGGCGCGATTAAAATCCACAAGCGAAGCCTGTGATCCTGAAATCGAGGGACTGTCTTCCGTATGCATCAGTCTTCCGGTATCTTCCTCCAAGTGAACTCGGCGAAGCCGAACACCGTTTAAAACGCCTCCGAAAACCAACGGCAAATCATATTGGGAAATTTGATAACCCTTTGGAAGGTCCGGGTAAAAATAATTTTTTCGGTCAAATTTTGAAAATTGCGGAATATCTCCGGAAAGGGCCATGCCGACTTTTAACACGGACTCGACGGCTGTTTTGTTTATGGTCGGCAAAGTTCCGGGGTGACCAACGCAGATTGGACAAACATTGGTATTGGGATGTTTTTCGTTAGGATCGTTCAGTGAATCACAAAACATTTTCGTCTGAGTTTTGAGCTCGGCGTGAACTTCCAAACCTATTGTTGGTTGATACTTCATTTTATTTTTAAATTAATCGTTTTAATAATTCGTGAGGCGCGTTGACTATTTCGTGAATAAGTTTTCTAGATGACGGCTCTTCGTAAAGATCGCCGGGGTAATTGCCCATCAAAGTTCTCTCGCTATGAGCGTAGATTGTTTTGCCAAGCACGGCGGCAGCGAAAAGCTCCCCGTTGGTATTAGCGCCTAAGTAACCGTCTTTATTAAAAATATAACAAACATCGGCGATGCGGACTTTTCGAAAAAGATGATCATAAACTTTTCCAGCAACGGAATTTCTATAGTGAGGATTGAGCATTCTTTCTTTTTCCGGAGAAAGATGGAGTTCCTTTTCGTGATTTTCAAACTCGGGATCGAAAATAACCAAGTGTAAACTTTTAGAGGCCGCTTCGGTTTTCAATTTTTCGATAAACTCGGCCAGCTCTTTTTTAAATCGCTGACTGGAGCAAAAAACAACGCTTTTCATTGGAGCCAACGTTTGAGCCACTCGTGGACCGCTTTGTGATTCAGGGGGTCAGATTTGGGATTGGCAATGGCAAAAACTCGTTCCTTGTCGTTACCGCTGTGAGCAACTGACATAATCCATTCTTCTTCGTGAGGTTTCAGCAAAATAATGGGCATTTGCTTGGCGCAAGCGTATCCTATTTCGGCTTGGGTGTTACTGCCAATATAGCCGTGTTCGGAACTCTGATGACCGCCCGGTTTTGGGTTGTAAATTAAACAAACGCCGCCCATGCTATGAACTTGGCTAATTTGAGCAAAATGCGCCAAAACCAAGCCGGGGATTTTATTTTTATAAGAGGAGCTTTTCAACCGTTCCTTCTCCACTTTGGAAATGAGTTTGCGGCTGTGCCGTTTGAAATTGGGCGCTAGAACAAATACGCCTCTTTTACGAAGAAAGTTGGTTAATCCCTCAAATTCTTCTTTAAATCTTTGACTGCCGCATAAAACCACCGGTCTCATGTTTTAAATTTACTTAAATAAAGGAGCTCGCGCAAGCGAGCCCTAGAGAACTTTGGCGGATTTCAAAAGAAAATACCAAACCGGCTCCAAGCCGGGATCGGCCAGCCACTCTGGATCGGTTTTTGGACTGGCTGGATCGCCAAAAATCATTCTGGTCAATTCGCCAACTTGATTATTCTGAAGCTTGCGCTTTTGAAAAAATAATTCGGTACGGGAAGCAAGCTTGCGAAGTTTTTCCGGCGATGCCCAAAAAAAAGATTTTGCGTCGCTGCCGGAAACCGGCTCTCCGCTCCATTCGTCGGCTATATAACCCCAAAAGTCGTGGTAAGAAGCTCCCCTTCTGCAGGGATTGTTTATCCTTCCCCGAAACAAAAGCCGCTGCTTTAAAATTTTTATTCCAACTTCTTCCTCACATTCCTTTTTGCTGGCAAATTCCGGATCATCTCCGTCCAAATGGCCGGCCGGCAAAGCGAAGCACTGCGGATAATTTTTTCTTTCGATCATTAAAAAATTGCCGTTTTTATCCAAAATAACCGTTCCAACGCTGGCATTGTCGCAAGTTTTTGTCATATAATTTCCTTTTTGGTTCTTAAATTAATTTAAACAAAAACGTCCCGCTTAGCAACGGGACGTTGTTTACAAAATTCCAAGTTTCTCCCAAAGAATTTTTGGGAAGCATGGATCAATTTCTCCATGCTTTATATACTCGGCAACTTCACTTTTTGGCATGAACCTGACAAATTTGTGTTTTATCGGTTTCATGACCTTCGGATTGCCATTCCAGGAAAGAATTTCGTAGACATAGCAAACGTGAATACCTTTGCCACGATTGCAATAAACTGGACTGACGTCAATGAGTTGTTCTTTTTTGCGAACAATATCTTTTACCGTTATGTCGGTTATCTCTGGAATTATTCTGCGAATAGCGACACCAGCGTCTTCTTCCCACTTTATATGACCCGCTGGTGTTGCTAGGCCCTTGGGGTTGCGAAAACGATACACAACCAAAACTTCGTCTTTGGGATTTCTAAGAACCGCCGTCACGCTCGCGCAAATGCCGGAAATCATCGCTTGCCTCCGTTAATATTTTTTATTTCGATGTTCCGTCTTTAACTTAAATAAAAAAACCGCAGAGGTCAAGCCTGCGGTTATTTCGTATTAACAAAGTTGTTTCGGCAAATTTTCTTCGTTTTGGCGAAAATCGAAACATTCGTCTGGCAAACCGTGAAAGATTCCACCTTCTCCCCTCAAGCGATCAATAACCCGGCGCAGAAGACCGAGGGTATAAGAACCATCGGTGCCAACTTGGATGATGGGAACACCTTTCAAACAACAAAGTTCCTCAATATATTCTTTGCCCTTAGAATTATTATAGCTACCAATGTAACGAATTCTTGTAATTCCAGCTTGTAGCAAGGTGTTGACGCAATCAATGCATGGCGTGCCAATGGTATGAGAGGTGCCTCCATTTAAGTCTGTAAGCGCGTTCATTTCAGCATTTTTTTCGCCGTGAATTGTAATACAATGACCATCTATCATTCGATGTCCGACTTCTTCACAGTTCGGTATACCGGCCGGAGGACCATTGTATCCGGCAGCAACAATGCGTTTATTTTTAGAGAAAACCGTTCCGGTCATTAAACGGAAACAAGAACTTAAAGAGGAAAAAAGAGCGGCCAAAAGATCAAAGAATTCATTCTTGGAAAGCTTTGACGGTCTCTCAACCATAACGAATACCCTCTTATTAAAGAACAAAGTAGATTGTACTAAGTTTATTCGATAACTTCAATACCCATATTGCGGGCGGTTCCCGCGATAATCTTCATTGCCTGGTCTAAATTATCAGTGTTTAAGTCAATTAACTTTTTTTCGGCGATAGAACGCAAATCGGCTTTAGTAACTTTTCCGACTTTCTTGGTAGCCGGCTCGCCGGATCCTTTTTCTATGCCGGCGGCTTTTCTTAAAAGGGCCGAGGCGGGTGGGGTTTTTAACTTAAATGTAAAACTTCGGTCTTCGTAGATTGTGATTTCGGCGGGAATAATATCCCCCGCTTTATCTTTGGTGGCATCGTTAAATTCCTTGCAAAAACCGGCGATATTGACGCCGTGGGGACCCAACGCTGTGCCTACCGGAGGAGCTGGGTTTGCCTGCCCGGCGGGAAGTTGAAGTTTTAAAATTGTTTTAATCGCTTTAGCCATGAATTTGAGAATTATAATTTCTGAACCTGCAATGAGTCAAGCTCTACGACCGTGTCGCGGCCGAAGATAGCCACCAGTACTTTAACCTTTCCTTTTTCTTCGTCTATCTCGGAAACCTTGGCGTCATAATCCTTGAACGGCCCGTCGGTGATTTTAACCATTTCGCCTGGGCGAAGCTCAACACGGAATTTGGTCGCTTCCTCCCCAGTGCCCATTCGCGCCATTAGAGAATCAATTTCTTCTTTGGAAAGCGGAGTTGGCTTAGTGGTATCGGGTCCAACAAAACCGGTAACGCGCGGGGTGTTGCGGACCACGTACCAAGTGTCTTCAGTCAAAACCATATCTACCAAGACATAACCCGGATAAACTTTTTCTTCCACCATTCGACGCTTGCCGTTTTTAATTTTGATCCGTTTTTCTTTAGGAACAACTACTTTGAAAATTTTGTCGTTCATGGAAAGCGACCCGACGCGCTGTTCAAGATAACGCACTACGGCGTCTTCATAACCGGAATAGGTATGAACAGCGTACCAATGACGCTCGCCTTTTGTTTCGATTTTAGTTTTTTGATGATTGTCATTCATTGAATTAAAGGATTCGGCCCAGTAAGAAGGTAAAGACCGAATCAAGCAGCCCTAAAAACAGCGCTACTGCCAAAGAAAAGATAACCACAATGGCAGTCAGCCGCATGGTCTCCGGGAAAGTTGGCCAATTAACCCTCTTAAATTCCTGTTTGGACTCTTGGATAAATGAACGAATTTTTCCAACCATTTTATATTTCAGATATTATACCGGATAACTAGCAATTTGTAAATAGCGACCGCTAAATGTCTAAATTTTTCACGAATTGGGCTCGACTTTGAATAAATTGCTTGCGCGGTTCCACTTGCTCACCGAGAAGAATATCAAACAATCGATCGGCTTCTTCAGCGTCTTCCACAATGACTTTTTTCAGCACGCGATTGCCGGGATTCATCGTTGTCTCCCAAAGCTGCTCCGGGTTCATTTCGCCAAGACCTTTATAGCGACTAATGCCCCAACCTTCTTTGTTGATTTTTTTCATTTCCTCTTCATTGTAAATATATTTTATTTCCTTGCCGCGCTGGAGGCGAAAAAGCGGAGGTTGAGCGATAAAAAGATGACCGTTTTCAATAATCGGCGCGAAGTGGCGATAAAATAATGTCAAAAGTAAAGTACGAATATGAGAACCGTCAACATCGGCATCAGTCATAATAACAATTTTGTGATAACGCAACTTATTAATGTCGAAAGATTCGGCGATCGCGGTTCCCAAAGCGACTACTAAAGCTCTGATTTCTTTATTGATAAGCATCTTGTCGATGCGCGACTTTTCCACATTCAAAATCTTTCCCTTAAGCGGAAGTATCGCCTGGGTGCGGCGATCCCGTCCTTGTTTGGCGCTGCCACCGGCGCTGTCGCCCTCGACGATAAACATCTCTGATTCCGCTGGATTGCGAGAACTGCAATCAGCTAATTTTCCCGGCAGAGTCAGTCCATCAAGCACTCCCTTGCGAAGCACGGTGTCTTTAGCGGCTTTAGCGGCTTTGCGAGCTTTAGCCGCCAACAGACATTTTTCCATAATACGTCGCGCCTCGGTGCTGTTGCGTTCCAAAAAATCTTTGATTGCTTCTCCTAAAACTGATTCGGTTGCGGTACGCGCTTCCGGATTACCGAGACGAGCTTTAGTCTGTCCCTCAAATTGCGGCTCCCGAATTTTAACCGAAACGATCGCGACTAATCCTTCGCGCACATCATCGCCGGTCAAATTATCTTCCGTCTTTTTAATATATTCGTTTTCGGTGGCGTAATTGTTTAGCGATCTAGTCAGAGCCGAGCGAAAACCGGTGAGGTGCATGCCGCCGTCGGGGGTGTAGATATTATTGGCAAAACTTAATTCTTGGGTTTCGTTTTCGTTCTGATACAAAAAAGCGGTCTCCACATCAACATTCTCGGCGGATTTATTTATATAAAATGGGGTTTCCTGCAACGGATTTTCGGTGCGGGTAAGATATTTAATGAAAGAAAGAAGACCGCCATCGTAATAAAAAGCGTGGTAATCTTTTCCTTTACGCGAATCAAATACTTCAATGCGGACTCCTTTGGTTAGAAAAGCTTGTTGGCGAAGATGGTCTAAAATCTTTTTGAGATCCAGGTCTAGTATTTTAAAAATTTCTGGATCTGGTTGGAAAGTAACGCGGGTGCCGGTAGCGCCACATTTTCCTTCTTTACGGACTTTGTATTGCGGCTTTCCTCGTTTGTATTCTTGGGTATAAAGAGCGCCCTCGCGGCAGACTTCCGCCCTCATCCATTCGGAAAGGGCGCAAACCACGGAAACACCGACGCCGTGCAGACCGCCGGAAACTTTGTACGATTCCCCGCCGAACTTGCCTCCGGCATGCAAAGTCGTCATCACTGTTTCCAGGGTGGATTTTTTGCTTTGCGGATGGATCTCCACCGGAATGCCTCGGCCGTCATCAACAATGGAAACTTTGTGGTCCGGAAGAAGCTCAACGCGGATATTCTTGGCGTAGCCCGCCATCGCCTCATCGATGGAGTTATCTACGACCTCCCAAATAAGGTGGTGAAGTCCAGCAACATCGGTCGTGCCGATATACATACCGGGCCGCTTCCGGACCGGTTCCAAACCCTCTAAAACATAAATATCCTTAGCCGAATAAGACGGCTTTTTCTCATCCTTTTTATCAGCCATTACAGGTTAATTTTATCACATTTCGACACAAAAAAACAGCCCTAAGTGGGGCTGTTTTCGTCCGGCGGATCTTTCGGATGTTTCGGGTGTCTGCCGATGATATCGGTATTCGATCCGGTCTTATCTTCGGCGTCCTGCCATTCCTTGGGAACTTTGACGTCGGCGGGCTTTTTCGAAACCCAAACCAAGAATTCAGCAAAAGAAATAAGAACCACCACGACCAGTGCGATCTCCCAAAAAGTCATATCACCTCCTTAATGAGCCGTTGCTATCCTATCATTAAACTAGTATTTGTCAACTCAAAATCAAACTACCACGCCATGGAGCGGTAATTTGGTATAAGAGCGGAAGTCGCGTGGTGGTTTACTTGTGTTGCGTCAGTTCAAAAACAATTTTCTTGTCTCGTCCCAAAATTCTGGACGTCCTTCCAATTTTTCGGCAAACCACCACATCTCCGATTTCCCCCGACCCCCACACTGGACACCTTCGGGTTTCCAGCGACCGCTATCCTATCGGATAGCGGCCTGCCTTCCAACGCGGGGGAAATCACGTAGTGGTTTGCTTGTGTTGCGTCAGTTCAAAAACAATTTTCTTGTCTCGTCCCAAAATTCTGGGCGTCCTTCCAATTTTTCGGCAAACCACCACTCCACTCCCCAAAGATAAACTTCCCGAAAACCAACTTCGCGAGCTAATCGTAGATTGCTTTTTAGTTGATCTAAGTTCATTGATTTTTTCTGCTCCTCCGGAGAAAGTTCGTAAATCATTCCCGGACCCCAGGGTTCGGCTTGCAGCTCCGAAACGATAAGATTTTTTGTGCCGCCGGAAGCTACGGCCAGATTCGCCTTGAAATGAAACAAACTGGGCATCCGCGGATAATGAGCATAAAACCTCGGTGGTTCGTTGCGATATACAACGCCGTACATGGTCGTTCCAAAAATATCCGCGCGCCGGGCCGCTCTCGCCCAACCGCCAAACTCGCCGCTGTCAGTAATAATAATCGGTCTGTTATCAAGGCTTTTCACCAGCGAGATTTCCTGATCAAGCAATTCCGGATCGGGATCCGGACAAATTCCAAAATGTTTAAAAAACGGCTCATTTTCCACCTGCCAAGAAGTTATCGATTGTTCATTTTTATATCTTCTAACAACTGTTTCAATATATTCCAGTAATTTTAGATTCTGATTTCCAGATTCTAGGTTCTGCGCCCATTCCGGCGTGTGGCACTCCGGCCATCTCGGCACTCGCCTGCCAATTACTAAAATAATTTCCGCTCCTTTGTTGTTTGCCTCCCTGATCTGCCAATCTAAATTAGAAAAGTCATACATCCCTTCCTGTCGCTCTATTTCGTTCCAGTAAACCGGCAGGCGCAGTTTTTTAACGCCAAGATCGTTGAGAGCCGCTAAATAAGCGCTTTTCCAATCCAACCCGAGTTGCTCCGCCCAAGATTTGCTAAAAGTAACGCCGTACGCCTTCACTCCAGGCGCCAAATCAGTCGGTCTCTGGCTTAAAGCAAGCATCATAAATCCAATGACTACGATGATCGTCGCCCAAGAAAATTGTTCTGGTTCAAGTTTTTTGGTAAGCGCGTGGACTATGAACACGATGAACCATACGAAAACGTATTGAACGCCCGACAGAGCATGAACTAAAGCGACGCTTCCCAAAAAAATCGCGTAGTTTTGAATAATAAAACCAAGGCCGGCGAAAATTTTAACGAAAGCGACAAATCCCAATCTTGTCACCCTGGTCTGCTTCCAACTTTCTTTGACTGCCCGCCGGCC
This sequence comes from Candidatus Harrisonbacteria bacterium, assembly GCA_016182295.1. GTDB lineage: Bacteria > Patescibacteriota > Minisyncoccia > UBA6257 > WO2-44-18 > JACOXP01. The sequence goes on along the minus strand of JACOXP010000012.1, from coordinate 15,668 downwards.
AGCGGGCAAAAGAAACAAAATCAAAGCAAATATAAATTCTCCGAAGCGCGCAAGAATAAAACCGTTGATAAAACTCGTATTTTGATAAACGGCTTTAATGGAAACAAAAGAAATCGCGAAAAACAAAGCAGAGAGCACTCCCAAAAAAGTGAATTTCGGCCTTGATACCAAAAGAGCGCCGCTTATCAAAATCGCGAAAATGAAAAGTTCAAAAACATCTAGATATTCTACGGAAAAAACCGCCGTCAGGGCTAGAACAAAAAGCGCCGTTAAGAGACCGATAAATGGCGCCACCCGCGAAACTTCATGTTTTTGTATCGCTTTATAAAGCGGAATGAGGGAAAGAATAAAAGTGGCGCCGCTAAAAAGCGCCAGAGGAAGAACCCACCAGGGTTTTTCGGAGAAACCAACGAGAGAAAATCCGAAAGGAATGAAAAGAATGCCGTAAACCCCCGAAAGACCAACGTAAATCGCGTAGACAATGGGGGCTACAATAAATCGGCGAAGCACAATTTTGTCGAAGACAAAATTGGCAGCCATAAAAAAATAAGCAACGATCGCTATTAAAACCCAAGTCATTGAACCATATGACTAATTATTCTAGCGTATTCTTGGGCGCTGGGCCTAATTTTCCTCTCCAGCGTCTTATAATCAACCTCCACAAGTCCAAATCTGGGGCCAAAACCATGATGCCATTCGAAATTATCAATCAGCGACCAGTAAAAATATCCGCGAACGTCGGCGCCTTCTTCCATCGCCTTTTCCACCCATTGAATGTGGTCTTTGATAAAATCAGAACGGCGCTTGTCTGATGCGTCAGCTATTCCATTTTCAGTGATATAAATAGGTTTGTTACACTTTTTCAAATCATTAATCGTTTCGTAAATCCCTTTTGGATAAATTTCCCAACCCATATCGCTTCTTGGGAGATTTCTCCCGGGAAAAAATCTTATGCGCTGATAATAATTAAGACCGATAAAATCTATCTCTGATCCAACGGCGGCAAACGATCGATGATTCGGAAAATTGAAAAACCAGCGGGTGGGCCCTCCCGATAAATTAGTAACCCAACCAATTTGAATGGACTGGCGCGTGTTTTTAGACCAATGGTAAAACAATTTGTGAGCTTTTATAAAATTTCGCAAAACGCGCCGAGCGATTGGCGCGTTTTTCTTCTTCGGCGGCCAAACGCCAAAGAAATAGGCATGGTTCGCGTAGATTTCCGGTTCATTAAAAGTTACCCAAAATTTGACATCTTTTAGTTCTTCAACAATTTTTTTGGCAAATCGCAGAAAAAAATCAGGCGCTTTCTTATTCGCCCAACCGCCAAGACGAGCAAACCAAACAGGATTGGTGAAGTGCCAAAGTGTTACAAACGGCTCCAGTCCCCTTTCCCGCAAAGCGGCGATTACCTTTTTATAGTGATCGATTTCTTTCTGGTTAAATTTTCCTTCTTCCGGTTCAATTCTGGACCATTCGATAGAAAATCTGTAAGCGTTGTGATCCAAAGATCTGGCCAAATCAAAATCTTTTTCAAACCGATTATAGTGATCGCAAGCACGGCCGGCATCTAACCCACCGTCGCTAAAATCATTGGTAATACCTCCTTCAACTTGATAAGCGGAAGTCGCCGCTCCCCAAAGAAAACTTTTTGACAAAGACAAATTTTATTGACTAGCTGCGCCGGTCGGCAACTTTACCACACAGTCCGGCGGACCAAAACTTATGGAATCAACGGATTCTCCAGCTAGGTACTTTTTAGTGGTTTCCAATAAATCCACTATTTGATACGTGGTAAATTTACAAGTTGCTTCTGAACCAATCAAGCTATTTTTTAACTGCTGTTCGGTGGCCGCTTTCTCGGCTTCCGTAAGTTGGCTACTTGCCGAAGCGATCAACTTCGCGTTATCGGTGCGGGTATAGAAAACGCACTTGTCAGCCATTTCCGGAGCGGCACCCCTTATTTCAATCACGCCCGTTGTCTCCACTCCAATATCAACCAAGTTAAACGGGGTCCGGCTGGCCATCGTAGCTTTTCCACAAACTTTCGCCGCCTCGATAAGGCAGTTGTAGTTATTTTCACCGCAACTTTTGACGACATTTGCTTGCTGGTTGGCTATATATTGCCAACCAAAAAATATCCCAATGCCTACAACAACCAGCGCTAAGATTATCACTAGAAATTTCATAGTATTTATATTATCACAAATAGCTTGGCGCGCAAATCACTTATCCCCAACTTACCTTATTTCAGCGTCGAATTGGTCTTTGAGGGCCGCTGTAATTTTATCCATCTCCTTATTAACCTCCTCATCGGTAAGGGTGCGGTCTTCGGTTTGAAAAACCAGACGGAAGGTTAAACTTTTCCGGCCCGCGCCGACATGCTGGGCATTCTCAAACCAATCAACTAAATCAACATCCGCCAAAATATGGCTGGAGTTTTCTATTAAATCCTGGATCGGTCCGACGCGAACGTCTGAAGTAACGGACACCGAAATATCGCGCATTACCGAAGGATATTTGGGAAGCGGTCGATATTCTTTCTCCCCGACCACCAACTCCAGCAATTCCCGAAGATCAAGCTCGGCAATCGCCGTTGGTGTTTTGGATTTAGCAACGCCTAAATAACCGACAACATGATGATCGGATTCCACGCGCAAACCATGATCCAAAAATTTCAAATCCCAATCAAGATCACGGAAGAAAAATTCGGTCAAACCAAGATCGCGCAATAATTGATCAATAATGCCTTTGAGCTCCAAAATCGGATCGCCGGTTTTTTTAAAACTTATCGCCAGTCCCAATTTCAACCGTTCATCGACTTCCGATTCTTTAACGGTAAAAACTTTTCCAATTTCAAAAATCCGAACCGTGTCATAAAAGCGGAGATTATCTTCAGCGTTTTGAAGAATCTGAATTGCCAGCGACGGCCGAAGATATTGGAAATCAGAACTGATGGGGTTACGAAGCGAAACGGCATTCCACCATTTGTGGTCTCCGTAAACTGTCAGCGCTTTGCGCGAAGTAAAAGAATAATTATAAAGCTCGCTGAATCCATAGCCGCGCAAAAGATTCCGCAAATTTTCTTTAAGCATAACGTCATTTTCTTTTACTGACGATGAGAGCGGAACCGACGGCGCGGTTTCGGGCAATTTTTGATAACCGTAAAGATTGATAATTTCTTCCGCCAAATCTTCCGAGGAAAAAATGTCGGCGCGAAGCGGCGGCGCTTCAACTTTTTTTCCAATGATTTTGAAACCAAGCCGCTTTAAGCAATCAAGCGCCGTTCTTTTATCAAGGTTGAGGCCGGTTAATTGGTTAAATTCATCAACGTCAAAAACTAGAATAGTTTTTCTCAATTTAGCGTAGTTGATTTCGGTAAGATCGCCCACTTTAGCTTTACAAACTTCCTTTAAAAGTTCCGCCGCTCGGTTCATTCCGATTTCGGCAAGCATTGGGCTGATACCGTGAGAAAATCTGGCGGAAGCATCCGTAAAAAGATTCAGTCGGCGCGAAGTTTTGTAAATTCCGGTCGCTTCAAAATTAGCCGCCTCGACAACGATTTTTCTGGTTTGCGAACTGACCTCTGCCCGTTTGCCCCCTTTAATGCCGGCGATAGCCAACGGACCATTATCGTCGGCGATGACTAAATCCTCGTTTATTAAAGCGAATTCTCCCCCGTCAATGGTTTTTATTTCTTCGTCTTTATTGGCAAGTCGGACATCAATGCTGCCGGCTAAAAGCTCCGCGTCAAAAGCGTGCAGCGGCTGGCCTACTTCCAGCATCACATAATTCATAACATCCACCACAGCGTTAATCGGACGAAGTCCGCAAGAAGCAAGGATGTTTTTCAGCCACTCCGGCGATTGGCCAACTTTGGAAATCTCAAAATACCTGCCAAGATATCTCGGACAACGTCCTTTTGAGGAAATTGTAATTTCGGGCGCGGTTTTTTTGACCGCTGATTTAATTGGTTTTTTTGAAGAAAAATCTTCCGTCTTTCCCCCAAAAATCGCCGCGGCGACTTTAGCAATCCCCCAATGGGACGAAGCGTCGGAATAGCGATTAGCGGGGATAGAAATTTCCAGCGCGTCGCCTTTGGCATCTTCCGCTTCAAAAGCATGCAAATTAAACTTATCGATAAATCGTTTCTTATCGGGGATTTTTTTATTTAACTTTTTGAGCAAGTAATAACTGAATTTCATCCCGTTAGAACCAGGTCGCCAAAGGCGACCGTGACTCGGCCGATTGGCGTTTATTTATGTCTGACCTTTTTAATTGATTAAGCATGATATTTATATTCTAGTTGGTTCTAACGGGATCGCTAGAATTGATTTGTGAAACGCAGGTCGCCGGAATAAAAAAGCCGAATATCGGGAATCTTGTATTTAATCATTGCCAAACGCTCCAAACCCATTCCAAAGGCAAATCCCCGAATCTTGCGGGGGTTGTATCTCACCGCGTCAAAAACTTTCGGATGCACCATGCCCGCGCCCATCACCTCAAGCCAGTTGCCGTTGAGCATTACGTCAACTTCTAATCCTGGTTCGACAAAGGGGAAATAACTCGGGCGAAAACGCACGTGAGTTCCTGGTCCGAAAAATTGGCGGAAAAATTCGGTAATGACATATTTAAAATTCGCCAATGTCACCCTTTCTCCCACCATCAAGCCTTCTACTTGGTGGAAGTTAATTTCATGCGAAGCGTCGGTCGCCTCAAAACGGAAAACTCTCCCGGGAACGATAATTTGAAACGGCGGTTGATGCTTCTCCATATAGCGAATCTGCATCGGGCTGGTGTGCGTGCGCAAAAGTTTTTTAGAATCAATCCAAAACGTATCCCACATATCACGCGCCGGGTGATTCGCGGGAATATTGAGCGCGTCGAAATTGTAATAATCGGTCTCAGCTTCGGGTCCCTCAACAACCGAAAAATTTAGGGAATTAAAAATCTCTTTAATTCGATTTTCTATGATGGTTAACGGGTGCAAGTGGCCGACGGCAATTTTTTTGCCGGGCATGGTAATATCAATTCCCACAACGCCACGTTTGGATGAGGCAGAAAATTCCTTCAGTTTTTTTGAGAACGCTTCTTCCAGATCGCCTCGCAATTCATTAGCCGCCGGACCGATTTCTTTGCGCTCCGCAACCGAAAGATCTTTCAACGAACGCAGAATTTTAGTTAATTCTCCGTCTTTTCGGCCAAGGTATTTAACCCTAATGACTTCCAGAGCCTTAACGTTTTTTGCTTTCTTAACATCTTCCAAAGCGGACTTGCGGATTTCAGCGACGTTCATAAGTCCAATTTTAGCATAACTTCTTAAGGTTTTCGATGTTTCCAAAATTCTATAATAGGCGGTACAAAAGAAATGATAATTATAGCCAAGATAACCAGCGTGAAATTCTCTCTAACGGCCGGAATATTTCCGAAGAAAAATCCGCCCAAAACAAAAAGTCCTATCCACAAAACTCCTCCGATAATATTGTAAGAAAGAAATTCCCGATAATTCATCTTGCCGACGCCAGCGATAAAAGGAGCGAAAGTCCGGATAATCGGCAAAAATCGCGCCAAAATGATGGTCTTTTTTCCATGTTTTTCATAAAAACGCTGGGTTCGTTTCAGATACTCCTCGCTGATAAATGGGCGGTCTCGCTCGAAAACTTTTTTTCCCACCCGATGACCAATCCAGTAATTTATCGTGTCTCCCAAAATTGCCGCCACTGAAAGTAAAATGAAAAGCAACCAAGGATTCAAGAATCCAGAAGCGGCAAACGTCGCGGCGGCAAAAACCAGCGAATCTCCCGGTAAAAAAGGCGTCACCACAAAACCAGTTTCCAAAAAAATGATCAAAAATAAAATCCCGTAGGTCCAAATCCCGTAATTCTGAATAAGTATTCCCAACTCCGTGTCTATATGCAATAAGCGATTAAAAATCTCAATCATTCGCTAATCTCTTGTAATAATACCATTCGAGAACATCGTTAGCGATTGGAACGGCGTTTAAGCTTCCTTCACGAGCGTTTTCAATCAAAACCAGAATAGCGATTTCCGGTTTTTCCGCGGGCGCGTATCCCACAAAAAAAGCGTTGGTGCGGGTGTTATTGGCAACCTGAGCGCTGCCTGTTTTCCCAGCGGCGGGAAAGGGCAAACCGGACAAGTAATTAGCCGTGCCGTAGTATTTTCTTACCGTATCTATCATTCCCTCCTGCACTTCTTTTAATTCTTCCCAGTCGGAATAATCAAAAAGCGTTACCGAATTTTTGTCTTTTATTAAAAATGGACGATAAATTTTTCCGCCGTTGGCAATGGAGGCAATAAAATTCAAAAGCTGAATCGGGGTCAGCAATAAATCCCCCTGGCCGATACTTACGTTGTAAGTATCCCCCACTCTCCAAATCTCGCCGGTGCGGTTTTCTTTTTCTTCCGCGTTCGGCAAAAAACCCTCGCTTTCCGCCGGAAGATCAATTCCGGTTTTCACGCCAAGTAAAAATTTTTTCCAGTATTCGTTTAATTTTTCTATACCTAATCCAGAAATCCGCTTGTTGCTCTGCACTAAATCCGATTCACTGGTCGGAAGACCGCCGCCAAGAGTATAGAAATAAACGTTGCTGGATCTGGCAATCGCCGACTTTAAATCAACCCAGCCATGCGCTTTCCAATCAAGAAAACGACTGGGGGCTTCCGGATCGTAAGGATTAGGAACTTCAATATAACCAATGGAAAGTACTTTCAACGCCGGATCAATTATTTTTTCCTTGAGCGCGGCCAATGCCACTAATGGTTTGATGGTTGAGCCGGGGGTATAAAATCCGGAAATAGCGCGATTAAAAAGCGGTTTGCTTGATTTGTTTAAATAATCAGCAACTTTATTATTATCAAAACTTGGTAAACTGACTAACGCTAAAACTTCTCCGGTTTGGGGGTTCATCGCCAATCCTACCCCAGCTTCTCTGCCAAGCGTCGCCAAACCGGATTGCATACGGCGATAGAAATAACGCTGGAGGTCGGCGTCGATCGTCGTGATTAAATCATTGCCGGTTGTCGAATTGGCGATTGTCTTAACACCAAGCGATTCTCCCAGCGCGTCTCGGTAAGCTATAGATTGCCCATCTTGGCCCCTTAACCAACTATCATAAAAAGCTTCGAGACCGGATTGACCGAGAACTTCCCCAGTTTCTGCGGAAATACCGACATAGCCTAAAATATGGCCGAAAATCGAACCATCTTTATAATCGCGAAGGTAATCATCCGCGACTTGCACAGCGGAAAGCTTTAGAGCTTTAAGGGCTATCACTTGATTCAGGGTGATATTGCGGGCGATGGCTAAAGTTCCTGTTTTTTCCAAATCAGCTTTGCCGATAACCGCGGAGATTTCCTCCACTTTTAAATCCAAAATTTCCGCCAATTGCCGCGCCGTTTCTTCGATCTTTTCCGGAGTTCGCAAAAGCGCCGCGATATTTAAAAAAACCGAAAAAGAACTTTTATTTTCCACCAGCGCTTCTCCGTAACGGTCGTAAATAATTCCTCTGGGAGCCGGCAGATCGGAAACTTTATGGACGTTTGCTAAATTGCGATTGGTGTAAAATCCGCCCTTAGCGATATTTAAAAATCCAATTCGACCGAAAACAATAAGCCCGATGATTAAAATGGCCGCTCCGACCAATAAAAATGCCTGGCGCGATAAAGGAAGCTCAAGATAATCGGTGTCCGATTTTTCCGATTTAAAAATAAGATCCTCGACGTTTAATTCGTCTTTAGCCATGATTCAAAAATTTTAAAAATCAAAATTCCCAGAACCAAATCATAAACTAATTCTATTGCCACCAGCGCGAGATTATTGAAAAAAAATGAAGGACTCGCCAAGAGGTTAAATAAAACGGATCCGATGCCGATAATAAAAACGCTGTTTAAAATAGGCTGGCTTGGCAAACGGCGACCCAAAAAGTAGGCGGCAATGGCGATCACGGCGAAAAATAAACTTTCCGGTTCTAAAATCAGCCGGAATCTTAAAGCAAAAACTGATATCAAAATTAAAAAAATATAGAAAACGAAATCCGCGAAAAAAGCCGCGACTAAAATAGTTACCAGCAATAAGTTCGGCTTAACGCCAAGCACGCTTAAAAGACCGGCGCTTTGCAAAAGGCCGGCTATAAAAATAACCAGCAGCAACGCCAAGTTTTTTGATTTAATTATCGGTGAAGATAATTGCTTTGCCGACATTGTTTAAAGAATAATTAAGTTTTAACCTCGCTTCAAAAAGAGAATTCTTTTGAGAATTAACCAGTTCCCCCAAAACTCCCAGCTCTATTCCATAAGGAAAATCCTTGCTGGCTGAATATACTTTTTCACCTCCGACCAATCCAGCTTTTCTATCAATGAGCGTGACCAGGGGCGTTTGCCCCCCGACAAGCAGCGCGTCGGTTCCGGTTGGGGCGATGCGCACGGCCTGCGACCAACTATTGTCAAAAATTGTTTTCGCGACGCTTTGTTTATCGGACACTTCTACAATTTGCCCCAGCAACAAATTCTCGTTGACTGTTACCGTTTGACCAACGGCAACGCCGTGCCGAGAACCGGCATTCAGAGTCAAGAAATTTCGATGATTGAACGGGTAGGTTGAGAAAATTTCCGCGACAATAGCTGTACGGCCAAACTCTGATATTACTTCCGGTTCGGCTAATGGTTGAAGGTTAACGGCCGCGGTTAAAGTATTTTTAGAATTTAAAAAAAGGTTGTTAAAAACAATCGGACCAAGAATAAGTAGTATTAATAATACCCACCGCATTGTTAGATTTTAATCTCTCTGGGATTAATGGGATTTTCCAAAATCTGTTTATATTTCTCGATATTCTCAACGGCAATGCCAGTGCCGCGAGCGACGCAAGTTAGCGGATCGTCAACAATATTGGTAGCTATTCCCAATTCGCGCGAGAAAAGAGTGTCGATACCTTTAAGCAAACTGCTGCCGCCGCAGATATGGATTCCGTGTTTCAGAGTATCGCCGACTAGTTCCGGCGGAGCAGTTTCGATGACTTCTTTAATAGCTTCGGTAATTAGTCGGAGAGATTTAGCAATGGCTGTGCGAACTTGAGAATCTCTGACGGTTATTTCCCTGGGTAATCCGGTAGCTAAATCGCGGCCGCGCACCTGCATTTCGGTTTTTTCACCAAGAGGAACGGCTGATCCAATATTAATCTTTAATTCTTCCACCGTCGGTTCTCCGACAGCCAACTTGAATTCATCTTTAATAAACCTGATTAAATCTTCGTTTAGGCGGTCACCGGCAACTTTTAAACTTTTTGAAACAACCGTTCCCCCCATGGAAATTATGGCGACTTCCGTTGTGCCTCCCCCGATGTCAACGATAAGATTAGCGGTCGGTTCATTAACGGGTAAACGAGCGCCCAAGGCGGCGGCCATCGGCTCTTCAATAACGTAAGCTCTGGCGGCGCCGGCTCCGATCACCACGTCTTCCACCGATTTCCGTTCCACTTCCGTAAGGTTGCTGGGAACCCCGATAACCGCTTTTCTAAAACCGGCAAATAGATTACTGCCGCCCCCAATTCTTTTTAAATAGTGGCGAAGCATTTCTTGAGCCATTTCAAAATCGGAAATAACTCCGTTGATTAACGGGCGAATCACATTAATCTGCGCCGGAGTCCGGCCAACCATTTTCTTGGCTTCTTCTCCAACCGCCAATAGTTGGTTGGTTTTGGCATTAACGGCGGTTATGGACGGCTCATTGATAACAATTCCCCGCCCGGCGAGGTAAATAAGTGAATTCGCGGTGCCAAGATCAATTCCGATGTCTTTGGAAAATATCAGTAGTCGCGATCTCATAAAATTTAAAGTTTTAACAACTGATCCAAGCTGACTAACCTAGATTTTACCGCGCCGCGCTTTTTAAGCTCGATTTTTTCTCCGGTTTTTTCACTGACTACCGCTCTCCAAGGAATGCCGATTAAATCAGAATCAGCGAATTTCTCCCCGGCGGATACTTCCCTATCGTCATAAAGAACTTCAACTCCGGCTTTTTTCAGGCGTTCATAAACTTTGTCGGCTTTTTTATTTATGGCAAGAAGATGAATTTTATAAGGCGCAACCGCTTCGGGCCACTGAATTCCTTTGGCGTCGTTATATAATTCCACAAGAATACCCATTAGCCGGGTCGGACCGATGCCGTAGGAACCCATCACTACCAACTTTTTCTCTCCATTTTTGTCAGTAAACTTTAAATCAAACGGCTCGGAATATCTAACCCCCAAACGAAACACGTTGGCGGCTTCTATACCGGGTGACTCCTTCACCTCGCTGTCGCATTTAGGGCATCGATAACCTCGGCGAACCAAAGCGATTTCTTTATTTTGGGAAAAATCACAAGCGGTGCAATAAATCACGGTGTCTTCTCCCACCGGAGAAAGAACCTGGAACTCATGGGTAAAATCTTTTGTAAAAGATCCGCCAGAAGCCTCGGTGAGATTTGCTTTTATAGAAAGTCGTTTAAGTATTTTGGCGTAAGCGTTTATTACTTTTTTATAAAAACGATCAAGGTCTTCTTTATCCGTATGGAAGCTATAAAGGTCTTTCATTAAGAATTCCCTGCAGCGAAGCAATCCGCTCTTAGCCCTTGGCTCGGCGCGAAACTTTGTCTGAATCTGATAAACGGCAAGCGGTAAATCTTTATAAGAACTTATAAATCCGGTGGCGATCGCCGAAATTACTTCTTCATGAGTCCATCCCAATCCGAACTCCTCGCCAAACGGCGATTTAAATTCATAAGCGATATCGGTATGCCAACGATGGGATTTTTCCCAATATTCTTTGGCAACCAGAGCTGGCATCAGCATTTCCTGGGATCCGATAGCGTTCATCTCTTCGCGAATAATTTTATTGATCTTTTCCAGAACGCGAAAACCGAGCGGTAAGTAACTATACACGCCGGCGGACATTTTACGAATAAAACCGCCACGAATCAGCAATTTGGCGTTAACCGCTTCCTCATCTTTCGGGGAGGTTTTTGAAGTTTTTGTAAAAAGCTCGGATTGGCGCATGCCATGATTGTATAAATTTCCGAGTTATTTTGCAATGAAGGAAATTTATCTACAATCATGAGCACCCCGCACCAATTGCGGTATAATCAGTGCTTATGCAAAAATTTCTGCGTCTTCGACTTGAAATTTTTGAGAAAGCCAATAAAAAATCCCCCTCGTGTCCACGAGGGGGGTATTTTACCGGTTTCGATAAAACTCTTCGGCTTCTTTGCCCAAACCGCCGATTTGGAATGCCCGGCGAGCGGGGGTGTCCAGATAGCACTCATGAAGATACCTGGCCAAAGTCGCCGCTCCATTTTTGAAATTCAGGGATTCATAAAGATCGAGAATCTTGGAAATTTCTTCCAGGCCAGTTTCCATATCCGATCTGATTTGCTTCATAAAATAAGTCGCGATCTCCAATCCAAGCTCATGATTCCGCCTCGGCTCGTCAAGATGAGCCGCAAGTTCAATCTTGCAACAAAATGGCAAGTTGTAATCTTTAATTCGTTGCGAAAATTTTTCAACAAAAATTGGTTTTTTTATATCCAGTCCCAAAAACTTGTAGGCCGCCATTAGATCTTTAGTGTGAACCTCTGGATCGTTCGCGCCTTCGTAAAGAAAGTCGCGTGTTTTCTCGTTCGGGGGTTCACCAATTAGTTGTAAAACTTTCAGGGCTATTTCGAAATAATCAACATCATCACGTTGCGCTTTACGTACTTCCGCCAAACGATGTCTAATCACAATATGTTCAACGTAGCGTTTCCAAATCTTAGATGCCTGATTTTTCTCAACGCCCTTCATTAAATGCGTTATATCTTCTAAATTTCCGATGGTATCAACCAATCGATCTCGATAACGCGGGGCCAGTTCTTCGGGAAAATCAATTTTTAACAATCGAAAACTTTCTACAATCTCCGGAATTGGATTAGGTTGCCGTTTGATCCAATTTACTAAAATCTCTGCTGAAATCTGTTGAGGCGGCAATGAAAGGCCGAGAACTTCGTAGGTTTTTACTAATTGATATGAATATTGGTGCGGCGCGTAATTCTTCAGACTGTAATCAAGAAACGATTTTAAAAGAACGGTCATTTCTTCTTCGTTAAAGGTTAGGCCTCGTTTTTGGAACTCTATCCAGAACTTAACATACATAGCAAAATCGCCAGCCATCGGCGGATCAGCGGCTTTCGTCCAATGAGCAAATATACTGCGTTTAACGGCTTCAATTTCGGCAATGGTCAGTTCTTTTTCACGGGGTTTCTTCAACCAAGCAAAAAACCCAAAATATTGAGTCGGAAAAACATGTTTAGTTTCTATAATAGCCCATCTTCCTTTGCTGATTATTCCGGGAACCGCTTCGTCTAAAAAATAAACGCTTTCGATCCAACCACGGTCAATATACCAATCGCCCAATTCTACTAGTTCTGCTTCATTTATAAGTTTTTGACGCAAAAGAAATCTAATCAGCTCTTGATAGCCATTATTAAGGTTATAAAAATCGCAGTATGGAGAATCACGAACTCCGTAATCAAGAACAGATCTTATAATATGACAAAATTTCTCTTCGCTAACGGACTCGGCGCCGGAAACTGCTTCGCCAAAAGCGCCTGTCCATATGATAAAATAATCGCGCCTGGCCATCCGTGATGGACGCATCAGCTTCAGATTGCTGGTTCGTTTCATCTCTTGATAAAATACGGGAATTTTTATAACAATGTCGGTTTTGTTTTTTTCTTGAGGAAAAAAACTTAAAACAACAAAAACTCCAGCGATCAACTGCATAACTACCTCCTATTTCCCGCCAGAGGCGGGCAAGTCAAAGAACTTCTATTATCAGTTTACTCTCCTTAAAACAGACGGGCAACGTCCCGAACGGTAATCGCGATCATCAAAAAAATTAACAAAAGAAAACCGATGGTGTTGGCAGAACGTTCGAAATTTTGAGAAAGAGGCGATCCTTTTATTTTCTCCAAAAAGATAAAAAATAACCGCCCCCCATCGAGCGCCGGGAACGGTAAAATGTTAATAACGGTAAGGTTAAGAGAAATGAGGGCGATGAGCTGGACTAGATATAAAAATCCTAGAGCGCCCGCTTGATTGGCAACGCCGAAAATTCCTATAGGACCAACAAAATCCACTAAAACTTGCCCTTGGGTCAAAAGCCCCCAAAGAAGGTTGGCGAATGCCGCAAAAATCGCTCCTATTATAAACACAGCGCTTTTCAACCCTTCCCATAAACTAGCCGGCAAAGAATGTTTGGGAATGCCAGCGTCGGCAACCGCCACGCCAAGGGCTGCCTGCTCATTTTGGCTGGGAGTTACCCGAATAGTAAGTTCTTCTCCGTTACGCAACAAATTTAAATTAACTTCCTTGCCGCGATTTTGATTTATAAATTCCACAAACTCACCCGCGCTTTCAAAGCCCAAAACTTGATCTTGCGGAAAAATTTCTGCCGCTTCGGCGGCGCTACCAGGCAATACATCAGAAACTAAAACTGCTTGCGGAGTGCCTGTAAAAAAAACGGCGGACATCAAAAGCCAACCGATGATAAAATTCATAAATACTCCGGCCACGATAATCAAAGTTCGCTTCCAGGCTGGTTGACTATAAAAAATCCGCTGATTCGGAACATTTGGATGCTCTTCGGATTTTTTGGATTGCTCTTCGCCGTAAATTCTCACAAATCCCCCAAAGGGCAAAAGATTGAAACTGTAGACAGTTTCTCCGATTTTTTTTGAGAATAATCGCGGAGGAAATCCAAATCCAAATTCTTCAACTAAAAGCCCAAGTTTTTTCGCGACAAAAAAATGGCCCAATTCGTGAATAAAAATTAAAAATGAAATTCCAATGATAACTATTAAAATGGTCATTATTCGCTGATTTCTTTTATTTTAGCGGCCAGTAAGGTTTCTATTTCGGCATTGAGTTTATCCACATTTTTTTGGACTTGCTCTTTAGATTTGAATTTTTTGTCTTCGTTGATTTGCTTGGCCTTAAAAGCCGATTCAATTTTTTTGTTGGATTCGTCACGAAGCGAACGGATTTTAATTTTAATTTGCTCGGTCAAATTTTTCACCAGCTTCGTCAACTCTTGCCGACGTTCGTCAGTCAGAGTCGGCAAATTAATTCGAATAACACTGCCGTTCACGTTGGCGGTTAATCCCCTGCCGGAAGTTTCAATCGCTTTGGCGACAGCGTTGACCGACGCTTGATCCCAAACGGTAACGTTGATTTCCCTCGGTGGAATGATCGAAATAGACCCAAGCTGCTTAATACTGAATTGCTGTTCCATATAATCAACTTTAATATCCTCCACCAACTTCGGATTGGGACGGTTAGCGCGAACTCCGCCGAGCTCCGATTTGAAGCTTTCTATCACCGGCCGCGCGGCTTTTTCTAAATCTTTTGCGTAATCTTCCATCAATATCCTCTCATTATAACTAAAATCTCTTGGTTATCCAGTAGTCATGGCCAACCCGCCTTCTACGGGCTCTCGGAAAGTCCCCTCGGGAACCGGGATGTCCGCTTGCTCCTGCGGCAAGCGGCACCGCTAGTGACTCGCCCATTTTGCCCTCGTTCGATATAACGAGGGACCAAGCCAAAATGGGCTCCGTCACTTTCCCTCGGAGACATTTCCGAGAGCCCTTTGCTATTTTTATGATTTAGAAAAGGCGGGTTGGCCTAAAACCTAACTCTTTCAATCCGCCAAAAACTACTTGCAGACTATCGGCAAAAAATACAAGAGGATACCAGCGAAAATTACAAGCAATAAAAGTCCGAAAGCTTTGTCCATACTCTTATATATTAAGGAATGCGGCCTCTAGTTGCAATCTTTTATTAACATTAAATTCCCTGATAAGCGTCCAGCGCTTTAAAATCTCCCTCAAGGCAACCCAGTTTCGCTCTTTATTTTTAGCGAGTTCAACTATTAAACCGGTAATGAATTTTTCGACCTCACCGTCATCTTCTATCAATTCTTTAATAATTTCCTTTCGTTTTAGAATCGGTGAGTTTAAAAAACTTACGGCAAGTTTCTCGTTTTCTTTGTTTAAAACGCGGTCAGAGCTCACAAATATCTTTTGAAATCGGGATTGCAAAGCCGACAGAAGAGCGTTGGGGTCTTTGAGCAATAAAATAATAATCGCGTGAGCCGGCGGCTCCTCGGCTATTTTTAAAATCGCGTTTTGGGCTGGAACGGTTAAACGGTCTGCCTGACTAATAACCAGGGTGCGGTGGAAAGAGTGGATTGGCTTTTGCCATAAAAATTTCCCAATTGATCTAACGAGGTCTATGCCACCGTCTTCAGCGGCGTTAATTATCGAGCAATCGCTCAAAACTCTTTCTTTGATTTGCCATTGTTTATTCTCCAAATAATTGGCCAGTTCCTCACAAAAAATATCACGGTCTTTTTGAGATTCGTGTCCGAAAAAAATATAGCTGTGAGAAAGCCGCCGCTCATCGGCAAGTTTCTTGAAATTTTTTTTAAGCTCCGCAACCAATGCCATGATTTTTATTATAACCTCCAAATTCCTCCCCGGCGAGCCAACCCGCCTTTTCTATCCTCGCCCAATCTCCTCGAAGAAGCTCTCGCCCCCGATTGTTCCGCCAAAGGCGGAAACTAACAATAACTTTTTTTGT
>JACOXP010000015.1 GCA_016182295.1 Candidatus Harrisonbacteria bacterium | reverse complement strand
CTCCAGCCTCTCTGTTTCACGCGTGAAACAGAGAGGCTGGTTCGGGCTTCGACTCGAAAAAGGTATTTTGAACGCTGACTCCGAAGAACGGGGCGCTCCCCATGGGCTCAATTAGGAAACTTGCGATAATAAAAGCCAAACTCTCTCTTCGTAGCAACCATAAGTGGAGGCGAGGGTTTGGCTAAAGTGACGAGAAAGGGAATGCTATAATAAAGAATAAAGAAAGCATGAAAAAACTGCGGGTTTTGCTTACTGGCGGGGGAACTGGCGGGCACGTTTATCCGATTATCGCTGTTTCCCAAAAATTGCGGGATTGGGCCGAAAAAAACGTGATCGGCGCCGATTTGAGATATTTTGGCGCGATAGACGGCTACCGACCGACGCTAGAAGCGGCAAAAATAAAAGTGGTTAAAATCACAACGAGCAAACTGCGCCGTTATTTTTCGTTCTTGAATTTTCTGGATTTCTTCAGATTTTGGATCGGTTTTTTTCAAAGTTTGGTTAAAATTTTTTTCTATATGCCCGAGGTGGCTTTTTCCAAAGGCGGACCGGGAGCTTTGCCGGTAGTTCTCGCTTGCCGCTTTTATTTTATTCCGATAGTAGTCCATGAGTCGGATACTTCGCCCGGCTTAACCAACAAAATTTCGACTCGATCAGCCAAAGTTCTTGACCTTGCTTTTGATTCCGCGGCGAGTAATTTCCCCAAACGCAAAGGGACCATTAATATAGTGGGCAACCCGGTAAGGACCGAATTGCTTTCGGTTATCCCAAAAGAACAGGCGAAAAAAACGCTTGGTTTTGACGCTAACCGGCCGCTAGTTTTAATTCTCGGTGGTTCTCAGGGAGCCGAAAAAATCAATGACTTCGTTCTTAATGGCTTGGAACTACTGCTCACCAAGTATCAAGCGCTGCATCAAGTCGGTCCGGAAAAGTATGCCGAGTATAAACAGCAGTATGCTTTTATCTCTAAAAATTTTTCGCCGCTTCTGACCCGAAATTACCGGTTCTCCAGCTACTTCGAAAAAGAATTGGGTTTGGCCATGGACGCCGCCGACGTAATAATTTCCAGGGCCGGCGCGGGAGCGATTTTTGAAATAGCGGCCAAGGGCAAGCCGTCAATATTAATACCGTTCCCGGAAGCGGCGCGGAATCATCAGACCCAAAACGCTTATGAATACGCTAAAACCGGCGCCGCCATAGTTATTGAGCAGGAAAACTTGCTTTCTAGCATAGTAATCAGCCAAATTGATAGGATGTTAAACGACCCCAGAATTATCGAAAAAATGTCGACGGCCGCCAAAAACTTTTATCGTCCCGACGCGGCGGAAAAAATAGCAACGCATATTCTTGAATTATGGCGACAGTAAAATCAAAAAATATAAGAGTGAGAATCGCTCCAAGCCCGACTGGCTATCTCCATATCGGCACCGCGCGGACCGCGCTTTTTAATTTGCTTTTCGCGAAA
Source organism: Candidatus Harrisonbacteria bacterium (assembly GCA_016182295.1). GTDB lineage: Bacteria > Patescibacteriota > Minisyncoccia > UBA6257 > WO2-44-18 > JACOXP01. Next base: position 5,844 of record JACOXP010000015.1, on the reverse strand, counting down.
CACAATAATGGAAAATTCGTGCTCCGAATCGAAGATACTGATCTGGAACGTTCCGATAAGAAATTTGAAAAGGATATTATCGAGAGTCTGAAATGGCTTGGACTTGCTTGGGATGAAGGCCCGTATCGCCAAAGCGATCGTTTGGAAATTTATGAAAAATACGTCAATAAACTACTTAATGAAAACCTCGCTTATTATTGTTTTTGCTCCAAAGAAGATTTGGAAACCGAACGCCAAACAATGCTCGCCCAAGGCCTCGCCCCCAAATACAGCGGCCGCTGCCGCGATCTGAAATCTGAAGAGGTTAAAAAACGACTGGACGCCGGCGCGAGTCACGTTATCCGTTTTAAAACACCGGAAGCGAGAGTTACCTTTAAAGACCTGATTAGAGGAGAAATTTCTTTTGACGCGGCGCTTTTAGGCGATATGACGATAGCAAAAGATCCAAAAATTCCCCTATATAATTTCGCAGTTGTGGTGGACGACGAGGAAATGAAAATTTCGCACGTCATTCGCGGTGAAGACCATATTGCCAACACGCCGAAACAAATATTGCTTCAAAAGGCGCTGGGGTTTAAAACCCCGCAATATGCCCATTTGCCGCTGATCTTAGATCCCGATCGGAGCAAAATGTCCAAACGTTATTCCGCCACTTCTATACAAGAATACCGAGATCAAGGATACCTTCCGCAGGCAATAATCAATTTTCTAGCGTTTCTCGGTTGGCACCCAAAAGAAGAGAGGGAGATTATGTCGCTTAAGGAATTAATCAAAGAATTTGAACTTAACCGTGTCCAAAAAGCCGGAGCGGTTTTTAACATAGAAAAATTGGGCTGGTTGAATATGCAATATATAAAGTCATTCGATAATTCTGAACTGGCCGAAACATTGGGGGTTGCCGCAACCGAAGAAAATCTCAAAATAATCGATTTGACTAAACCGAGAATGAAAAAATTATCAGAATTTAAAGACCTCGCCGGATTTTTCTTCAATCTTCCGGAGTACGATTCTAAAAAACTTATTTGGAAAACCACGCCGATTTCCACAACGCTGGAAAATCTTCAAGCGGTGGAAAAATTACTTTCCGAGCTTACTGAAAAACAGTTTTCCAAAGAAAATTTGGAGTCGGTTTTCTCGGAAATTACCAAAGAGAGGGGGCGGGGTGAGGTGCTGTGGCCGTTGCGGTTTGCTTTGTCCGGCCTGGATGCTTCGCCGGGTCCGTTCGAAATCATGGAAGCGCTCGGGAAAAAAGAAACTTTGAAACGATTGCAAATCGCCATTCAGAAACTGGAATCTAGAAGTTAGGATCTAGAATAATGAAAAAATCCAAAGTATTTTTAATAATTATAATTCTAATTGCTAGCTTTTATTCTCTAGATTCTTACGCGGTTACGCCCGAGGATCTCCGTCAGTCAATCGAAGCCAAGTCCCAAGCGCTTCAAAAAATTAACGACGAGATTCGCGATACTCAGCAAAAACTTGACGCCACCAGCGCGCAGAAAACCAGCTTGCAGAAAGAATTGAAAACCATTGATTACAACGTCAGTCAGCTCAATCTCAACATTCAATCAAGTGAAATTAAAATAGACAAACTCGGTTTGGAATTGGAGTCGCTCCAATACGATATAATCGCAATTCAAAAATCTTCCGAGGTTAAAAAAGGAGCGATTAAAAAATTTATCCAGATTCTTTACGAAAAGGACCGCGAGGGAATTTTGGCGCTGGTTCTTCAGCATAAAAGTTTGGCCGACAGTTTTATGGAAACCCAAAATATCGCCAATTTAAACAACGGTCTTACCATAGAATTAAATAATCTCCGCGCGCTCAATCTGGAACTCGAGCAAGCGATGCAAATTACCACTGGCAAAAAACAAAATATCGAAATTGAAAACAAAAATTTAAAAAATCGCAAAGTTATCGTCCAAGATCAAAAGAACGAACGGCAAAATTTATTGGCGCAGACAAAAAATCAGGAAAAGCTATTCAATAACCTCATTGACGATCTTGCTAAAAAACAGGCGGAAATCTCCGCGGAAATAGAAAAAGTTGAAGAAGAGTTAAGAAAAAACATCGATCCTTCGCTTTTGCCAATACCACGTCCGGGAGTGTTGGCAATGTCAGTAACCGGCATACTTACGCAAGAGTACGGCGCCACTGCTTTTGCCAGAAACGGCTATCGCGGTCAGTTTCACAATGGCATAGATATCGGAGCCCCGATCGGCACCGAAATCCGGTCCGCCGAAAAAGGCAAAGTGGTGGCCGTCGGCGACCAGGATCAATTCTGTTATCGGGGCGCCTACGGGAAATTTATCGTGATCGCCCACGATAATAATCTCACAACGCTTTACGCTCATCTTTCTAAAATTGCCGTCAACAAAGATGATATAGTGGAAAGGGGAGCGCTGATTGGTTATGTTGGCCGCACCGGTTATGCGACCGGCCCTCATCTTCATTTGACTGTATACGCCGGCCCGACTTTTTACATGGGGGCTAGTAGGGTATGCGGTCCGATGCCATTCGGCGGTTACTTAAACCCCTTGGAATATCTTGATGTTAAATAATTTGCCGCCAATTTTTTCCGAACTTCTTCAAGCGGCTCAAAAAATCGTTGATAAACTTTCCGCCTTTCTCAATAAAATTTTTGTTTTCCTTTGGGGAATTTTAGTATGGCTTTTCGAACGTTTCGTAGACCTTTTCAACTGGATCGCTGATATTCTGTAGAGGAACGTAAATTATGTTACAATTCAAGTAAATGGCGAAGCCCTATCTTTCCGTCATTGTTCCCGCGTATAACGAAGCCAAGCGGCTTCCTTTGACTTTGATAGATATTGATAAGCATCTCTCCCAACAGGAATATTCTTACGAAATAATCGTGGTCAACGACGGCTCAAAAGACGCCACTGCTGAAATTGTCGAGCGTTTTAAACCGCTGATTGATAACCTTAAACTTTTAGACAGCAAAGAAAACCGCGGTAAAGGATACGCGGTCCGTCAGGGAATGCTCTCCGCCAAGGGAAATTGGCGGGTTTTTATGGACGCTGACAATTCCACCACGATAGTGGAGTTCAATAAAATGGTTCCTTATTTCAATGAGGGCTACGAAATAATCATCGGCTCTCGAGCCGTGCGGGGAGCGAAGCTCAATCCTCCTCAAACTTTAATAAAAAGATTAGCGGGGAAACTGGGAAACTTGTTTATTCAAATTTTACTGCTTCGCGGAATTTGGGATAGCCAGTGCGGTTTTAAATGTTTCTCTGAAGAAGCCGCGAAAAGGATTTTTCCGATTTCCAAAATCGACCACTGGGGATTTGACGTCGAGGTTCTCGCTCTGGCGCGAGCTTTCGGATATAAGATAAAAGAAATGCCGGTACATTGGGTCAATGATCCCCGAAGCCATGTTTCTTTCAAAACTTATTTTCAGGTTTTGTGGGAAACCGTCAAAGTACGCTGGTGGCTGTGGCGTCATGTTTACAAACCAGGCATTAGAAGCTAGAATCTAGAATTATTATGGATTATCACATTACAGCGGAAAGGTTAGAGGAGCTCAAAAAGGAGCTTCAAGAATTAAAAACGGATCGTCGAGTTGAAGTGGCCGAGCGGCTCAAGCGCGCCAAGGAGTTGGGCGATCTTTCCGAAAACGCCGAATATATGGAAGCGCGGGAAGAACAGAATCAAGTAGAAACCAGAATTATAGAGCTGGAAGATTTGGTTAAAAACGCGGTGATTATCAAGCATTCAGCCGGAAGCAAAACGGTAGAAATCGGATCAACAATTGAAATTGAAAGAAACGGCAATAAAGCAACCTACACGATTGTCGGCTCCAACGAAGCCGATCCCGCCGCGGGTAAAATTTCCAACGAATCTCCTCTGGGAAAATCATTTCTGGGCAGAAAAGCCGGCGACTCGGTAAAAGTAAAAGCGCCCGCTGGCGAAATTGTCTGGAAAATAGTTAAAGTTAAGTAATGATTGAAGACATTATAAGGGAGCGGGAGAAAAAACGATCGGAGCTTAAAAAACTCGGAAAGGATCCCTATCCGGCTACGATAACCAGAACTCACTCAATAGGAGAAGTTTTGGATTCATTCGCCGATCTTTCTAAATCCAAAAAGAAGGTGGCTATCGCCGGCAGGGTAATGGGCTGGCGGGTGCAAGGAGGGGTGGCTTTCGCCGACCTTCGGGATGAAAACGGCAAAATTCAAACCGTAATCAAAAAAGACAATCTTGCCGATTTTGAATTATTAAAAAACAATCTTGATATCGGCGATTTTTTGGCCGTTGAAGGCCCGGTTTTTAAAACACAGAGAGGCGAAAAAAGCGTTGAGGCGAAAAAAGTAACGGTTGCCGTAAAAGCGCTCCGCCCTTTGCCATCCGTCTGGCACGGCCTCAAGGAAGTTGAGGAAAGGTTTCGAAAGCGATACCTGGATACCTTGCTCAATGCTGACGTTAAAGAGAAGTTGGCCAAACGTTCAGAGGTAGTCGGCCACCTTCGCTCGGCTTTGGCCAAAGAAGGGTTTTTAGAAGTTGAAACTCCCATTCTTCAACCGATTCCCGGAGGCGCCACGGCCAGACCTTTTAAAACTCACCACAACGCGTTGGATGTGGATTTCTATCTCCGTGTCGCTCCGGAACTTTATCTCAAACGGCTTTTGGTTGGCGGTTTTGAAAAAGTGTTTGAAATCGGCCGTAATTTCCGCAATGAGGGGATTGATCGCGATCACAACCCGGAATTCACAATGCTTGAGCTTTATTGGGCTTATCAGGATTGCAAAGGATTGATGAAATTCGTTGAAAAATTATTGAAACCTTTCATCAAAGGTAAATTTAAAACCGTCGCCTTTTCCGATTTGATCAAAAATTGGGAGAGCGTGAAACCCGAGCAACTTGATGAAATTTTTAAAAAAGAAGCGCGGCCGAAAATTAAAGAGCCGACGTTCGTCACCGATTATCCGGAAGTAATTATGCCGCTTGCCAAACTGCGTGAAAAAAATCCCAAACTTACTGAAAGTTTCCAATTAATAGTTAACGGATCGGAGATTGTCAAAGGATTTTCCGAGCTTAACGATCCGGTTGTCCAACGCGCCCAGATGGAACGACAGGAAAAGGAACACCGATCCGGCAATGAAGAAGTGTCGCGTCTTGATGAAGATTTCCTGGAAGCGTTGGAATACGGCATGCCACCGGCGGCCGGTTTGGGCCTCGGCATTGACCGTCTGGTTACCCTTGTCACCGGCGCTCACAGCGTTAAAGAAATTATTGCTTTTCCCACTCTGCGTCCGAAGGAATAGTTTGTTTGACAAACTAGAGTAATTTTGTTACACTTTTTGACGGTAAATTAAAAAGTCTGCTTCATGTCGAGGCGGGCCGCAACAGCGAGGGCGAATCTCGCAAATCAAAAGGAGGTTGTCACCATGACGACTCGCAAATCAAAAGGAGGTTGTCACCATGACGACTCACATCGTCGCAGACGACACTCTCGGAACGATTTCCCGCCGCATGTGGGAAGTCCAGCGCCGCCTGTTGGAAGGCACGCTCGAGCCGAGTTTCGTCGCCAGAAACCTGCAGTCCATCGTCGAGGCCAAGGAAGTTTCCTTGGCGCCTCTCGTCACGGCGAGTCCGTTTTTCGCCAACGAAGAGGTGAAGTCCAACTACGGCTATCCGCAAGGGTATGCCGTGAAGCCGGTCTGCGAACAGCTCGTGGAGCTCTCCAAGCACTTCAACGGTTTGAACACCAGTTCGGTGCTGGCCTGTTCCAAGGAGCTTCCGGCTCTGCCCGCTGGCGCGGAAGGCTGGTTCGCCGTTCCGCGGTGGGAGAAGGTCGCGTCCTCGTACAACGAGGCCGTCGAG
>JACOXP010000011.1 GCA_016182295.1 Candidatus Harrisonbacteria bacterium | reverse complement strand
AAGGAATTGCTCAAGGCAGCAAACGCCAAGAAAGATGATTTGCTCCTTTTTGTTGCTGACCCAAGCCATAAAGTTGTAAATGATTCACTTGGCTATTTAAGGATTGAGATTGCAAAAAGATTGAACCTTATTGACAACAACCATTTTAATTTTGTGTGGGTAACTGATTTTCCTCTCATTGAATGGAGTGAGGAAGAGCAAAAGTATGTTGCAGTGCATCATCCATTTACAAGCCCAAAGGATGTAAAAAATGCGGCAATATCGGCTATCGGGGGCGAATCGCGATTTTCGAATTAATGGAAGTGGGTGACGCGATTGAAGGAATGATTTCGCCGGTGGTAAGCGAAGGCGCTGTTTTCAAACAAGCGTTAAAACAAGGAATGGTAACCATGCAACAAGACGGAATTTTAAAAGTGATGTCTGGAGTAACCACCTTTGATGAAGTTGAGAATCTGACCGGTCCTCTGCGGTGGTAATATCGGCGTTCAGTTCATTGATCTGCGGGCAATCCCCAAAAGATTAGGGAAGTGTGATGCTTTTTTGAATCAGATTCAAAAAAGGTTAGAATTTTCCCGAGGAGCGGCCGAGCCTGAGCCAGGCCGTCCGAAGTATCTAAGAAAGATTCCCGCCCGCAGATCAATGAATTGAACTGGTGGAATTCTAGCATAAACAACAAATTTTGTCAACTTTATGGATAAAAAACCTAAAATTAAAGAAGACCTGACTATTGACTCTCTGCTTCGTCCCGTTGGCTGGGATGATTATATCGGCCAAGGAAAAACCAAGCAGAATCTTAAAATTATCCTCGAAGCGGCGAAAAAGCGTCAAGAGGCCTGTGATCACCTGCTTTTTTACGGTCAAGCGGGTCTTGGCAAGACCACCTTGGCCCATTTGGTCTCCAGAGAGCTTGGCGGCGACATAAAAATAACCTCCGGTCCCGCTTTGGAGAAAATGGCTGACCTTGCGGCGGTGCTTACGAATCTTGGGCAAGGAGACATTTTGTTTATAGATGAAGCTCACCGTCTCAATAAGACGATTGAGGAAGTTTTATATCCGGCGATGGAAGCGCGCAAATTACACCTGATGGTTGGAAAAGGTCCGGCGGCCCGTATGCTTACTTTAGATCTACCTCCTTTTACTTTAATTGCCGCCACCACCCGCGCCGATCTTTTGTCCGGTCCTTTACGCTCCCGTTTTGGCGCCACTTTTAAACTGGATTACTACGAGCCGGCTGATATCGAAGTGATTATTCAACGTTCGGCCAAACTTTTGAATCTGAAAATCACCTCGGAGGCCGTAAAAATAATAGCCGCGGCTTCCAGGTTCACGCCCCGCGTCGCCAACCGTCTTTTAAAACGCGTCCGTGATTATGTTGAAGTTAATGCCATTAAAGAAATCGACGCGGCAGCCGCTAAAGAAACTATGGAGCTTTTGGAAATTGATAATCTTGGTCTTGAGCCGCACGACCGGCGATTGTTGGAAGTTATCGTGAAAAAATTTAACGGCGGACCGGTTGGATTAAACACTTTGGCGGCCGCTCTCAACGACGAGCGGGGAAACGTTGAAGAAGTTTATGAGCCGTATTTGATGCGTCTTGGACTTATCGCGCGCACTTCTTCGGGAAGAATGGCGACTAAATTAGCTTATAAACATTTAGGCATGGATATTCCCGAAGGAGCGCTGTTATAAAAAAGGAGCGCTTGGCGCTCCTTTCACTTCCTGGATTCTTCGACCAGGATTTCTTTATAAATTTCTCTGATAAATCTTTTGCTGATCAAATCAATTCCTTTTTTTTGAGCGTGCTGAATCGCGCGGTCCCGGATTTTCGAGGATAAAGCCGATGTAATGGAAATCATTTCCAGTCCGGCATCACTTGTGAAAAGAGGACCGGATGAAGCCGTTTCGCCTTTTTCCGGCCGAGGTTTGTTGAATTTTTTAACTAAGAATATTAAAATCACGATAGCAAACGCTATGGGAATAAAATAAGTCAGAACTGCGCTCATTGCCACTTCCTCCAACTTTCAAAGTACGTTACCATAATCCCATGATTTCCAAGAGCGCGCAAGAAACTAAAAAAATCGCCGCTAAGCTTGCCAAAAAAATTCTTAAAGAAAAACCGCATCAGAAACACGCTCGGGTTATTGCTCTGACGGGCGAGCTTGGCGCCGGAAAAACAACCTTCGTGCAAGGGTTTGCCAAAGCGCTTGGCATAAAAAGCCGAATGGTCAGCCCAACATTCTTAATATTTAGAAAATATAAAAATTTTTATCACGTTGACGTCTATCGCATTCATTCGACGAAAGAATTAGATGTTTTAAATTTTAAATCTATTTTGAATTCATCAGAAAATATTTTGCTTATCGAGTGGGCCGAAAAAATAAGGAAAATTTTGCCGAAAGACGCTATTTGGGTAAACTTTAGGCATGGCAGAAAAGAAAATGAACGTTTTATTGCTTATTGACGCCAATTCGCTGATTCATCGTTTTTTCCACGCTTTGCCGCCATTTACCGCTCCCAACGGCCAACCCACCAACGCCCTCTACGGCCTTTCTGGAGTGCTTTTAAAAATTATTCGCGAGCAAAGTCCGGATTATATCGCCGCCGCTTTTGACCGGCCGGAAAAAACTTTTCGTGAAGAAGAATACAAGGAATACAAAGCTCAGCGGCCGCCAACAGCGTCGGAATTGGTTCAGCAGATAATAATCGCTCATGAAGTTTTTGGCTGGTTTGGCGTAAAAACTTATGAAATTCCCGGCTTTGAAGCTGATGATATTGTCGCCACTCTCACGGATAAATTTAAAACCGAACCCGACTTGCGGGTAGTTATTCTGTCGGGCGACTTAGACAACCTTCAACTCGTTGAAGGCGAGAAAGTAGTTGTCCAATTTTTAAAGACCGGCGTTACCGAAACGGTTATTTACGATGAGGCGGCGGTTGAGAAAAAATACGGGATCAAACCAATTCAACTCCCGGATTACAAAGGATTTGTCGGGGACGTTTCCGATAATATTCCCGGCGTTGCCGGCATTGGCCCTAAAACCGCGAGTGCCCTTTTAAAAGAATATGAAACAGTGGAAAAAGTTTTCGAGGATTTAGCAATCAACACCAACAAATCAATTGTAAAAAAACTCGAAAACAAAGAAAAAATCGCTCTTTTATCAAAACGGCTCGCTACCATGCGCCGCGACGCTTCCGTAAAAATCGAAAATCTTGGCGAAATAAAAACCCCGCCGCTTAATAAAGAATTGCTGAAACAGGAATTTACAAAACTCGGTTTTAAAAGTTTAGTTGAACGTTTGGAGAAATGAATTTTAAAGCTAAAAAAATAGAATTGGCGCAGTGGCTGATTGACCCTGATAAGCAATTGGAATTGTCTACCGATTGGGATTTTTTGGAAAAGAAGCTGGAAGAAAACGGGCTGATGAAAATTTTTGAGGAAATTGAGTTGCCGCTGGCGCCGATTCTTGAAGAGATGAAAGAAATCGGCATCAAGGTTGATTTGGATTATCTTGCGAAACTTTCAAAAGCTTTGGAAAAAGAAATTTCGGAATTAGTTAAGAAAATATACAAGCTTGCCAACGGTGAGTTTAATTTAAACTCCCCGAAACAATTGTCGGAAGTGCTTTTTGATCGCTTAAAAATTGAAGATAGCGGCGTCCGTAAGACCAAAACCGGCCTTCGCTCAACCGATGCCGAATCCCTCTCGACGATCAAAGACCGCCATCCAGTCATTGGGCCAATTTTGAAATATCGAGAATTGTTTAAAATAAAATCCACTTACATAGATCCGTTTCAAGAGCTTGCCGATAAAAATAATCGGCTGCACACAACCTTTGTGCAGACCGGCACTGGCACCGGCAGATTAAGCTCGCAAACTCCAAATCTGCAAAACATTCCGATTATCGGAGAATGGGGCGAAAAAGTTCGGCGAGCTTTTATCGCCGATAAAGGATTTTCGCTGGTTGCTTTCGATTATTCCCAGATTGAGCTTCGTGTTTTGGCGACGGTTTCCGGCGATCCCAAAATGACCTCCGCTTTTAAAAACGACGAAGATATTCATAAAATGACGGCCGCGAACGTTTTCAATACAGCATTGGAAAAGGTCACGCCCGAAATGCGCAACGTTGCCAAAACTTTAAACTTCGGCGTGATTTACGGAATGGGCGCCGACGCTTTTGCCAAAACCAGCGGTTTGCCGCGCGAAAAAGCGCAAGAATTTATAAAAGAATATTTCAGCGATTTTGCCGATATCAAGCGCTGGCAGGAAAAAACCATTCAAAAAGCGAGACGGGTCGGCTATGTGGAAAATCTCAATGGCCGCCGACGCCTTTTGCCCAATATTCTTTCCGACCGTCGTTTCTTGGCAGCGGAAGCGGAACGGGTCGCGATCAACATGCCCATTCAGGGATTGGCCGCGGATATCATTAAAATCGCCATGATTAAAATCACCGCCGCTTTCAAAAAGAAAAAGTGGCCTGCCGGAAAAGCGAGGATGCTTTTGACGATTCACGACGAGTTGGTATTTGAAATCACCGATGATATTCTGAAAGAAGCCATTTCGGTTATAAAATCGGAAATGGAGAACGCCTATCAATTGGCCGTCCCGTTAAAAGTGGCGGGCGGATCCGGAAAAAATTGGTCGGAATTGTAAAACCATAGCTATGTTTGGATTTAAGAAAAAAATAACTATTGATGATATCGCCGCGCTGGTCCATCAAATGCGCGCTCCATTAACCGCCGTTAGGTGGGTTTTTGAAAATCTTAAAAAAAATCCGACTCCGGAAGAGCGCGACAATTTGGTAAAAATGGGCGTTAAGACCAGCGAGCACCTTTCTCGTTTAGTAGACGATGTTTTAAATCTTGCCAAAATGGAATCAGGGATTTTCGATTACCAGCTGGAGACGATGGATTTGATCGGACTTCTCCGAACGGTTATTGAAGACACGGAATTTATCGCCAAAACTTATAACGTCCAACTTTTTCTTGAATCGCCAGATGGCGAGCAGGCAGTTATCAATGGCGATGCGCGAAAACTTGAAATCGTCTTTTTTAACCTGATCGACAACGCTATTAAATACAACAGGCCGGGCGGTCGCGTGTCCATTAAGGTGCAAGCCAACGAAAAAAGGGGAGAGTTTTTAGCGACTGTTTCCGATACCGGCATAGGCATACCCAAGAACGAAATTAAAAAACTTTTTAACAAGTTTTATCGGGTGGAAACGCCTCAATCAGGCAAGGTTAAAGGAAGCGGTCTTGGTTTGTATTTAGTAAAAGAGATAATAAAAAAACACGGAGGAAAGGTTTGGGTAGAATCGGAATTGGGAAAAGGGACAACTTTTTACCTCTTATTCCCGATGCCCAAGTGATGTCCAATGCCGGAACTTCCAGAAGTCCAGACGGTCGTTAACGACCTTAATAAGAAAGTTTTAGGACGCCGGATTACCGGCGTTTGGTTCGACTGGCCGAAAATTATTAAAGATCCGCTGGACCAAAGCAAGAAAAAAGTGGCTCATAAGCATGTGGCTGAATTTGAGAAATTTTTAAAAGGCGAAAAAATTGCCAAAGCCCGCCGGAAAGGTAAAAATATCTTAATCTATCTTTCCCACGATAAACTGCTTTTAATTCACCAAAAAATGACCGGGCACATGCTTGTTGGCAAATGGAAAATCGAAGGCAAAAAAGCAAAACCGGTAGAACCGCCAGCCGCGATTTCCGATCCTTATAATAGTTACGTTCATTTAATTTTATATTTAGATAATGGAAAAATGCTGGCGCTTTCCGATTTGCGGAAATTTGCCAAAGCCATTGCCGGTCCAGTTGAGCAAATTGAAAATTTGCCGGAATTAAAAAACCTCGGTCCGGACGCGTTGGACCCGAGTTTAAAGTTCGTGCAGTTTGTAAAGTTAATAAAGTCCAATAATCGGAAAATCTACCAAGTTTTAATGGATCAAGAAGTGATTGCCGGAATTGGCAACATTTATGCCAACGATATTTTATGGGCGGCAAAGGTCCATCCCTTCAAACCGGCAAAGAAACTTTCCGAGAAAGAGTTAAAAGGAATTTGGCAGGCGATTCATAAAATTTTGCCTCGCGCCTTGAAACTTCGCGGCACCTCCACCAGCGATTTTCGCGACACTGCCGGCCTGAAGGGAAAATACGGCAATGTCCGTTTGGTTTATCAGAGAGAAGATGAACCTTGCGCTCGCTGCAAAACCAAAATCAAGCGTGTTAAAATGGGCGGGAGGTCGGCGCATTTTTGCCCGAAGTGTCAAAAGGCATGATTATCTATCTTTACGGCCCCGATGATTATCGGCGGCAGGAAAAGTTAAAAGAAATTCTGGCGAAATACAGGGAAAAACATTCCGATCTTTCGGTGGCGCGGTTTTATTTATCGGAAGAGGAAGAATTTTCCCGACTTAAAGATTTTTCCACCGCCCAGTCGCTTTTTGACAGTTCAAAATTCGGAATCCTTTATGACGTTAACGAAATTGAACCCGCGGCTATCAATCCGATTTTGGAATTGGCCGCCGAATCGAAATCGTTGACCCTGGTGATTTCTTCCGTTAAAAAACTTCCCAAAGAAATAAAACCGCTTTCCAAAAAAGACATTAAAGCGCAAAGTTTTGAAAATCTTTCCCCGGCGGGATTTTTAGAGTTTGTAAAAAAAGAAGCCGCTGACCGCAAGTTGAATTTTAACGACAATGTTTTAAGAGCTATTGCCGCCGGTTACGCGGGCAACAGCTGGGGGCTTGTTACCGAGCTTGATAGGTTGGCTCTCGGCGGAGCTTTTGATAATCCCGGAAGCCCTTATAATTTTTTTGGACTTATTGAACGAGCTCGCAACAGAGATCTTGCCGCTTTGAGCATTCTGCTTGAAAAAGAAGAACCAGCGATGATTTTCAACATGCTGGCCGCTTCCGCTAGAACTCCGGCGGCCAAATCAAAAATGGCCGACTATGACGCGGCCATTAAGAGCGGGAAACTCGAGTACCCAGAAGCTTTGACAGACGCGATTTTAACCTAGCCGCTTTATTTTTTTTAATGACGTTAACTTTCGCGGCCTTATCAAGCTTTTGATAAACTGCCGCCAAAAGCTCCGCTGAAGGAGATTTTTTGTACTTTTTTACCGTTTCCGAAAGCGTTTTTTTAACGCTTAAATTTTTCGCCCGGCGGCGAACTGTTTGCCTCAACGCTTTTTTAGCTGATCTGCTTACTGGCATAAATGATTAGGGTATAGGGTATAGGGTATAGAGTTTAGAGATTTTTTGCAAGAGGCAATTTAAAGACAAAATACTTATACCCGAAGAAATTCCACATAATTGCCACTGGCACTCCGAAAAGCTTGGCGGCATTTTCCCAAAGCTGGGGAGTAACTTCGTCGGGAGCACCGATAACAGTCGTTACCACATAAACGATAAGATTATTAAGAATGACTCCGCCTATGGTCACGCCCAAAAATTTGCCGAATTCGGCGATGCTCAATTTCCCGCCCTCTCTTTTAAAAGCCCAAAGATTATTCCAAAAATAAGAGTTAGTAACGGCAATTGAAAAAGATATTGTATTGATGACGATAATCAGCGGACCGGAGAAAATTTGAAATATCATTGTTAGCCAATTGAAAAGGCCGAGATCGGTGAAAGAATTCATCGCGCCAGTGGCGGCGTATTTGGCAAATTGAAAAAGCGATGGGATTTTTTTTCCGATAAGGCCGGCGATAAAAATGGCGAAATTGGCGAAAATAAAAAAACCGCCGATGAGAATCGCAGCGCTGACAAAAGTAAGCCTCCATCCGGAGGGATTGATATTTTCAAGAATTGGTATGGCAAAAGCGCCGAAGATGATGCCGATGATTGATACCAACAGAAAGTCTTTTTTAGAAGCAACGCCAATCATTTAGAAGAATTGACAAATAATTCCGATTCGTCTATAATAACATCAGTTTCAGTACTTTGCCATATAATTTTTAAGGAGAAAGACGTGGCTCGAAGAGGAAACGACAGGAAAAAAGAGCAGCAACGGAAACAAAAACAGCAGCAAAAGCAGAAACGGAACTATTCCCGTTTCTTCGGGGAGCAGTTGGCGGAGAAAAAGATCCGCCGCATCTACCATTCGAGCGGAAGCGCCGCGGCCGCCGAGTGGGCAGCGAAATATGGCTGGATGTCGATTTTTCGCCGCGTGGAAGCGGAAAAGCTGGCTTCGAAGGCCCATTTGCTCCAGATGCCGTTGGTGCGAACGCGGAAACCCAAGACCGTTTCGGTACCGATCACAACCATCGCCGCGCCCAACCCGCTGGATCAGCTCGCAGAGCGGTTGAGGGCAGAGAGGGCCAACTCCGAAAACTAGGGACATCCGTGCTCCGTAGTAACCCCCGATGTTAATAGCATCGGGGGCTTTTTTATATGTAGTTTCCTGGCCGTAGAACTCTCGGAAACGTCTCCGAGAGTTCTTGTCGGGAAACTTGCGATAGCTTTGAGCCAACCCGCCTTTTCGGAGTCAGCGTTCAAGATACCTTTTTCGAGTCGAAGCCCGAGTCCGCCCAAAAGGCGGACGAGAGCCCCGATGGCCATCGGGGCGAGGTGAGCCGAGCGGCCGAGTGAAACGAGGTCTATAGCGAGGCGAAAGATTTATGCTCGAAGCGAGAAATAGCGCTGACGAGAAAAGGCGAGTTGGCTCGTCTAACTACTCCTCGCCTCTTGCCAAAATCGGCTCGAGTATTTCTTTTTTAATGGCCCTCGGCACGACGCCGATTTTTTTGTTGAAAGCTTCCTGAATTTTCCTGCGGCGCAAAGTTTCCGCCATTGTTTTTTTAATGGAATTGGTCAGCAAGTCGGCGTAGAGAATTACTTTTCCATTGATCGAGCGCGCCGCTCGGCCGGCCATCTGAATTAGGCCGCGATAATTTCGCAAAAACCCCTCCCGATCGGCGTCTAAAATCGCCACCAAACTTACCTCCGGCAAATCCAAACCCTCGCGAAGCAAATTGATTCCGACAACAACGTCCACATCCCCTCGGCGAAGCGCTTGCAAAACTTCCGGCCGTTTCAAAGTTTTTATTTCCGAATGAAGATATTGCGCTTTAATCCGCTGATTCAAAAGATATTCGGTAAGATCTTCAGCCGAACGCTTAGTCAGCGTTAGCGCCAAAACTCGCTCATCCGCTTCCACCCGATTTTTAATTTCTCCCACCAGGTCTTTGACCTGGTTTTTTGCCGATCGGATTTCTATTTGCGGATCCAAAATGCCAGTCGGCCGGACCAATTGTTCGACTATTTGGTTGGAGTTGTCTATTTCATGAAGGCCGGGAGTGGCCGAAACGCAAATCACCTGGCCGATCCTTTCGGAGAATTCGCCGAATTTTAGCGGGCGGTTATCCAACGCCGAAGGCAAACGGAAACCGTATTCCACCAAGGTTTGTTTACGCTGGCGATCACCGTGCTCCATTCCTTGAAGCTGGGGAATGGCGATATGCGATTCATCGATAAACAAAAGAAACGGTCGCGGGAAATAATCCAAAAGCGTCATTGGCGGTTCGCCTAGCTCGCGGAAACTCAAATGACGGGAATAATTTTCGATGCCGTTGATATAACCTTTTTTGGCAAGCATTTCCAAGTCGAATTTAGTGCGTTTTTCCAGACGATCGGCTTCAAGAAATTTTCCGGCCGATTGCAGTTCTTCAACGCGGTCATCCATTTCAGCTTTAATATTTTTAAGCGCCAATTTTAATTTTTGCTGGGGCGTTACCCAAAATTTGGCCGGGAAAATTTTTACGGAGGTTATTTCTTCAGCGGCTTTTGTTTTGGGATCAACCTTTTTTATAAACTTGATCCGCTTTCCCGCCAATTCTAAGTGAATCAATTCTCCGGTAACAAGATAAATTTCGATTGCCGTTTTCAAAATCCTAAATTGGCCAAGCAGGGGAAATTTTCCGGTGCGTTCGTATTGAAGAAAAATCAAAGTCCGTTCTAAATCCTTCAGTGAAATATTCTGGCCGGTTTTCAATTCAAATCTAGCTTTTTGATATTCGGTTGGGTCGCCGATGCCGTAAATGCAGGAAACCGAAGCGATGACAATCGTATCTTTGCGGCTCAAAACGCTTTGAATCGCCGCGTGCCGCAGCTTGTCAATTTCTTGGTTGATGCGCGCGTCTTTTTGAATGTAGGTATTAGTTTGGGGAATAAAGGCCTCGGGTTGATAGTAGTCATAATAAGAAACGAAATAATGGACGGCGTTGTTGGGAAAAAATTGCTTAAACTCCTGATAAAGCTGGGCGGCAAGAGTTTTGTTGGGCGAAACAATTAAAGTTGGCAAGCCGATCTTTTCGATGACCGAAGCCATCGTAAAAGTTTTACCGGATCCGGTAACGCCCAAAAGAACCTGGTTTTTGTGACCGGCTTCGATTCCTTCAACAAGCTTTTCGATGGCTTGGGGCTGATCGCCTTTTGGCTTGAAATTAGAAACGAGTTTGAACATTTGCTGTATAATAATAAGTAATGATTTATTCGCTTTCTGGCAAATTAGCGGGCAAAAAAGAGGGTTTTATTGTTTTGGAGTCGGCGGGGATCGGTTTTAAGGTATTGTTGTCCCAGCGAGCCGCCCAAAGTTTAGCGCAAATCGGCTCCAATATCAAACTTTTCTGTTCGCTCTATAATAGGGAAAACGAGCCGTTTGAGCTTTATGGTTTCATGACTGAAGGAGAGCTGTATCTTTTTGAAAGATTGAACACGGTCAGCGGCATCGGGCCCCGCACGGCGATGGCTATTCTCAATGTCGCTCCAATAGATCAGTTGGTTGTCGCTATTAATGAAGGGAAGGTGGACTTGCTGACCAGGGCCGGAGGCGTGGGGAGGAAAACGGCCGAGCGAGTAGTCATTGATCTTAAGGGTAAGCTGACCTCCGGTTCGTCCCCCAAAACCACTCTCAACTTAATGGAATCGGATTTGGAACTTGAAGAAACTTTGGTTTCGCTCGGTTACACCAAACAGCAAGCCAAAAACGCCATTTCTAGAATTGATCCAAAAATAGAAGGATTCAAGGAACGTTTGAAAGAGGCTCTTAAAAAAGCTAAAGCCTGACAAAATAGGTTTATTTGTGTTAGGATGGGCAGGTAATTTGACAATCAAAGCAGGTAGGCCTTGGAGTTCGGCATTTCGTCGGACTAGAAGGCAGGCCAAAATGGAGGTGTGTTATGGCTCAGAAAAAGAGTCGGTTCGTTTCGGCGTTCGATGTGTGCGCGAGGGTCTTCAAGGCCCTCTCCAATGCGGTTTCGGATGCAGGCGGGTCCGATGAGGATCTTCGCCGCCTCGAGACCGATCCCGAGCTTCGAAAGAAGATCGGGGCTCTGATGATGGACGGAAAGAAAGTCGTCGGCAACCTCTTCAAGGTAGTCGTGGATTACTCCAAATCCCGGGCAGAGATGATCTCCGCCGGGAAGTATGACCGGAAGAACGATGACATCAACGAGAAGCATTTCCCGAGTGACAAGCGAGGCGACAGGGTCGAGCTCAACATGAAGCTTCGCCATTTCAATCGTTGGATTAGCTCCGAGGACGCCATCTCCGAATTTAAGAAAGCCGGGGAACGCCCTGCCACCCAGCCGGAATTTCGCGCTTTCATAGCGGCCAACCCCGGTGAGCTGAGAAAGTACCCCATCGTACTTCTTGGCTTCTGGGGTGGCGTTCCTTGCGCCTGGCTCGTTGGCGGCGAGTGGGACTCGAGCCTCTATTGGTGCGGGTTTGACTGGCATGGGGACTGTCGTTTTCTCGTCGTGTGCGAGTCCTAGACTGTTAGACGGTTGGACACAATTCATATGCCTCGCAGGAGTAATCCTGCGAGGCATTTTTATTTTCAAAAGTTAGAATTATTATAAAAATGACGACACAGAATTAGAAGGATTCAAGGAACGTTTGAAAGAGGCTCTTAAAAAAGCTAAAGCTTGACATTGGTATATGCTTGTATTATAATTACGGCGTTCTTTGACTAGGAGGATTTATGACGAATAAGGCCAAGAAGTTTCGTGACCAAGCCAAGAAAGCTACTGCGAAAAATGAAAACGCGAAAAACAAAAGACGAGCTTCTTTAGTAAAAGAACTTAGTCGTGAAGTCGCGCCAATTAAGAGAAAGATTTCGTATGAAGTGGAAAGAGCTTCCCAAGAAGGACGAAGAACAGTCCGTATTGATGCCGTACGATTAGGCGCTGGCGAATTATCTCAGGATACTGCCACCATTCTTTTTCAAGAGCTTGAAAAAGAAGGTTTTAAGGTTGGCCTCAAGATGTGCGCAATTTATGACATGCCCCTTGGCGAAACATTGCCTGGCAGACATGACATTGAAGGATGGGAAGAATACGAAAAGAAACGCAAAATTGACACAAGGCGGTTTGTGTCCGAAATCACAATCTCTTGGTAGTTGTACATTGATCATCATGCTAAAAGCCGCCTAGCGGGCTCTTTAGCAAGACTGAACAGCTAGGCATCCCTATGGATAACGCCGACGGGTTATAGGGATGAATAACAGTCGGGCTCCCACCTGAAGGCGATCCTCGGCCTCGAACGGGAGTTAAGACAGAGGTACGCCGGTGATCGGCGACGGGTCACTTGGCTAAAATATCAGTCGCATCCCCCGAGGCACTTCAATGTGCCCGGGGGTTTTTTATTGCCACCGTCATTTGTCATACCAGAAAGTAGAAACTCGGGTTGTTTGCGTAAGGAATTGCTCGAGTTTCTACTTCCTGGCATAGTTTAGATAATGATTTCCTTTCTAAAAAGTATTTATCATTGGTGCCTCGCATTTTTAGGTAATGTTATTTACGGAAACCCCTCCCGGAAAATTTTTGTGATTGGAATTACGGGAACAAAAGGAAAATCCACGGTAGTGGAATTGATTAACGCCATTTTGGAAAAAGCGGGAAAGAAAACAGCTCTTACGTCTTCGATTCGGTTTAAAATCGACGAGGAAAATCAAAAAAACACGACCGGCAATACCATGCCGGGCCGCCTCGCGCTCCAAAGTTTTTTGAGAAAAGCCGTAAATAAAAAATGTGAATACGCCATTATTGAGGCAACCTCACAGGGTTTTGGCCAGTATCGCCATAAATTTATTGATTGGGACGCGGCGATATTTTTAAATCTTCACCCGGAGCATATCGAATCCCACGGCTCCTTCGAAAAATACCGCAACGCCAAATTGAGCTTTTTTGAATACGTTGCCACCCATCGACGCAAACTTTTCTTTATAAACGAAGCCGACGAAAACGCCCGCTATTTTGCCGAAGCAAGCGGTTCTGGCGAAGTTGTTTTTTTTAGCCGCGAAAAATTTATCGAAAACGAATTAAACAAAGGAAGCGAATCAATCGGCGATTGGCTTTCGAGCGATTTTAATCTGGAAAACGCCGCCGCCGCGACTGCCTTTGCCAAATCGCAGGGGATTTCTTGGAGCGTTATCAAGCAAGCGCTGGCTTTTTTCAAAGGTGTGCCGGGTAGAATGGAAACGATTCAACCAGAGCCATTTCGGGTGGTGGTAGATTACGCTCATACTCCGGATTCGCTCGAGCAAATTTATAAATCCCTGGCCGCCACCCCGCGGGATAGCGGTAAAAAATTAATTTGTGTTTTGGGAGCGGCGGGAGGAGGAAGGGATAAATGGAAGCGTCCGGTGATGGGCAAGGTTGCTTCACGATATTGCAAACTTATTTTTTTGACCGACGAGGATCCCTATGACGAAAACCCCACCGCCATTCTAGATGAAATCGCTTCGGGAATTTTGCCGGGGCCGAAAGTTTTTAAAGTTTTAGATCGCAAAGAAGCAATTCGCCAGGCTCTTGATTCCGCCAAACCGGGTGATACGGCAATTCTCACCGGAAAGGGCAGTGAAACCTCTATTCATATAGCCCACGGCAAGACCATTTCCTGGAACGAAGCGGAAGTTGTTCGTG
Source organism: Candidatus Harrisonbacteria bacterium (assembly GCA_016182295.1). Taxonomy (GTDB): domain Bacteria; phylum Patescibacteriota; class Minisyncoccia; order UBA6257; family WO2-44-18; genus JACOXP01. The sequence goes on along the minus strand of JACOXP010000011.1, from coordinate 21,120 downwards.
ATATCCTTAGAAAATGACACTAACTTTTCACGGCGGGGCCAAAATGGTTACTGGCGCCAATTATCTGTTGGAATCGGGTGGCGAGAAAATTTTGATTGACTGCGGTCTTCACCAGGGGAGCAATTTTTGCGAAAAACACAACTGGGAAAATTTCCCTTATAATCCGGCGGAAATATCGGCGGTTTTGATAACCCATGCCCATATAGACCACACCGGCCGTTTACCGAAGTTGGTGAAAGACGGCTTTGTCGGCAAGGTTTATTCCACTCCGCCGACCCGTGATTTCGCCAGAGAAATGCTTCTTGATTCGGAACATATACTGCTTCAAGACGCCGAGCGTTTTCGGTTGCCGGCGTTGTATGGCGTGAGAGACATTGAAGAATTAATGGCGCGCTGGGAAGGCGTTGAATATCACAAGTCAATAAAAGTTGGTAAAAGTTTCACCGCCACTTTTTACGACGCCGGTCATATTTTGGGATCGAGCTTTATTGTTGTCGAAGCTGAAAATAAAAAAGTGATTTTTTCCGGCGATTTAGGAAACTCGCCAGCGCCAATTATCAACGCTCGGGAAAACCTTACCGAGGGTGCCACTCATTGTCTTGTTGAATCCACTTACGGCGGAAGAATTCACGAACCGATTAAGGAACGAGAAGGCGTTATTAAAAGTTTAATCGAAGAAACAATAAAAAACGGAGGCACTTTAATGATTCCGGCTTTCGCGATGGAGCGGACCCAACATCTTTTATTTGATATCAATAATCTTGCCGAAAGCGGCCGCATACCGAAGATCCCTATTTTTCTAGACAGCCCCCTCGCCATTAAACTAACGGAAATTTATAAAAAGCATTCAAAATATTTCAATAAAGAAGCTCAAGACCAATTGCGCGGCGGGGACGCGATTTTCAGTTTTCCCGGTTTGAAACTGACGATGACCACCGAAGAATCAAAAGCGATAAACGATGTGCCGTCGCCGAAAGTGATTATTGCCGGAGCCGGAATGTCTACCGCCGGCCGAATTCTTCACCATGAAAAGAGATATCTTCCCGATCCCAAGAGCACGCTTTTAATAGTTGGTTTTCAAGCGAGGGGATCGCTTGGCCGCCAGATTTTGGATGGCAAGAAATCCGGCAAGCCATTCAATGTGAGAATCCACGGCGAGGATGTGCCGGTGCGCTGTAATATAAAGGCCATTGGTTCTTTTTCCGCCCACGCGGACCAGCCTCAATTGCTTGACTGGATCAAACCGATGAAAGCGACCCTAAAAAAAGTATTTACGGTGCAGGGCGAAGAAGATCAAGCGATGATTTTGGCGAAGAAAATAAGCGATCAATTTGGAATTGACGCCAAAGTTCCCGATGAGGGCATGGCCGAGGAATTGTGATAAAATAAGTCCTGTAGGACTTATGGCCAGATTAAATCAGCGCAAACACCTTAAATATAAAATTTGCGTCTCCGGCGCCGCTGAAACAGGCCATTGCGCCGCTGATGCTCTGGAAAAAGCCGAGCAAATCGGACGCGCGGTCGCTGAAGCGGGAATGGTTTTGGTAACCGGCGCCACCACCGGCATCCCTTACTGGGCGGCTAAAGGCGCGAAAGAAGCTGGGGGCATTGTGATCGGTTTATCGCCGGCCGCTTCCGAAGCCGCTCATGTAAAAACTTATAAATTGCCGACAGATTACCATGATCTTATTGTCTATACCGGTTTTGAGTATTCCGGTCGCAACCTCTTACTTACCCGATCGGCCGACGCTGTGATAACTATCTGCGGCCGAATGGGAACGCTTAATGAATTTACGATTGCTTTTGAAGACAATAAACCGATAGGCGTTTTAACCGGCACCGGCGGTATGGCTGACGAAGTGAAGGGGATAGTCGAAAAAGCTCAGCGCGGTCCTGGAAAAATTATTTACGAACCCAATCCTAAAAAAATGGTCGAAAAATTGTTATTATTAATAGAGAAAGAAAAAAATGCCTAAGAAAAAAGTAACCGTTAAAAAAAGTAAAGTTTCGAGTAAAAAAGAAAAACCGATCGGCAAAGTAACGCATTATTACGGCGGCCTTGGCGTGGCGATTGTGAAATTTAATAAAGCCGTTAAAAAAGGCGCCAAAGTTTGTTTCTGCGGAGGCACCACCGACTTTGACCAGACGATTAGTTCGATGCAGTACGACCACAAGGATATTGCTTCAGCTAAAAAAGGGCAGGAAATCGGTATCAAGGTTAAAGAAAAGGTCCGCGAGGGCGACGAGATTTACGACGCGGAATAAAAGATAAATGGAATTTTTCTCACCGGAAAATTTGGAACTTTTCGGCCAGCTGGCTTTGGCAACGCTTCTTGGCGCTTTGATCGGCGTGGAGCGTGAATTGGCCAGAAAGACAGCCGGTATGCGAACTTTCGCCCTGGTGGCTCTGGGATCGGCGCTTTTTACGACGCTTTCGCAGATCGCCGCGTCGTCGTTTATCGGCACTCCTTACGACCCGTCTCGTATCGCTTCCCAAGTCGTGGTAGGAATCGGTTTCATCGGCGCCGGTATCATAATTTTCAATCAGCAAAAATTGCGCGGTCTGACCACCGCTGCCGGTCTTTGGGTAACCGCCGCCATTGGTATGGCCGTTGGATACCGTTTTTACCAAATAGCCATCTTCGCAACCTTCATAGCCGTTTTCGTTCTCTTCTTCCTTTGGTTTATAGAACACAAATTGGTCAGAAAATTTACTTCTTTTGAGCACGCGGAAGATGAGGATTAAAAATTTTATTCTTTCCACCAGTATTTTGGCCGGCACGATTATCGGCGCCGGAGTTTTTTCCTTGCCATATCTTTTTAAATCCGCCGGGCTTTCAATCGGCTTTTTTTATCTAGCTCTGGCTGCCGCGGTCTACATCGCCGTTTATTTCATGTACGCCGATGTTGTTTCCAAAACTAAAGGCGATCACCGTTTTGTTGGTTATACCAGAATTCATCTTGGAGAAAATTGGTCTTGGCTGGCGATTTTAATGACTATTGTCGAAATGATTTTAGTGCTGACTATTTATCTGATTTTGGCCCAGAGTTTTGCCAATTTGATTACCGGTTTTGGCGAAGGCATCGAAAAAATGATTATTTTTTGGCTTCTTGGTTCAACGGCGATTTTTCTTAGTTTGCGCAAGATTGCCTGGCTGGAATTTTTAATAACCGCTGGAATGATAGGAATTTTTATCATCGTGTTTATTCTGGCTCTGACCGGCGCCCGTTTTTTTGAGAGTATTCCTATCGCGCCAAATTGGTTCCAAGTATTTTTGCCTTTCGGAGCGATTTTATTCGCCCTTTCCGGTCGGGTAGCCATTCCATCAATGATGAAGTTAAGTCCGTCCACAGCGAGAAAAGCCATTGTTTGGGGGACAGTCATACCGGCGATTGTTTACGGTCTTTTTGTGGTTAGCGTTCTGGCGGTTTCCCCGCTGGTTTCTGAAGACGCCGTTTCCGGTTTAACCGTTTTTGTGCCGGCCGAAATTATGATCGCGATCGGCATTCTCGGAATTTTATCGCTCTTAAGTTCTTATATAACTATCGGTTTCGATATTTACAAAAGCTTGGCTTTTGATTTGCGTTTCCCCCGTTGGCTGCAGTTCGGGTTGGTGTTTTTCGCGCCTCTGGCTTTATATTTCGCGGGATTGTCCAATTTTATCGCAATGGTGGGCATTGTCGGCGGGATTTTTTTGGGATTGGAGGGAATTTTCTTAATTATTATGTGGCTAAGAGCCAATAAGTTTTCGATCCTTCAGAAACCCTGGGTGGCGCCGTTGCTGTTGGTATTTGAAATCGCGATCATTTACGAAATTATCAGTTTAATTTAGAAACGTGGCGAAAATTTTTAAAAAAACCTACGACGTTAAGCTTCCCAAAGCGCGAAGTGAAGTTGAGGAATTTTACGCGAAAAAAGGAATTTTGATTTGTTCCGACTGCGGCGCAGTTTATTGGAAGAAACATTGGCATCATGGCTTGGAGAAATTAAACAAATCCGAAACCATCAGCATTTCTGAATTTAAAAAAGAGAAAAATTTGCGTTTCTTGCCCTGCCCGGCTTGCCAGATGATTAAAAATCATCAATACGAAGGCCGGATCACGATAAAAAATTTTCCGAGTAATTCCGTTGCCAAACTTGAAGAGTTAGTTAGCGGATTTGGCGATCGCGCTTATGACCGCGATCCAATGGATCGGGTAATCAAAGTGGAAAAAGTCAGCGGCAATTGGGTAATCACCACAACCGAAAACGAGCTTGCCAACAAACTTGCGAGAAAAATAAAAAGTGTTTTTAGCAAATTAAAATCCCGCGTGAAATTCGCGCCGGAACCAAGCGATGTGGCAGAAATTATTATCGAATTTTCTTAAAGTTTCCTTAATCGGTTTCCTTCTTTCCATTCCGCTGGCCCAGCGGATCAGCGACGTTTTTCTGATTCTGTTTTTAATAACCGTTATTTTCACGAAACGGCAAATACCCCAAGTCGGTAGGTCGCCGAAAGGGTTGATTTTCTTGGCGATTTTCGTGGTTGCTATCGGAGCGTCGCTTTTTTACGGCCCGGCGCACATCGCGGTATTCATTCGTTTTTTGATGGCTATCTTGGCGGCGACGGCGATTTACAAAGCGTTGAGCGTTGAAGCCGTCAAACCCAGTTTTATAATGGCAATCCTTGTTATAGCCGCCATTTTCCAGACGATAATCGGCGTCGGACAATTTATGCTCCAATCCGATCTCGGCCTTTCGTTCCTGGGCGAGTCCTCTTTGAGTCCAACTCTGGCGGGAGTAGCCAAGGTGGATATTGATGGCGGAAAGTTTTTGCGGGCTTATGGCACTCTGCCCCATCCCAATGTTCTGGCAGGCTTTCTAATCGTAGGACTTTTGGCGGCTTATTTTTTCTGGCTTCGCCGCGCTTCAGAATGGAAAATTTTTTCTTCTTTTCGGAACCTTTTAAGCGATTTATTTTTCGGCTCCGCGATATTTATTATTTTGCTCGGCATTCTATTTTCCTTTTCGCGATCGGCCTGGCTGATCACGCTTGCCATCTCGATTATATTTATTTTTTATTCGCTTTTTTTCAGGATTCGCGTCATTCAGTCAACGCGCTTGCTGATTTTGCTAATCGCGATTTTAGGAATTTTCTTCTGGCAGTTTAAAGATTATATTCTGCCCCGAGCGACTTTTTCTTTGGAGGAGTCAGCAATCGCCGCGCGTTTTGATTACAATCGTATCGGCTGGGACTTGATTAAAAATCATCCCTTGGGCGTTGGATTAGGGAATCAGGTTTTTTACTCCGAATCAGCCGGATTGTATCAAAAATACGGCCTGAACCAGCCGTGGGAGAAGCAACCGATACACAATTTCTATATTTTAATGGCGGCAGAGATAAGCATTTTCGGGGCGGCGGCTTTTCTGCTGTTTCTCGCGCGCAATATGTTTTCCTACAAGGGCGGTATCGCCTCGTTTATGCTTGGCGCTCTTTTAATTTTCGGTTTCACCGATCATTTCTTATGGGATCTTCAGCCCGGCTGGCTAATGCTCTGGTTGACGATCGGCTTGGTTTTAGGATTAAATAAGGCAAGTTCTCTGGCTCAAAACTAGCTCTCGTAGTTCAATGGATAGAATGCCTCCCTCCGAAGGAGGCGGTGGAGGTTCGATTCCCCCCGAGAGCACAAAATGAACAAGAAAATTATATTTGTTCATGGATATACGTCTTCTTCAAAGAGGGATTGGTATCCGAACATTTCCAAAGAACTGAATAAATTAGGACTGGATTATTCTATCCCCGACCTTCCGGGTGGAATAAGCCCTCACAGCGCCGAGTGGCTGAAAGTTATCAACGAAGAAGCGGGAAAAACCTCAAAACCGATTATTTTAATCGGGCATAGCTTGGGAACACGGGCGGTATTATTGTATTTGGATAAATTCGAGAAAAAAGCTGACACAGTGCTCTTAATAGCGCCTTTCAATAATAATTGCGCCCTCAATCGAATTGGGCCTTATCCGGATTTTTTTGAATATCCCGTTGATATTGAAAAAATAAAAAAATTAGCTAAAAAGTTTATCGTTTTACATTCCACCGACGATGAAGCCATTGATTACCAGCAAGGAGTGGATATAAGCAAAGAATTGGGCGCGACACTCGTTACTTATAATAATTGGGGTCATTTTCACGATCCAGATAGTTACAACATTATCTTAGAAAGTTTGAAATCGGTTTTATGAATAAAGAAACAGAATTAAAAAAAATAGAATCAGAGATGACCGGTGACAAATCCTTGTCGCTTTCTACCAATTTAGTTTTCGGAGAGGGAAGCCCCGACTGCGCGGTGATGTTTATCGGAGAAGCACCGGGGGAACAAGAAGACATCCAAAAGCGGCCGTTTGTCGGACGCGGTGGTCAATTACTCAATAAAATGATCGAAAAGATCGGCTGGAAGCGCGAAGATGTTTACATTACCAATATAGTAAAACGGCGGCCGCCCAATAATCGCGATCCTTTGCCGGAAGAGATTGCGACTTACCAGCCCTATCTTCAAAAGCAAATAGAAATTATTAACCCCAAAATTATCGCCACTTTAGGCCGTTTTTCCATGGCTTATTTCAATCCCAATCTCAAAATCAGCCGCGATCACGGCAAGGTTTTTCGTATGAACGGCCGCCTCTTCGTCCCTTTTTATCACCCAGCCGCGGTTCTTCGTAACCCCAATCTAATTTCGGAATACGAGGCGGAATTTAAAAAACTACCTAAAATATTGGAAAAATTTGACGAGCTTTTAAGAGAGGTGCCCGTTGAAGCGTTTCAAAAAAAGGAAGCTCCGCAATCCAAGCTTTTTTGATATACTTTATAAGTAATATATTTTAAGGATGTCAATAAAAAAAGCACACATAATCGGTATTAATGGCTCTCCTCATAAAAATGGTTTGGTGGCAAAACTTTTGATGGAAGTTTTAGAAGCCGCGCGGGAGAACGGCGCGGAAACCCAATTAGTTCATCTATATGATCTTTCCATCATTCATGAGCAAGGATTATACAGCGAAGATCCCGAAAAAGAAGTGCCGGCAAATATGCCGGAGGATGGAATAACAAAAATTTATCCTGATCTGATTAGGGCTGATGGGCTGGTGTTAGCCACCCCAGTTTATTGGGCAAACATGAGCGGTGTTATGAAAGATTTCATTGATCATTTGACCGCTTTAGAAAATGACAACTTCAAATTAGAAGGAAAGGTAGCCGCCTTTATTGCGGCATCTAAGGAAAATGAAGGAGGAATGGAGATGGCGGCGATATCTATGGTGGCAGCATTAACGCAAATGGGAGTTTTAATTCCTCCGTGGGGAATTATGTGGGCGCCAGGAGGGTCGATTACAGCTAAAGAGGGCCATCCCAAGTGGGCAAACGAAGACGCATCGCATGTTGGAAAAACCATGGTAAGGCTTATAAATTTATTTAAGAAAAATAAGGTTTCTTGGTATTGAGCCGTCTTTCCCTTAATATAATAAGTAATGTCGTTTTCCGCATTTTACCTTATAATCAGATTTTTTTATCGCGTTTTCGAATTTATTCGGCACTGGTATGTTGATGGTTTTTTCGCGGTTGTCCACAAAACCCTCACTGCTTTGGAGCGGCTTGACCGATCCTTCGCTTTAAAAATAACGCTTCGCAATCTCTTTAAACCGCTTTATCAGGATTACAATTTTCTTGGCTATTTACTGGGATTTATTTTCCGGACCGGCCGAATTTTGATAGGCGGCGCTATTTATCTTTTTATAGTTTTAACAGGCGCCGCGATTTATCTTGCTTGGGCCGCGGCTCCAATTTATTTAATTGTAATTTTCGGAAGACAATCATGAACGCGTTAAAACAAGAAATTTATTTTAAAGAACCGCGGCTGAAGATGACCATCGCGGGACGTTTTGTGGTCCGTCTGGTTTCCTTTTCCGTTTACGGCGTGTTCATAGTCGGATCAATCATTAGTGTTTTGAGCGATTTGTCCCTGCTTCGCGCCGCCGGAATTCTAATAATTATTTTTTTAATCGATCGGTTTTTTCATTGGGGCCGCGCGGAACGTTCTTTGGCGAATTTGCCGAAAGGCGCGATTAATGCCGCTTATTATCTTCCCCCGTCAAGTTTCGGAGTAGTGGAATGGGCGTTTGACAGGGCAATGCTGGACGGAGAAAAATTTTTCCTTTACGCGGCGCGTCGTCTCGCCGGACGAAAAGATATTCGAGAGGGTCTTTTAAGAATGGACGCCAAGCCGGAAGAATTGATTGATCAAATTGACAATGCTTTGAAGGGCGGCGAAAGCCAAAAAGCTTCCCGCGCCGATATTCTGAAACAAGCGGAAGATTTAATTAAAACCGCGTTTTTAAAATCTTATAAATTCGGAAGCAATCAAATCGAGCCAAAAGATTTGTTTTCCGCGTTGAGCGTCGTGGGGGGAGAAAAAATTTCCCGAATTTTTGATCTCTTGGAAATAGACGATGAAGACCTCGAGCATGCGCTAATTTTCAGCCGCTACCGCTCACTTTTCTGGAAATTGAAAAAAATGCCGGCGAGTTTGGTGGGACTGGTTGGACGGCCGTATAAATTGCGCCATCGGGTGATGAACCGTTCCTGGACGGCTCGCCCGACGCCGTTTCTGGACCGTTTCGCCGAAGATATTACCGATCTCGCTCGTTTGGAAATAGTCGGGTTTCTAATCGGCCACGCGAACGAATACGATCGTTTAGTCGATGTTCTTTCGAGGCCGGGCCGGCCGAACGCGCTTTTGGTTGGCGAGCCGGGATCGGGGAAATCAACGCTGGTCGCCCATTTGGCTTTTGAGATTGTCAAAGACAGAGTGCCCCAGCCGCTTTTTGACAAGCGTTTGGTGAAACTGGAAATCAGCAGTTTGATTGCCGGAGCGTCAGAAGCGGAAATCCAAGAGCGCGTCAAAAAAGTCATTGACGAAATAGTTTCCGCCGGCAACATTGTGCTTTACATCCCCGATATTCATAATCTGCTAAAGACCTCCGGCCCCCAGCGGTTAAGCGCGGCCGATGCTTTCATTCCGGCGATTAAGGGCGGCGCTTTTTCCGTGATTGGATCGACTTATCCGCGGGAATTCAAGCAACAAATAGAAACCAATAGCGATTTTGTCAGCGCTTTTGAAGTAATACGCGTTGAGGAAATCAGCGAAGCGGAAGCTATCAGATTTTTGGTTTACAGCAGTTTGCTTTTGGAGAAGGAATACAAAACGATTATCAGCTTTGCCGCTATCAAACAAGCGGTAACGCTCGCTAAAAAATACTTTCATCAGAAACTTTTGCCGGCCAGCGCCGAAGATTTGTTAAAGGAAACTTTGGCCGATGTTCGTGGCAAGGGCGACAAAGTGCTTAATGCCGAAGATCTGATAGCGGTCGCGGAGAAAAAAATTAACGTGCCGATCCATCGCGCCGGAAAAGACGAGGCCGAGAAACTTTTGAATCTTGAAGACGAAATCCATCGGCGGCTGATTGATCAGGAAGAAGCGGTTAAAGCAGTTGCCCGATCGTTGAGAGAATATCGAAGCGGTCTTGGGCGAAAAGGCGGGCCGATCGCCAGTTTCCTTTTTGTCGGCCCAACCGGCGTCGGTAAAACCGAACTTTCTAAAATTCTCGCCAGAATTCAGTTCGGCTCTTCCGAAGCGATGGTTCGTTTCGATATGTCGGAATATCAGGATAAATCAACGGTAAACCGACTTTTGGACAATGTAACGGACGCGATTAAAGAAAAGCCCTACAGCTTGATTCTACTCGACGAATTCGAGAAAGCGCACCCGGATATTTTAAATCTTTTTCTGCAGGTTTTTGACGACGGTAGAATGACCGACAGTTTGGGAAAGACGGTGGATTTTACCAATACCATTATCATTTCCACCAGCAACGCCCATTCGGAATTTGTAAAATCCGAAATTGAAAGCGGGAAAGAAATGCGAACAATCTCCGAAGATCTTAAAAAGAAGCTGACGACCTATTTCAAACCAGAGCTTTTAAACCGGTTTTCTGGAATTATTGTTTTTCGTTCTCTTCTGCCAGAACATATCGCCAAAATCGCCAAAATCCAGCTTTCCGACCTGGCGGCCAATTTGCGGGAAGGCCAGGGCGTTGACCTGGAATTCGACGAGAAGGTCGTGAAAGAAATCTCAATATTGGGATATGATCCGGTTTTTGGCGCCCGTCCGCTTCGCGGCGTGATTTCCGACAAATTACGAAGTGTTCTTGCCGAAAAAGTGCTCAAAGGAGAAGTGGTGCGCGGCAGCAATTTGGTAGTATCATTAAAAGGAGGAAAATTCGTATTTAATAAAAAATAGAAATAACGATGAAATTCGAAATTGACATACACGTTACCGTCAGCAGATTTGTTAAATTTTTCGTACTTTCCGATCTGCTTTTTATAGGAGGTTGGGGATTCATTTTGCCGATTTTTGCCGTTTTCGTTATTAATCAAGTTGTTGGCGCCACAGTTGTAACTCTTGGCATTTCCGCCGCAATCTATTGGATAGTCAAATCCCTTATTCAAATACCAATAGCCAATTTTTTAGATAAGACCGACGGCGAAAGAGATGATTTTTACGTTTTGGTCGGTGGTTTAGTATTAGCCGGCGTCACCGCTTTGCTTTTTTCTCAAATTAAAGAAGTTTGGCAGCTTTATGCCGTTGAGGTAGTTCACGCGATAGCTTTTGGATTATACGTGCCTTCCTGGACCGGAATGTTTTCCCGTCACTTGGATAAGAAACACGAATCGCTTGATTGGTCTCTAAACAGCACCACGGTCGGCATTGCTTCGGGAATCACCGGTTTGGCCGGAGGCGCGCTTGCCAGCTGGGTTGGATTCAGCGCGGTGTTTTTTCTAGCAGCGTTCTTTTGTTTCGCGGCGGCCGCTTTAATTTTCGCGGTGCCCGATATAATTTTCCCGAAGCAAAAAACCAATCAGCCGCAGGAAATTTATATCAAAGATCATGCGCCGCTTAAGTAATGATGAGATTGCCGAAATCCTTTACGAAATAGGCGAGTATCTGGATATGCAGGGGGTTCAATTTAAACCCCGCGCGTATGAAAAAGTTGCCCAGACGATAGAAGGTCTCCAAGAAGAAGTCGCCGATATTTATAAAAAAGGAGGACTGAAAAGTGTTGAAGATATTCCGGGCGTGGGAGTCTCCATCGCTGAAAAAATAGAAGAGCTTTTAAAAACCGGAAAATGCAAATATCACCAGGATCTCAAAAAAAAGACCCCCGTTGATCTGGCTAGCTTGACCAGAGTTGAAGGGCTGGGACCGCGCAAGATAAAAGTTTTATACAAAAAACTTGGCGTGAAAAATCTTTCCGATTTGGAAAAATCAGCTAAAGCCGGAAAGATTGCCAAACTCGAAGGGTTCGGTGAAAAAACCGAGGAAAATATTTTAAAAGGATTGGAGTTCGTCAAAAAATCCGGAGGACGGTTCGTTTTGGGATTCGTTTTGCCAGTTATCAGAGATGTGGAAAAGCGTCTGCGCGGACTAAAGGGCGTAGAGGCCGCTCAAGTGGCCGGTTCGGTGCGGCGCTGGAAGGAAACGGTGGGGGATGCCGATATTTTAGTAATATCTAATAAACCGGCAGTTGTTATGGATTATTTTGTTTCGATGCCGGAAGTCGGCAGGGTGCTCGCCAAAGGGGAAACCCGGTCGTCCGTTACTTTAAAAAACGGGATGGATATTGACGTGAGAGTGGTGTCCAAAGAATCTTACGGATCGGCGCTGGCTTATTTTACCGGTTCTAAAGATCACAATATCGAGCTTCGCAAGATCGCCATTTCTAAGGGCTATAAGTTAAACGAGTACGGGCTCTATAAAGGAAAAAAGAATATTGCTGGGAAGAGCGAAGAAGAAATTTACAAAGCGCTTGGCCTGGACTATGTGGAGCCGGAGATGAGGGAAATGACCGGAGAAATAGCCGCGGCGAAAAAAAAAGCGCTGCCGAAAATTATCGGCTATGGAGACCTCAAAGGCGATTTACAGACGCAAACCAACTGGACCGATGGCGCTGATTCCATCGAGAAAATGGCCAAAGCGGCAATGGAGCGCGGTCTTGAATACATCGCCGTTACCGATCACACCAAACGTTTGGCTATGACCGGCGGGCTTGACGAAAAAAGAATTTTGAAACAAATGGCCGAGATAGATTCGCTGAATAAAAAATTTGGCGGCAAATTCCGAATCCTGAAAAGCACCGAATGCGACATTTTGAAGGACGGCGGCATGGATTTACCGGATGAAATTTTAAAGAAACTGGACATTGTCGGCGGATCCGTCCATTCACTTTTTAACCTTTCCCGGAAAGATCAGACGGAGAGAATAAAGAAGGCGATGGCGAATCCCCACGTGGATATTATTTTTCATCCGACGGGCCGTCTAATTCACAAGCGCGAAGCTTACGACGTTGATATGGATGAAGTTATAAAAACGGCCAAAAAAACCGGAACAGTTTTGGAGATAGACGCGTCTCCGGATCGGCTGGATTTGAAAGATGAGTACATAAAAAAATGCGTTGATTTGGGCGTTAAGATGACTATTGATTCCGATGCGCACTCGGCCAGCCAATTCGAATTTCTGGAATTTGGAATAGCCCAAGCGCGTCGCGGTTGGGCGCAAAAAAATGATATAATTAACGCCTGGCCGATCGAAAAAATGTTAAAATTTTTGAAATAATATGCCAGACGGCGGATTACTTGGTTTTGTAAATGAATACGGCTATTTAGCAATTTTTCTACTTGTTTTTTTGCAGGAACTTGGCGTCCCTCTGCCCAACGAGTTGGTTTTGATTTTTGCGGGAGCGTTGACCGAAATCGGAGATCTTAATTTCTGGATAGTGTTTCTTGTAACCGTTTTAGCGGACGTTATCGGAACAACCTGTCTTTTCTCAGTATTCTATTTTTTCGAACATTTTATTATGGAACGTATTAAAAAATGGGAATTTGTTAACAAAAAACTGGAGATAATTAAGGCAAGGTTAATCAAACACGATAAGCTGGGGATTTTTATCGGCCGAATGACTCCCTATCTTCGCGGCTATGTTTCCGTCGCCGCCGGTATTTTAAACCTTCCTTATCGGGTTTTTGTGCCAATAGCGGTTTTCTCAGCGATGATTTGGACTGGCGGTTATGTCACCTTGGGGCATTTTCTCGGCAAACAATGGCCGGCAGTAGCGGAGTTTGTCAGAGGTTATCAATGGATTTTGCTGGTAGCTTTAATTTTGGGAGTCGGCGTCTGGTTCTTTATTCGTCATAGAAAAAAATCGCGAAATCCCTTATAATAAGGGAGTGCGTAAAATTATTTCGGCGGGGATCATCATCTTCCGCCGCACCCGCGAAGGGATAAAATTTTTGCTCTTATATCACGGACGGAGTTATTGGAATTTCGCCAAGGGCAAAATGGAATCAGGCGAGCGGAGCTGGCAAAGCGCTTTTAGGGAGGCCAAGGAAGAAACCGGCCTTAAAGCGAGCGAGCTTCGACAATTAAGAAATTTTCGGGCTTACGAACGCTTTAGTTTTCGCCGCGGAAAGGATCAGATTTTTAAAGTGGTTATTTTATTTCTAGCGGAAACCCGTCAGCCCAACATTACGGTTTCCGACGAACATGAGGGATACGGCTGGTTTACTTATTCCGAAGCGAGAAAGCTTTTATCCAAATATCAAGAAAATGTCCATATCCTGGATACGGCCTACAATTTCCTGAAAAAGGGCTCCACGCATTCCGGAAAGCACGGCATTTCCCATCAAGAACCCGTAATTTAGGCTCGGCTATTTTTTAACTGAAGCAACTACTTTTTCAAAAACCTTCGGTTCGTTTTGAGCCAAATCCGCGAGAATTTTGCGGTCCAATTTGATATTGGCCATTTTCAATAGATTAATAAGTTTGCTGTATTTTATTCCGGAAAGGCGGCTGGCAGCATTGATTTTGACGTTCCAAAGCGCTCGAAAATCGCGTTTGCGCTGTTTGCGGCCGCGAAAAGCGTGAGACCAAGCGTGCAGAAGCGCTTCCTTGGCGGCCCGCTCTTTTGATTTGCGGCCCCAGCGAAAACCTTTCGTGTAACGAAGGATTTTAGCTCTTTTTTTAGTCGCGATTTTTCCTCGTTTAACTCTTGGCATTACAGTCCGTATTTCTTGATGAGGACCTTTTTATCGCTTGCGTGCAGTTCCAGTTTCCCGCTGTTGCGATTAAGGACGGTGCCGCTTTTTTTGGCGCGAAAATGACCCTGCCCCATTTTTCTGCGCATTAACTTTCCCGTTTTAGTAACTTTTATTCTGCTGGAAATACTATTTTTAACCATTGTTGTAGTGAACTTGTCTAATTATTTTTTAGCGACGTGCATTATTATTCCTCGTCCTCCCGATCTCGGCTGCATGATCACCTTGTGTTCGGGATTGATCAGTTTGACGAAAGTATCCAATTTCTCATGAGCGAAGCCCCTGTTGGCTTTTTCCCTGCCCCGCAAGACCATCATAATTTCCACCGGATGACCTTCTTCAAGAAACTTGTTGACGCGGCCGGCTTTCATTTCAAGATCGTGCTTGGCTTCTTTAACGCTGATTTGCACCTGCTTCATTTCCTGTGTCTTTTGCTGGACGCGCTGCTTTTTGAGCTTTTTTTCCTGATGATAGCGGAACTTATCAAAACTCATAATGCGCGCGACTGGCGGCTTGGCGGAAGGAACGATTTCAATAAGATCAAGCCCTTTTTCTTTCGCTAAAGTCAGAGCTTTTTCTTTGGTCATTTTTCCCAGACCCGCGCCCGTTTCGTCGATCACTATCAATTCTGAAGACGTTATTTGGTTGTTTATTTTGGGATTTTGGATAGTAGAAACTATAACAAATAGGCTTCAGCAAGTCAAAAGTAGGTACTAATCCACAAAAGCGCTATAATTCGAAAAGTTCCTTGAAGGAGGTTGTATGCGGAAATTCCGCGTGGCAATGATCATTGTTATTTGCGTCAGCGCTCTTACCGCCACGGTGTGTTGCGGGTTCGCGATTCGAAGCGGTCAACTGGTGGAAGTGAATCAAATACCGCCCGACAACAATAAAATTTGCATTGAGTGTTTTGAATTGTACAAAGACAAGGAATTTAAAGAATTATTGCCCGAGAGCGAAGAAATCATGGAAAAACTTCGGAAGAAATTCGACAAGAACCTTGAACGGGTCCGTCAAGAAGTGGAACCAAAACTGACAGAACAAGGATTGGAATTGGTAACCTGCAAAAACCACCCAAAGCCGTACATAGAACGGGACAAGGCAAAGCAATCAAAAACCGCAGAGCTCGAAGACGAGTCGATGCATATCAAATTGCGCGGCGCTTATTCCGCCAACCTTACGCTCACTATTTACATCAAAGTTGAACTTTATTACAAAAATAAACTCCTTTTCTACTTCACTAAGGAAGCCTCTGCCGGTTTGGATGTTTTGATCAGTCGGGAGAAGCGGACAAAGGCCCTCAATGAGCTCGGTCGTGATCTTGCCAAGACGCTTGCCGATAAAATTACCGACCAGAGAAATAAGGAAAAAGAAAAAAACGAAAACCAAAAATGACCCCCAGGGGTCATTTTTATTTGTGGAAGTGGTGGGAATCGAACCCACATCCAAAAGATTTCCAATATGTCATCGACAAGTTTAAGGTTGCTTCGTTGGCTTTAGTGTTTGACTAGTACGAAGCGAACTGTTCAAACACGATCCTCGAGTATAACACCGGTGATGGTCTCATGAGGAATGAAACCGCCGATGGCCCGCGTCAATTAAGCGTAGGCAAGAGCTAATTTTTGGTTAGCAATTAAATGTTTGGTCCAGAGTTTAACGAGCGCCGGACCAGCTCGACCTGCAACATATCAGAAATTTCTTTTGTCGAAGCCGATCACTCCCTAAAATATTTTATTTTTTTAACGTCCGTCGGATGGCTTTCTCGGTCTCGCGCTTTTTGATCTTTTCCCGCTTTTCATATTTCCGTTTTCCGCGGGCCAAGGCGAGCGCTACTTTCACCCGACCGCCCTTAGTATACAACTTTATTGGCACCAATGTCAACCTTTCGGCCTGGAGCTTTCCTGTTAGGTAGCTAACTTCCGATTTTTTTAGAAGCAACCGGCGCGGGCGGGTCGGCTCATAACCGGAGGGAGTGTTGTTGGGCTGATAGGGCGGGATATCGGCATTGGTTAAAAAAATTTCCCCGCCTTTCATAGTCGCAAAAGCGCCGACGATGCTCGCCTTGCCGGCTTTTACCGCTTTTACTTCAAAGCCCTTGAGTTCAATGCCCGCTTCGAGGGTCTCAATAATATCGTAATTGAAGAAAGCTTTTCTATTTTCCGCTAATGCGTTCATAGAACTATTATAGTACAATAAGACAAATGGTTTCTAAAGACGGCAAAATCCGGCTCTCACCCTCGGCGCTTAATGTTTTCTTAGAATGTCCGAAATGCTTTTGGCTTGATCAAAAAGAAAACATCCACCGGCCGCGGGGGATTTTCCCTTCTTTGCCGGGCGGAATGGATTTGGTCATTAAAGATTATTTCGATAAATACCGCGAAGTTGGGAAAATGCCGCCGGAAGTGGATGGAAAAATTGACGCGGAGCTTTTTGCCGATATCGAGCTTTTAAATAAATGGCGCAATTGGCGCACCGGACTTACTTGGAGCGATCCGGAAAGCGGCGCCACTTTGAGCGGCGCTTTGGACGACCTCGGAATAAATTCCAAAAAACTCTTTATTCCATTGGACTATAAAACTCGGGGTTTTCCTCCGAAGGAAGGCGGCGAAAGTTTTTATCAGAATCAACTCAACTGCTACGGACTTTTGCTTAGAGAAAATAACATGAAGCCCGACAATTACGCTTACCTTATATATTATTTCCCAAGCGTGGTGTCTGAAAACGGGATGGTGAAATTTGAAGTGGTGCCGAAAAGAGTGACCATTGACCCAAATGAAGCGGTCAGAGTTTTGCGAGAAGCGGTAGAAGTCATCAAAGGCCCGATGCCAAAAACCCACGGCGAATGTGAATACTGCGGCTGGGGCCGAGAGTTTTTAAGAGATTAGTAATCCATCTCTTCTCGCTTTTCCTCACCCCTCCTCACCCCGTTACCCCATTACATTACTCCGCGGCACTATCCTATAGGATAGTGCCGCTTGCAAACCACATTGTTTTTATTTAGGATACTATCCTATCGGATAGTGGAAAAATAATTATGAAACCAATTAGAACTTCAAAAGGATTAAAAGACATAATTTGGGAAAAAATACTGGAAGAATTTTCTAAGGCAAAATCCACTCGGGAGCTTGGCGGTTTATTCAACGCTCTATTGACTGACCAAGAAAGAGAAAGCGTCGCGCGGAGATTGGCCGCACTTTCGCTTGTTAAAAAGGGCCATTCGTATAAATCAATAGGCGAGAAATTATGGATATCGCCTGTGACGATAAGCACCGTTAAGAAAACTATTTTAGCCAATCAAGAATATAAAAGCCGTTACGCGCTGAATCGTGATCGGAAAACAAAAATCCTTCATTCCGAGGTGAAAAATCAGAAATCCGAATCAATTTTTTCGGAATGGCTTGACCACCTAGCCTTTATTTTAGAAAACCCTCCGCAGATCAGCGGCCCGCGTTGGAATTTTTTGAAATACAACCCAACGTTGCCGAAAAAGTATCGGAGAGGTGGAACAGGCAAGGGCAGAAATTAACAAACCTGCTATCCTATCGGATAGTACTATCCGATAGGATAGCGCTGCTGAAGAGAGTGGATAGAGGCGCGCTTACTTGTTGAACTTACTAGAGGCGAGGTTGATTAATTTTATTGAATATGTTAATCTTTGGGCAACTTAAGGTTTCTTAAGGGTCTGATCGCGAGAGTTCGCGGTAAGCACTTTTAAAGAAGGGAGTTGCGATGAAAGACGCAACCTTGGCACAAGGGAATCAGGTGCTGAACCTGATCCTGCAAAAGCAGACGCCTGCTAAACAGTTGCAGGACCTGCTGGAGTCCGGTCTGTTGTCGGATTTGCTTTGCGCAAATCTGCAGGGAGTGAACCGTGAAGAGTTCCGGCGGGTTTGCGGCCACAAAGCCGTCACCGCCCCAGGCGGCGGGCGGTACTTGAGCCTCGATTGGGACGGGTTTGAGTAGGGTGAGGGCGATCGTTTTCTCGTCGTGTGCGAGTCCTAGACCGTTGGACGGTTGGACACAATTCATGTGCCTCGCAGGAGTAATCCTGCGAGGCATTTTTATTTTCAAAATTTAGAATTATCGTATCTGGCCTTTTGGGTCATGGAAATAATTGTAGTAGAGTAAGGACAGGGAATGATAAGTAAAATTGAAGAAATAATAAAAAAAGTCGTTGGCGACGGTGTAAGATTTTTAGTGACGGCTTCGGAAAAGCCGGAGTTCGGGCATTATTCGACAAATGTCGCCTTTTCGGTTGGCGGCGACCCCCAGAAACTGGCAAATGAAATCCTTCGACAAGCTTCCGCCTTCGCCAAAGCTTCGGCGGACAAGCAGAATTTATTCGACAAAGTCGAAGCCAAAGGTAAATTTATTAATTTTTGGATTTCCAAAGAAGCGCTGATAAAGGAGCTTGACGGGGTGTTGAAATCGAAAAAACCCCATTCTTTGCTGAAGCTTTGGCGGGCAAGGAAAATAAACCTGGAATTTATTTCCGCTAACCCAACAGGTCCACTTACTATGGCCAACGGTCGCGGAGGATTTTTGGGCGATGTTTTGGCGAATGTCTTAGAGCTTGCCGGCAATAAAGTAACTCGGGAATATTATATAAATGATGCCGGCAATCAGGTGAAGCTTCTTGGAGAAAGTGTCTTGCTTGCCCGCCGAAGCCTTGGCGAAGGCGGGGGGGCCATTCCTCACTATCAAGGGGGATATGTTAAAGATTTGGCGAAAAAAATAAAATCCAAAAATGCCGAAGAGGCCGGGCGGGAAGCGGCCAGTATTTTGTTGAAAGAAATTCAAAAATCTACAAAAATTGTCGGCATTGAATTTGATATCTGGTTTTCGGAATACGAGAAGCTTCGCAAAGGCGGTGAGGTTAAAAAAATTCTGGATCTTTTGGAAAAAAAAGGAATGCTTGAGAAAAAAGAAGGAGCGGTGTGGCTCAAAACCTCTGATATAGCCGATGAAAAAGATCGGGTGCTGGTGAAATCCGACGGCCAGCCGACCTATTTTCTTACCGATCTTGCGTATCATTACGACAAATTTGTTAAACGAGAATCCGGTCTGGCAATTGATATTTGGGGCGCGGACCATCATGGCTACGTAGCGCGGTTAAAATCCGGCGTTAAAGCATTGGGTATTGACCCGGAAAAATTGAAAATCATCATCACCCAATTAGTGCGTCTGATTGAAGGCGGGAAAGAGGTGAAAATGTCGAAACGCGCCGGCGAATTCATAACCTTGGATGACTTGGTTGGGGAAGTCGGAAAGGACGCCGTCCGGTTTTTCTTTTTGATGCATTCCCCCGACACTCACATGGATTTCGATCTGGCTTTGGCAAAAGAAAAATCACAGAAAAATCCGGTTTATTACGTTCAATACGCTTATGTGAGGTGCGGAAGTATTTTGGAAAAGGCGAAAATAAAGAGTATCAAGCATCAAGCGTCAAGTATCAAGAAGTTAGAAAGCGCGAGTGAATTGGCGCTGCTTCGGGAGTTGGTGAAGTGGCCGGATGTTGTTAGGCAGACGGCCGAAGATTACCAAGTCCATCGGCTGACTCGATATGCCTCGGAAATCGCGCGGGCGTTTCATAATTTTTATGAAAAGGAGCGCGTCATAGACGAAAAAGGCAGTATTGATGAGGGAAAATTGGCGTTGGTTCTGGCCGCTCGCCAAATTTTAGAAAAAGTTTTTGACACTCTTGGTATTTCCAAGCTAGAAAAAATGTAAGAGATGTCATAGGAAATAACATGTTAAAACTAGGAAAATACAGACATTACAAAGGTAAAGAATATGAAGTTATTGGTATTGCGCGACACAGCGAAACGCTGGAAGAATTGGTGATTTATCGAGCATTATATGGTGATTTTGATTTGTGGGCGCGTCCGGCAAAAATGTTTTCTGAAGAAATAGAAATTGATGGTACAAGAGTGCCGCGATTCCAGTATTTGGGTGATCTGCGTGGCAATAAGCAGTAACGTTGCCATGGAACGTGAGAAACAAAAAAGGACGCATGTGCGTCCTTAGCGATCAATGTTTTTTGAACCCCTTTGGTTTTTCCAGTAGGAGCTCAAGGGAAAATCCGGGAAATGTTTCACCAAGGTACTTTCCGGTTTTGGCATCAAAAGGGCCGCTTAAATCAGGCACTCGTACTCGGCCATTGCTTACCGAATCTACCACGTATTCTTCGTAAGATGTGACGCCTGCTCCATGCACCGCAATCCAAACAATCTGTCCCTTCCTGAGTCGTGATACAGATTTTGCCATCCTCTGTCTCCTGTTGGAGTGGGTGAACTTATAACAAATTAGCAAAGTCGCGTGGGTTAGTCAATAAAAAGTAGCGTTGTCATGGGGCGTAGGGATAGGTTTTGACAAAGAAAACCCGCGTTCGCTTAATAGCTACTAGCGGGCTTGGCGATTAGACAGGCAACCCCATCTGCCTGCGCTTCTCGTGCCTGGTCCCGAGTTCCATCGTAAAGGCAAGATTGCCTTCACGATACCCCATGGTGTAGAGGAGATTGAATGCCCAAGGAGAGTTGCTCTTGTCCCGAGCGCCGTCTCGGTATCCGCGCTCCCACATCTCCATCTCTGGCGTTCCAGGCTTCGGGCACAACTGATAGTGGCCACCTGCTTGACTACAGTAACGGCATTTCATCTCGAACCTCCTTTCAAAAGGTTGGCTGAACCGCGAAACTTATTGCAGTATAGCATGGAAGCATGGTATTTGTCAAGTTTTTTGCTCCCCCATGGCATTTTCAATATTTTGACCAATTCGGCAGGCTCGTAGCAAGAAAAACGGCTTAAAATAAGGAAAACCCCTGCGGTTGGTTATTGAAAAAGTAGAGATGTCATGGGGGATAAAAATAAAAAGGAGCGCCCCTTATTGAGACGCTCGCGCACCAGATGTTTTACTTGGCGAGTGCATTTGCAAGTACTGTAA
>JACOXP010000010.1 GCA_016182295.1 Candidatus Harrisonbacteria bacterium | reverse complement strand
AGGCGAGCGGTTAGTGTTATTGCATTCCGACAATCTCTCGGTGCAAGCAACCTTAAAAATTCTGCAAGAGGCGAATAAACGCCAGTTCAAATTCAGATAAGAATAAGATGAATCTGACCGCGAAGAAGTTAAAAAAGTAATAGAAAAATGAAAATCAAGGAGAAACGCTGGCTTTTGGCTCAGCGTGTCGCAGTAAGTATTCCCAAGATATGCAAATTATTCGTTCTCGTCTTTCTCTGTTAGGTGCCGCAAATTTGCCAACAATTCCTACTTCTTCTTACCCAACAACCTATTCTGTTATTGGGGACACTATCTATGGCGATGACGGAACATCTTATTCACGAATTGGCAATACAATATACGGCAGTGACGGCTCGTCCGCCACGATGATAGGCAATACCATTATTGTGCAACCAGGATATTAAAATGGATATAAGAAAAATCTCACTCCCAACAGCTATTTTGTTATCAGCCATTGTATTAGCCCTCAGCTTTGTTGTTGTTCAATACCTAAAACAGCAGTCCATTGAGAAGCAGCAACAAACAAAAATTGAACAAGAAAAACAAGAGCGGTTGATAGAGCGAGAAGCCAAGGAGCAAGCTGAAATAGAGCGGCAACAGGAGGCAAGGGCAGAAAGTTGGGTAAATAATTGCATCACCGACGCTTATAATGAATTAAAGACCTTGCAAAATAATTTTACTTTGATGAGGATGGCATACTGCACAGACTCTCCATTTCCTACTTCTTGCCGTGAGACCTATGAAGAAGCAGAAGCCGACGCTTTCAAAACCTATGAAAGGGAATGGGTGCCTCAATGCAAGCTTGGAAATAGGGTTTTCCTTGACTACGAACCATATAGCTACGAAGAATTAGTTAAGTAATAAAATATAGTGTGCGACAGGGTGGGGTAATGGAATTGCAACGCAATTTGCGGTATACATATGAGACCCTATGGTATAATCAAGCTATACGAGGGCAACCTTGACTGCCGATTCCGTTATTGTTATTTTTTTATAAATTTTATGAGCAGGACAAAAAAACAAGTTAATGCACTGGTAGTTGCTCAATACTTTCTTAAAAGGGCACAAGATGAGGGAGAAAAGATAACAAACAAGAAGCTTCAGAAGCTGGTTTATTACGCACAGGTTTGGTCTTTGGTTATTAATAAAGAACGACTTTTCCGAGAATCCATTGAAGCTTGGGTGCACGGTCCTGCAATCCCATCTTTATATAGGAGATTCAAAGGATTTGAATCCAATCCTATTACGACAGATTTATCTGATATCGATTTTTCATTTTCTAAAAAACAATCGGAATTACTGGACGATGTTTGGGAGGTATACGGAAAATACGACGCTGAATATTTGGAAGCCCTAACTCACTCCGAACTGCCCTGGCGAGAAGCAAGAGAGGGCTTAACTGCGGCAGAGCCATCAAGTAGAAAAATAGACCTGAATAAAGCAAGAGAATACTATGAGCGAAAGCTTAAAGAAAGTCAGTGATGAAATTACTGAACTTGAGGACACAAAAATACCACAAAAAGCAGCTGTATCCTCAGCGATTCCAGATTATGAAAGCCAGAAAGTGGTTTTAAGTTTTGAAAGTTATAACAATAATCAGTGCGAGATAGCCAAACTAGATAAGAAAAGTGCCAAGCATCTTACTACCGAGTTAAAGAAAATTAACAAAACTCTCACAAAACATTTTAGACATCAAAGCTCGTCAGGCATAGCTTGCAAGGCAGTCTATAATAGTGCTAAATATAGCGTTCTTTTTACGGATTTGCCCGAAGATACAGAAGAATTACTAGAAGTTGATTACACGAAAAGTGGTAGAATTTTTGGCTATCTACTCCACAACATATTCAACGTTGTTGCAATAAGAACGCAGCATCTAAAATGATTATGAAGCGAGGTTGGGAATATGAACCCACTCCTTTGACTGCTGAATTCTGGTTCTAATAACCCCTGCCTGCCGGCAGGCAGGGCTCTGTCCCGGTGGCAAACTCTCGCCACGGGGGCATACAGCTCGTAATTCGGGGTAATTGTGGATTGTGGGCATTGCGCTCTTTTTATTTTTTCGTTATCATTTGAATAGGTATGCAAACCAGAGACATAAAGAAAATTCAGAAAGAGCTTGAGAACCACGACGCGCTTATGCAATGCGCCGGTGAGTTCAATATGGTTGGCGATCCGACCCGTCTTAAAATCTGCTATCTCTTGTGCCGACACAAAGAGCTTTCCGTGGGAGAAATTGCCGATATTATCAGCGTATCTATTTCTGCCGTATCTCATACGCTCAAAAAACTTCAGGAAGCCGATATTGTGGAAAACCGTCGGGACTTTCGCAATGTCTATTATCAATTAAAGAAAACTCCTTTTGTGAAAATGCTCAAGGGGCGATTAAATACATGACCAAATACGACCTCATTATTATCGGCGGCGGGGCAGGCGCATTTGCGGCCGCAATCCGCGCTAACGAACTAAAAGCAAAAACTGCCATGATTAATGCCGGCCTGCCACTAGGCGGTACTTGCGTCAATGTCGGCTGTGTTCCATCAAAAACACTTCTCTGGGCCGGCGAAACGATGCATCATGCCAAACATCATGGAATTCCCGGTCTTGATATTGAAGTAAAGAATTTTGATTTTCAAAAAGTTGTGCAAGATGAATTATCGCTGGTTGAAAAATTGCGGATTGAAAAATACGAAAAGGTTTTAAAGAATTTAGAGCATGTAGTCGCCATTGAGGGCAAGGCAAAATTTGTTTCCGAAAATGAGGTGGAAGTGAATGGTGAGAAGTTAGTTGCGGAAAAATTTATTATCGCCACCGGCTCTACCGCTAATGTCCCGCCGATAGAAGGTATTCGTGAAGTAGGGTTTGTTACTCATATCGAAGCTCTAAAAATGCCAAAACAGCCCAAGGAGTTGATTGTTATCGGCGCAGGGCCGGTCGGCCTGGAGTTTGCACAAATGTTCGCTCGGTTTGGCACGAAGGTAACCGTGCTCCAACGCGGACCGTCTATTCTTCCTCAAGTAGAAAAACCGCTCACAGATCGTTTGACGGAGGTACTCAAGAAAGAGGGCGTGACTATCATCACAAACGCAGAAATCACAAAAGCATACAAAGCAGGAAACAAAAAAGTTATTGCGTTTACCGCCGAAGGCAAAGAGCAAACGGTAGAGGCGGATGAAATACTGCTTGCCGCCGGCAAAACGGCCAACACAGAGGGGCTTAACTTGGGGGCAGTAGGTGTCGAGGTGAATGACCGAAAATCGATTGTGGTTACCGAGACGCTCCAGACAACAAACCCTGCCATATACGCCGTTGGCGATGTGACGAACGCTCCCGCTCGTTACGAAACTACAGCCGGACGCGAAGGTACGCTTGCGGCGGAAAATGCACTCAAGGGGGCTACGCTCTCTATCGACTACGACACCGTGCCGTTCACCGTCTTTACCGACCCGCAAATCGCCGGTGTTGGTACAAGCGAGAGCCGACAAATGAAAGAGCAAGGTATTTGCAACTGCCGGACGATATCTTTTGAAAATGTGCCCAAGGCAATTATTATGCACCGCACCGAAGGGCTGATTCATATGGCCGTAGATACAAAATCACCGAAAATTGTCGGCATGCAGATTCTCGCGCCGAATGCCGGTGAATTGATCGCGACCGGAATGATGATTGTAAAGAACAAAAATACTATTGACGATGTGGTGAATTCTCTGCCGATGTTCCCGACACTTTCGGAGGCGATAAAAATTGCCGCATTGTCATTTACCAAAGACATCAGTAAATTGAGTTGCTGTATATGAATTTAGAACTTCTCGCATTCATCGGAACTATTCTGGTTGCTATTGCATATATACCTCAAATCGTACATTTGATTACAAAACATTGCGCCTATGGCATCAGTGTAAAAGCATGGTTGTTATGGTTTTTCGCCACATTACTTATTTTGCCGCACGCCATTGCTGTTGGCGATAGAGTGCTTATTTTCTTGATTTCCGCTCATATCATTGCCATTTCATTTATAGTTATTTTTTCTTATTTCCATCAAGCGAAGGTGTGCGACGAACATAAACATAAATTTCTATGAGGCAAATTATAACAACAATATGGTTCGGTACTCGTGAGCCATTCAAAAATATAAACTATACTATTCTTTTTCTTATTCTTTTTTCCGTTTTCTTTGCCCTTTTTGTCCTTATCCCTGTCTGGACGGTGGCCGGCAATACTCTTGCATATCAATTAAAGATTTTTACTGCTCGTGACTATGCGGTTCTTGTACTTTTGTCTGGCCTATCCTCGCTTTTCATTACTATGCAAGTATTTGTAATGAAGTTGAGAAAAAAAGTTGCGGGTTTGGGTGGAACGGTGGGCGGCGGGCTCGGTGCTCTTTTTGCCGGTATCGCAGGTACAGCTTTTTGCGCTTCGTGCCTCGCGCCTCTGTTTGCAATTTTTGGTATAGGGTTTGGCGGCGTTGTCTTTGTCCTGGATTATCGTTGGTATTTTGTCGTTGGAGTCACTGCTCTAATGCTTATTGCGATTTATTTAATGGCTCGCAAAATAAACAAAGTTTGTATTTCTTGCTAAAATAGCTATATGCAAAACTTCTTCAAAAAACTGCTTTCGATGTTAGCCCCAGTGTTGGGTGCTGGAGCAATAGGCGTATGCCCTCTTTGTTGGATTGGTTCCGCCTCGCTTTTAACTTATTTGGGTCTTGGCGCATTAATCCCAGCATGGCAGTGGATTGCGTTCGGGTTCATCGCTCTCGGCGCAGTAGGTTTTATTCTTGATTACCGAGCACACAAAAATCCTAAGCCGCTTATATTGTTGATTATCGGTGCGGCTCTTCTCTATGTCGGCCGATATGTATTCGCAAGCACTTGTGGCGCGTGGTGGATTTGGGGACCCGGTGCGTTATTGATTGTTATCTCAGTTTTCTACAACAAGTCGCTATTTAGAAAAAACAAGAAGCCGGATAATTGATCCGGCTTCTTGTTTTCGTCAAATTCGATTCAATACGGCAGGTTCTCACCAGTAGTTCACGATCTTGAAGGGAGAAATGTTGCCGGGAATCTGCCAGATTGCGGTTCTAAATGCGTGAAGCGCGCGGAGCCCTTCGACAGGTTCGACAAGCTCACCGCAAGCAGGTTCAAGGCAAGCAGTTAGTTTTGCTTAGCTCCGCCAAAACTTTATGCGAAGGCGAGGCATCGCCCTTCCGTATCTTTAGCAAAGGAGGGCAGACCCAGGTGCATCCAAAAATAAATAAAATAAAAAGACCTGCAAAAGCAGGTCATAAGACTTTTTATCGTGTTAGAGGTGGTCAGAGTGTCCTTTTCTGACAAAATACTTTTTTGTGGTGGCGTCATATTCCAAATGCCACTTATGTTCGTTTTCGCATACGGCATCCACTTTTGGACAGAGACAATGGGTCGTTAACTTGCTTCCGCACTCTGGACAAAGGTAATAAGTTTTCTTTTTCTTGCGTAGGCTCACTATCTCATCAAATTTGTAAGGCACCTTTCCTTTGACGAGTTTATCTACCCAGCTCATTCGCGTCCTCCATTTCGTAAACTGACGAGCTAGGCACATCCTATCACCCGTTTGGTATTTTTACAACAAGGTAGGGCAAATTAGGGCTACCGAAACCAATACACCTAGAAAGCTTCGCAAAAAAGATGGATTATTAGACCATTCTGTTGGCGGGCACGTCATAAGCGGTGAAAATTACGATGAAGCTGTGAAACGAGAAATGAAAGATGAGAGAACGCCTCTAAGAAAGCGTTGATATGCGTTAAAGCGGGAATATAAATATGTGCTTTGGACTGCTGAATTCTGGTTCTAATAACCTCTCAAGTCGCTCGCTATGGGGGGCAAACCCGCCTTCGCTAAAGCTACGGAATTGCAAGCACTATAAGCCAAATGGGACGCAGAACCGATTTAAATTTATTATATAAATAAGCCACCTAAAAGGTGGCTTATATAATTAACTGGGTAGAAATACTTTCTTTAGTAGAATAAATATCGCAAACGCGACTAGTAAAGATTGCGGCATTGGTATTCCGAAAGGTACAAAAGATGCGGCGCAACCCGCACCCCAGGCTAAAAGAGCAAGAAAATGACATCTTTTGTCGGTAGAATTCTCTTTCACTATGTATTGATTTGCAAGGACAACCCCAATAATAGGCGCGAAGACAATACTCAAGATATTAAGCCACTCCGGTAAATGCTGAACGATGCCTATTTCTGCAAAAATAATAGCTATCACTCCCCCCGCAATAGTCCAAAGCTTACGGCGTTTTTCATTTACTGCTACATCTTCAGACTGTTTATGCAAGCTAGCAAAACTGGTGCCAACGGGGAAAATAGCAATCGGTTTGAGGTTATCAATACTAAAAAGCAGATAGATAAAAAACGGACCGCTCAAAAATTGTAAGGTTTTCAACACGTCATAATCTTTTCCGATAATGGCGAGTGTTGATCCAAGAGCGCCGACTGCTACAGCGGTTGGCAGGAGTCCCCAAAAGGAAGCTAAAAATATTTTTTTCTTATTTCCAAGGTCGTGCAGAAAATCAGGAATAGTCACTGCAGCTGATATAAAAGCAGCAAGAAAAAGTTGTGTTCCAAAAAATATGCCGGCTGATCCACTAGGCTGATATCCGAAAATTCCTGACGCGCCTAATTGAGAAAATGCTTTATAAGCACCCCAGCCAAAAAATCCAACCATTGCAAAAATTGCAAATAAACTTAAGCGATCTATAGTGCCGAGACCGCGACACGCAATCCATGTGGCGATTAACCCGTACAAGGCAATGAGGGAAATTCCGACTATGGAATCAGTTGCAACGTTTAAAGCATTCGCCAGCGCCCCACCTCCCGCTTCTACCAAAACCGCGAACCAGCCAATTTGTGCTAACGCGGGTAAAGGAGAAATAATAAATCGTGCAGACCCAGCGCCGAAGGCCTCTTGGAAGAGAATATCTTTGTTCTTTCCAGTTCCCGCGTAAAAAGTAAAGATTGAAACAAAGATAAGATTCGCCAATAAAATACTAATAAGCGTATCAACAAAATTCAAACTTTGAGTTGCTATTCCACTTATGTAAAGATACCAGGCCGAAAAAATCCAGAAAGATAAGCTTATGGCTCGTCTTGGCCAACTAATCTTTGCCAATGTTCACCTCCGCTATATATCAAAAAGCTACTTCAAAAATATCAAATACGCTCCCTGAAGTAAAATATTGTATATTGGGAAGTATTATTTTAAGCTAAAAACAAGTTAGAACCCCATTTCAGGAGCAGTTAGTTTTGGTGAATCCGCCAGCCGGCGGAGACCTGGGTGCGTTCAAAACAATACTCATATGCGAACGGTTCGGATTACCCTAAAAATTTTTAAAATAGTAAAGCAAGCCATATCGGCGGCGTTAGAATACGAGAAGCTGTCCGGTAGAAATCTTGGCATCACTGGCGAGGTTGGAGAGTTATTGGTTTGTAAAAAACTTGGGCTAAAATTAATGGCCGACCCGAGAACTGCTGGCTATGATGCCAAAGACGGCCGCGGCAAAACTTATCAGATCAAGGCTCGGCGCGCAAACAATAACAAGGGGCGAATAAGTACTTTTTCAAAGCACCAATTTCATTATGCCGTTTTGGTTACACTGGATGAAAAATATCGAGTTATCGGTTTATGGCGAACAACGCATAATCAACTGGCGCAAATTTTACTAAAAAGAAAAAGGCGCGATCCCAGTATTCGTGAGTTCAAGCGGATTTCGGAAAAATTATTTTAATTACTTGTCCTCAACTGAGCCGCCCGCATCCGACACTCCTTGGCCGAAATGGCCAAAATCCCTCCTAAGACTTGCTCTCAATTGTTATTGAACATATGATGGGGGGTGTTGATAAGTCTATTGACTAACACCTCCTTTAGCCCTATATTTGGAAGTACTAAACGTGAGGCGGATATTTCGCATGTCCGCCTCTTTTAGTTCTTGTTGTATTTGAGGGCGTTTTCTAAACGCACGAAATCTTTAAAGCTGGGGCCGGCAAACTGGCGAATCTCTTTAGCGGTTCTTGGGCCTCTAGCTAATATTTCAATATTTTTCCCAAGCTTCCTAAGGTGTTTCAAAACTGGCAGAAAATCTCCATCACCAGATAGGATGATCGCTCTATCAAAATTGTCCACTTCTTTCATTAAATAAAAAGTCATATCTACATCACAATTAGCTTTTCTTTTAGTTGTACCGTCTTCTTGTTCGTAAGTTTTTACTGGTTTCAAAACTAATGTATATCCAAATTTCTCCAGGCGTTCATAAAAGCGAACTCGTTTTAAGTGTCTGCCAATTAATACAATATCTGCCTCATTTAACTTTTCCTCATTATTTTTGAGAATATTAACCAAGTATTTTTCTAACCCTATAATAGACACCGTTTCGTTATTAAGATAATCAAAAGTAAAGTCGTGAGTTTCCACCCCACCGAAATAAAAAACTGCGCTTACTCCATATTTCTTTTTAAGATAATCAATCAATTTCTGATAATCGATTTTCCAGCCCAGACTTTTTTCGCCACCATAAAACAGATTTGAGGCGTCAACAAATGCGAAGCTTCTCATACAAAGAGTTTATACCGTCAGCGTAAGATTTGGAATATAAATATATTCATTTTCTTGCCTAAACACGATTCTAATATGCCGGCAGGCAGGTCTACGGTGTTGAGCAATCCTTCACTAAAGCTACGGACGGGCAAGAAAGTATTTATTTGTAATATGCTACAATGAATACGGTCGAGTAATTAAAAATAATTTAAGAATTTTTATGAAAAATAAATTTATTGTAGCCGCTGGGATTGCGTTTTTGTTGGCGGTGTATTTATGGTTTACGGGACAAAAGGACACCGGTGTTTTTGTCGGTTTGTGGGTTCCGTCTATTTTAAGCTTGGGCGCGCTTTTACGTAAGTAATATTTTAGGTCTGTGCTCGGCCAGTCAATATGAGCGACACCGCTATTTTTACAATAGGATTTTTAATTTCTCTGCTTGTCGCCTACGGAGTTTATTTGGAGTACAAAAAATAAAATACTCCGCTTGTCGGGGTATTTTATTTTTCTTTCTCGAGGGTAGGGAGCGAACGGGAAATGGCTCACAAAATGGGCTGTTTTTCGGTTCTAACTATTATTTGCAATGACTGTTTACTTTGGTATAATACAGACATGGAATTAAGTTATAAATTACCAGTAACAATCTTAAAAGAAAAAAGTCGCTACGTTGCTTATTCCCCAGCGATTGATTTATCTACCTCCGGCAAAACTTTTGACGAAGCTCAAAAAAGATTTGCCGAGGCCTCTTTGTTGTTTTTTGAAGAAATAATTAAAGAGAAAACCTCTGATGAGGTATTGAGTAGTTTGGGTTGGAATAAAGTTCATAGAAATTGGAAACCACCAGTAGTAGTATCTCAGCAAAGCGCAACCGTTACAGTTCCGGCAAGATAATGCATGCCCAAAATTACCGCAATCCAAAGGAGACCATAGAATTTATTGGAGAAAGGGCCTTAATTTGTTATTCAAAATAATTTACGACTACTTGGTATTAGCAGAGAGCAGTATCTCGAAATTCTTGAGCGGATTTAATTTGCTTAGTTTTTTGATGAATTTTAGTTAGAAATTAAGGCTATGCCGCGATACAAAGAACTATTCAAAGGTGCCGCGCGGGATTACGCTAAATACCGCCCTGGTTATCCAAAAGAATTTTTTGACCAGGTTATTCAACGTTTTAATTTAGACGGCAAAGGACGCTTGCTTGATCTTGGTTGCGGGACGGGGCAAATAGCCATTCCGTTGGCGCCGCATTTTGAAGAAGTAGTCGGTTTAGATGTTGATGCCGATATGCTTGCCGTAGGAAAAGAAGAAGCTGAAAAAGCGGGCGTTAAAAATATAAAATGGCTAAAAAAGCGAGCCGAAGATATTTCTTCAGATATGGGAACTTTCCGTTTAGCAACAATGGCTGCTTCTTTTCATTGGATGGAACAGGATAAGACGCTTGTTAAGGTTTACGAATTATTAGAGCCAAATGGTGGATTAGTAATTGTGAGCGGTTCCTCTTCGGTGTGGAGAAATACAGAAAAAGCTGGCTGGAAAGGAAAAGTTAAAGAAATAATCCAAAAATATTTAGGAAAAGAACGCAGAGCGGGTAGTTCTCTTTATATTGAACCGAAGGAGAAATTTGAAACAGTGGTTGCGCGTTCTCCTTTTGGCAAATCCGAAACTTTAACATATCGCTACGAACGCAAGTGGAACATTGATGCGATTATTGGTCTGCTTTATACGACTTCATTTGCTTCAAAAAGATTTTTTGGTGAAAAAGCCAAGGATTTTGAGAAAGAACTCAAAGAAGAGTTATTAAAACTCAACCCAACTGGGGAATTTATAGAAATAAAGAATCTTGAGGTGTTGGTGGCTCGCAAGTAATGGAATGGTGTTCAGCTTCGTGGGGCAGCCAAAAAGTAAAAAGCCAACCGTTGGGGGTTGGCTTGGGGTAAGGTTTATTCTTTGCGGTATGCGAGAATGTCATAGACGAAAGCGAAGCAATGCTGGCAGTCTAACCCGTGTGGGCAGCTCTCAGGCCTTTTCTTGTGGACGGTAACGAGAAGAAACTGGAAAGCGGGATGTTGTTTCTCGAACGCCGCAACAACCACTGAAACATCTTGCCAATTGAAAAGTTTTCTAAATTTTGCCTTGTTGGCTAATTCTTTACAGGGTTGGTCTGAGCACTTGGCAAGATAGCATCCGAAAATAGGGTGAAGTAGTTGATATCGCCCAAAAGACTGCCGATACTCTCCGCTGGGCTTGGCTTCGTATTTACTCCAACCTTCTGATTTGTAAAAATCGGGGAATCTAATGACGCCCCCACCTTGTTCTGAAATCAACCTCATCTCTGCATCGGTGATAGCGGGCAGTTTTGAAGTTTCAGAAGGCTTTCTACAACAACCAGCAATCAAAAGTCCAATAACGAGCAAGGCGTTCTTCACGACGGTCTCCTTTCAATATTCTTCCGTGATAATGCCACATACTTGGAAATAATGCAAGTCCCCCTTTTGCTAATGAATAAATTCAGTATTGGAAGAAGAAATAATTTGGCCCCTATCTTTAATAGATTGACAATCGCTTGACAATCAAATACAGATTGCTTTACAATGGAATTGCGTATGGGAAATAAGGATAAAATCTTACAATTAATTGAACAAAAGGGCAGGGCAACGGCGCGCGAAATTATAGAGGCAATCGGCGTATCTCGTCAGTATGTCAATCTTGTGATTTCCGGTCTTGTTGCAGAAGACAAAGTGGTTAAGCTTGGAGGAACTCGGGGCGCTTTTTATGTCTCAAAAGCGTATATCGTTGAGCATCCGGAGCTGGTCCCAAATACTTTAAAGAAAAGGTACGTTAATAAGTCACTCGAAGAGCATAAGGTTTTTCTGGAAATAGAAGACAACTTGCCGCAACTCAAGAATCTGCCTGAAAATGTGCGGAGTATTTTTACATTCGCATTTTCCGAGATGTTCAACAACGCAATTGAACACTCCGCGTCAAAAATTATTTCAGTGGAAGTAACATTGCGGGGCGACTTTCTGTCTTTTATTGTAAATGATTCCGGCATTGGTGTATTCCGCAACATTATGAAAAAGCGAAATCTTAAATCGGAAACAGAAGCGATCCAGGACTTATTAAAAGGGAAAACCACCACCATGCCGAGAACCCATTCCGGTGAGGGGATCTTCTTTACCTCTAAAGCCGGAGATGCGTTTACGTTGGACAGTTTTGGCCAGATGCTTACTATTAACAATCTTAAGCATGATATTTCCGCGCGCCGTGCGTCCGCCGTCAAGCGCGGCACGCGAGTTATCTTTAGGATTAAAACTGATTCTGATCGTCACCTTAATGATGTTTTTAAAAAATACACCAATATCAACAATGACAGCGACTACGGTTTTGATAAGACCGAGATACGAGTAAAGCTTTACACTTCGGGCGGCGTTCACATCTCCCGTTCGCAGGCGCGCAGGATTTTGGAGGGACTCGAAAAGTTTAAAGTGATTCTGCTCGATTTTGAAAACGTGCCGCTGGTGGGGCAAGCGTTTGTGGATGAAATTTACCGCGTGTTCCAAAACGCGCATCCAGACATTCTAATCCAAGAAGAGAACGCGTCCGAAGGCGTGAAGTTTATGGTGAAGCGCGCAAAAAACGAAGCCAGGAAGAAGAAATAAAATAAAAAGACCCGTAAGATTTTACCTTGAATAGTCGGTTCGCGGCTGTCCGCAAGTAGCGAACAAAACCCTCGGTATGGAAACGTACCGAGGGTTTTTCTTTATTGCGACCATCGCTTACATCGGAATGAAAACCATATCTTTCGGCTATTCCTAATCCCCTCTCATTTTCGGAGGGGATTTTCATGTTAAAATAAAATAATGGGCGGGGTTTTGCTTATTTTATTTTTCGGCGTTGCCTTAATTTCCGAATTAATCGGGACAATCGGCGGATTCGGCTCCGCCACCATTTTTACCGCTTTCGGAGCGCTTTTACTGAACCTCAAAACAGTCATCGCGCTGGCGGCCTTTCTCCATCTTTCCGGCGCCTTGGTTCGCGGCATTTATTTTTTCCGTCATATTAACTGGGGAATTTTTGGGTGGTTTATGCTAACGGATGTTTTGTTCACCGTCGTCGGCGCCAGCGTCATCGCTTATATTCCCGATCCGGTCGCGCGGGGGGTGTTCGGGTCTTTTCTCATTATTTACGGCTTGGTTGTGATTTTTTCAAATCAAAAAATTTCCCTTTCGCCTAAAAAGATTTTTCTTTTTGTCGGCGGCGCGGTTTCCGGCTTTTTGGCGGGACTTCTTGGCACCGGCGGAGCCGCCCGTTCGGCGGCCCTGCAAATTTTCAAACTGCCAAAAGCGTCTTATCTTGGCACCAGCGCCGCGATGGCGGTCGTTACCGATATTCTAAGAATACCCATCTATCTCGCCTCCGGGCTTTTAGTTTTCACCGAAGCCAATCTTTGGTTGGCGGGCGGCCTCGTCGCCATCGCCGTCGTTGGCGCGTTTGCCGGAAGCCGGCTCGCCGAAAAAATTCCGGAGCGTGGTTTCCGGATCGCGGTTCATATTCTTTTGCTGGCCGTTGGGGTTTACTTCCTCGTCAATTCTTTATCATGATAACCACCCGACTGCGATTTTATTGGAATAAGGTCAAAGATTTTTTCGAGCGCTATGAACACCGCCTCGGTTTTGCTTTTCTTGTCGGCGGTTTTATTTTTGACAGCTTAACGCTTCGCCGCGTCGATTTTCTGCTCGATAATTTAATCCTGCTTTTTTACCTAGTGGTCGCGGCCGTGTGCATTCTTCTGCAAAATCTCCGTTTCACCGTATCAAAATTCACGCCCTTCGCCCTGCAATTCATTTTCGGAGCGCTTTTCAGCGGCTTCATAGTTTTTTATTCCCGCAGCGCATCCCTTTTGACCAACTGGCCGTTTATGCTGATGCTGGCGATTTTTTTCATCGGCAACGAGTTTTTCCGCCGGCGCTACGAGCAGTTGAATTTCAATCTGGCCGTTTTTTTCATCGCCATCTTTTCTTATCTGATTTTTTCCATTCCGGTGGTTTTAAATAAAATCGGACCGGAGATTTTCCTCTTAAGCGGAGTCATCAGCTTGTTTGCTTTCGCCGCTATGTTTCGCCTGCTCAAACGCGTGGCGCCGGAGCGGATTTTAAGCCACCGCAAACTGATACTCGGCACCGTCGCTTCAATTTTCATCGTCTTCAACATCTTTTATTTTACCAACATTATTCCCCCGATACCGCTCGCGTTAAAAGATATCGGCATTTATCACGGCATACGACGCGCTCCCGGAAACGCTTATTTGGTAACGAAGGAGCAACGGCCCTGGTACGCGATCTTCAGCGGCAACGAGCTTCATGTTGCCGACGGCTCGCCGATCTACGGTTTCAGTTCGGTGTTCGCTCCGACTGATTTGGAAACGGAAATTTTCCACCGCTGGTCCTACTATAATGAAGATCGGCGGACCTGGATCGAAACCGGCAAAATCGGATTTTCAATAATCGGCGGGCGCGATCAGGGATACCGCGGTTATACTTTTATAAGGAACATCCAGCCGGGAAAATGGCGGCTGGACGTGATCACCGATCGCGGCCAGATCATCGGCCGGATCTCGTTTGACGTAATCAAGGTGAATAACCTGCCTGTTTTAGAAGAAGTCGAGATTTGATAAACTATTAATGATGAAAACTATTTATTTACTGGTTGCCGCCGCCGCTGTGGTCGCTTTAATAATAGTAGCCCTGCAAAAAAGTCCGGCCGAACCGGAAGTGTTGGGCATTCCTCTGCCGGCAAGCCGGGGATCGACGGAGTTGGGCATCGCCACGCTCATTGGTTTGGAAAATCAGACCAAGGTAGTAATCAATATGTCCGGCGGTTTTTCTCAAACCTATATTCAGCCGGTTCATATTCACGATGGTTCTTGCGAAAATCTCGGCGCGATTAAATATCCGCTTAACGATGTCGCCAATGGTATTTCGGCCACGATTATCGACGTTCCGTTAGGCCAGATTCAAAAAGAATTGCCGCTCGCCATCAATATCCACTTATCCAACGATCAGCTTGGCGTCAGCGTTTCCTGCGGCGACATAGTGTTTTAAAACTTATGAATTATTTTCAAAAATTAAAAATGGTCTTGTTCCGCCCGACGGAGTTTTTTAACGCGATCAAAGCGGAATCCGGCTACCGCGAACCGGTTAAGTTTCTGATTATTACTTCGGCCGTCATTGGATTTCTGAATTTTTTGACCGGATTGGCTCTGGAATCGGTTTTGGGTCCCTTAACTCCGAATGATTTTCCCATAGACCCCGCCGTCTACGCGATACTTGCCGTCCCGATGACCATTACCGGTTATGTCGTCGGAGCGTTTGTCAGCGCGGCGTTGATTCATATCGTAGTCAGGTATTTTAAAGGCACTGGCAATTATCGGGATACCTTTAGGGCAAGCGCTTACGACAGCGCTCCTTTAATGCTCAATTTCATTCCGATTATCGGAGGCCTTATCGGCTCCACGTGGTCAATTATAATTTTAACCACTGGCTTAAAAACGCTTCACAATTTGACCACCACCAAAGCGGTGCTTTCCTGGTTGATTCCGCCGATTGTAATTTTAATTGTTGCGTCTATCATCTTTCTCACGCTGACCTATTCAATCGTTTCATTAACTCAATGACCTTCGAGGAATATCAAAAACTTTCCCGCAAAACGGCCATTTATCCGAATGCCGGAAACAATTTTATCTATCCCACTCTGGGACTGGCCGGCGAAGCCGGGGAAGTCGCGGAGAAAATAAAGAAAGTTTTGCGCGACCATGGCGGAAAAATCAGCGACGAGAAAAAGGAAGAGCTGAAAAAAGAGCTGGGCGATGTTTTGTGGTATGTCGCCCAGATCTCAAGTGAATTTAACATCCCGCTCGAAACCGTTGCCGCCGGAAATCTTGAAAAGTTGTATTCTCGTTTCGAACGGAATAAAATTTCCGGGGATGGAGACAACCGCTAAAATTTCCCGCCATTGGGCGATCATCGTAATAGTTTTAATAGCGGCAACGCTCCGGCTGTGGCAACTCGGCTCGGCGGAGCTGATGTTCGACGAAGGGCTTTACGCTTTTCGCTCTATTGGCTATCTCGATTATCTCGAAAGCCCCGACCAAGTCACGCCGATTCAATTGCTCGCCGACGAAAAACTGCCTTTCTGGACCGGACTTTCTTTCCACGACCATCCCCCGTTGTTTTTCCTGATTCAGCATATTTTCTTTTCGTTATTGGGGACTTCGTTATTCGTCGCCCGTTTGCCGTCCGCCCTGGCCGGAATAGGATCGGTGGCGCTTGTCTATTTCATCATTCGCAGATTCGGAAATACCAAACCGGCATTGCTGGGAGCGGCGGTGGCCGGCGCGACATTCGCTCACGTCGCTCTTTCCAGATTGGCGATGATGGAATCGACGCTTGTTTTTTTTATTCTTTTGAACATTTATTTTTTCTTCCGTTTTTTGGAAAACCCCAAACGCTGGCTGGCGTTCGGCGTCACACTGGGGCTTTGTTTTCTTACTAAATATACCGGCTTTTTCCTTCTGCCGACTTACGCCGTTTTCCTGCTGATCAAAAAATCTCCAATCTTAAGAGACAAGCGCTTGTATTTCGCCCTTTTAACCACGGTGGCTCTGTTTTCTCCGGTGATTATTTACAATATCAACTACTACTTGGCTTTCGGCCATTTTGACCTGCAGTTCGCGAGCTTGTTCAAACAAGCGACACCGGAATGGCAGGGCGTCGGCGGAAAACAGATGGATCCGTTTTCGGATATTGCCGTCAATCTTCTCACTATCTATTCAATTCCGTTTCTAGCGCTTTTTGCCGCCGGCGCCGTCCTCAAGCCCCGCCTCCTTCCAATGCTGGGTTTCGTTTTTCTCACTTTGATGCTCGCGGTAATCGGATCGGCGATCAGATTCGTGTCGCTTTATCTGGTCCCGGGAATTTTCTTTATCGTTTTATTTTATGTTTTTCTTTCCGGACGTCTGAAAAACAAACAATCCGTCCTGATTTTGGCCGGAATTTTTCTTATTTATGAACTAACATTTTCTATCAGCAATATTTTTCTGAACACCGCGGATTACGGCATTGTCCGGCTGGATAATTATTTTGATTCGGCATTCGGAAACTACCGCCTTGCCGGTCTTCCCAGGCATCCCAATCCCCACCTTAACGAAGTTATTCAAAAATACGCCTCTTCAAAACCGGTCGGCCTCGATTTGATCGGAATAGTGTATGATGACAGTATCGCGACACCGGCCCGACTCTGGCTTTTCAGTCGCCGTCAGTATTATCAGGGAATACCAACCATACCCGCCAGCGGTTTTATGGAATTGATCAGAAACCAAAAAATATCCGATCTCAGCGGTTTTGAAATCTATTTTGTTAAAGCCGGCCCAGCCACGACCGTCCGTCCCGTGTCGGTTTCTTACGCCGAAACGATTGAGGCTAATTTTAAAAACATCGGACTTTCACCGGAAGTTGTAATCTCTGACAGGGAAAACGCGCCCGCTTTCACTGTTTATAAAGTAAAACTCTAATGGCAAAAATTATTAAACTGGCGATTGGCTTAATCCTTCTCGCGACGGGAGCGGCTGTTCTTTATTTTGTTAAGCCAAGCGAGGAGCTTTCCTCGCCTTTACCGCTCAATCTTCCCGCTGGTTTTAAAATATCCATTTTCGCGAAAGATCTCCCGGGCGCCAGAGCAATGGTTTTCGATCAGCTCGGCAATATGTGGGTCAGTCGTCCAAGTGAAGGAGCTGTTAC
This sequence comes from Candidatus Harrisonbacteria bacterium, assembly GCA_016182295.1. Taxonomy (GTDB): domain Bacteria; phylum Patescibacteriota; class Minisyncoccia; order UBA6257; family WO2-44-18; genus JACOXP01. The sequence continues at coordinate 18,024 of JACOXP010000010.1, read as the reverse complement.
CCTTTTAGAAATTGAAAACGGGCAGGTTGTCCATCAAGACGATATTTTCCGCGGTCTTAACCGGCCTCACGGACTGGCCATCTATCACAGGGATCCTTTTGAGCTTTACATCGCCGAGACGGATAAAATTTCAAAAGTCCGCATTTATTCCGAAGGTGGATTGCAAAAAATCGCGGATTTGCCGGCTGGCGGCCAGCATTCAACACGCACCATTGATTTCGGTCCGGACGAACGGCTTTATGTTTCCATCGGTTCCTCCTGCAATGTCTGCAATGAAAGCGACGATCGCCGCGCCAAGATATTCTCCATGAATCCCGACGGAAGCGGCTTTCAAGAATTCGCCCGCGGTCTGCGCAACGCCGTTTTTTTCGACTGGAGTTACGTTACCGGAGAAATGTGGGCGACGGAAATGGGGCGTGATTTTTTGGGCGACGATTTGCCTCCGGACGAAATCAATATCGTAAAATCCGGAAAAAATTACGGCTGGCCGATTTGTTATGGGAAAAACGTTCATGACACTTCTTTTGATAAAAACACTTATATCCGCAACCCCTGCATGGAACCGTTTGAAACTCAAAGCCATATAGACATTCCGGCTCATTCCGCCCCGCTTGGTCTTGCTTTTATTCCAGAAGAGGGCTGGCCGGAAAGTTTTTGGTACAACCTGTTGGTCGCTTATCACGGATCCTGGAACCGGAGCGAAGCGACTGGTTACAAAATAGTCCGTTATAAACTTGCTCCGGGCGGCGCGTACATCGGCGAAGAAGATTTTATCACCGGCTGGCTGACCAAAAACGGCAAGGTGCTGGGGCGGCCGGTGGATATTATCGCCCAGCCGGGCGGAACGGCATATATTTCCGACGACAAGGCGGGTGTTATTTATAAAGTTGTTTATGAGGATCTTTATCGCCTGGATAATCTTAAAGCCAATGACATTATCTCCAGTCCGTTCACGCTCAAAGGAACAATGCGCGGATTTTGGTTTTTTGAAGCAAGTTTTCCGGTGCGCCTTCTTGACGGCAACGATAAAGAAATTGCCGTCGGTATCGCTATGACGTCGGCCAACTGGATGACTGTGGATTTGGTGCCGTTTGAAACCAAGTTGGAATTTTCAGCGCCAGCCACCGCGAACGGCACGCTTGTCCTGCAAAAAGACAATCCGTCCGGACTGCCGGAAAACGACCAAGAAGTGCGTATTCCAATAAGATTCAAATAGTGTTATAATATAGTTCAATGATGGATAAAGCGTTAAAAGTGTCGCCAAAGGATGTTTTTCTGCATCTTCTGGCCATCGTTACTCTTTACACAAGCGGCATCGGCTTTTTAGTGCTTATTTTCCAGTATGTTAACGTTCTCTTCCCCGATCCGGTTTCTAACGGCGGTTACTACGCCTTCAATTCCGCGTACAACGCCATTCGCTGGTCCATTTCTTCTTTGCTGGTAGTTTTTCCCGTTTATCTTTTTACCGCTCGCCATCTTTTTAAAAATTACGAAAAGAATTCTTCGAAGCGCGATCTCCGAATCCGCAAATGGCTGATTTATTTTACTCTGTTCGCCGCTTCTTTGATCATCATCGGCGACTTGGTCACTCTGATCAACAATCTTTTGGGCGGCGAACTGACGATTCGGTTTTTAATTAAGGTGGCGGCGGTATTCTTCGTGGCCGCTTCCGTTTTCGTTTACTATCTCTGGGAACTTAGGCGATATAAAACAGAATAAAACAATGAAGTATTTTGCTTACGGCATAATCGGGGTAGTAGCGGCGTCCGTCATCGCCGGTTTTTTCATCGTTGGATCTCCCGGCACCGAACGTTTGCGCCGTTTTGACGAGCAAAGAATCCAGCATTTACAAATTATTCAGTCCGAAATCCTTAATTATTGGATCAACAAGGAGCGATTGCCGTCGGTATTGAGCGAACTTCAAGACAGCATTCGCGGTTTTGTAGTTCCCAAAGATCCGGAAAGCGGCGCTGATTACGAATACATCGTCCGCGGACCGGAAGAATTTACTCTCTGCGCGGTTTTCGCCCTGGAAAATCAGCCGAATGCCCGAGTCCTTTCTCCGGAGCCCTACGCCAGCGAGCAAAACTGGCAGCACGGAATCGGCAAGTTTTGTTTTGACAGGAAAATAGATAAGGAATTATACGGAGAAACTCCGATTAAGCCCTCCCGCTTCTAAAAGCAAAAGTTGCCAAGAAAATGGCGGCGCTTGCTAAAACTACCAACGGCCCAGGCGCGAAATTAAGCCAGCCGGCGGCCAATATTCCTCCAACGGCGCTGATCGCACCTAAAATCAAGCTTAAAATCCCGTAAGTCGAAAAACTCCTGGCGATGTTTTTTGAAGCGGCGGCCGGTATGATCACCAGCGAACCCATCAGCAAAGTGACGACCACTTTCACGCCCAAGGCAACCACAATCGCCACTAAAATCAAAAATAAAAGATTCAGAACGCCGATTTTTATATTCTGGGCTTTGGCGAAATCTTCGGAGACAATTCCTAAAAGCATTTTCCTTTTTATCGCCATCATCGCGGCGACGACCAAGACAGACAGCGCGACCGCCAAAATCCCGTCGATTGGACTAACGGCGGAAATGTCTCCAAACAGAGCTTCCAACAATTCTGGCTCCGGCGTTACCAAAAGACCGACGGCCAAGGAAACGGAAAAAATAATGCCGACAATCGCTTCCACCGGAACCGTGGTAATCCGTTCGATTCCCCAGACCAGCAACGTCCCGATAAAGAGCGCCGCGAAAGCGCCGACAAAGGGATTTATTTCCAAAAGAAGGGCGATGCCGATACCGGGCAAAGCCACGTGGGAAAGCGCGTCGCCGACCAGAGCCAGCCGTTTTAAAACCATTACCGATCCCAAATAACCGGAAGCGGCGCCGACAAACAAACCGACGACTAAACTTATAAACAAAGTTTGATTAGTGAGTATGTTCTCCATTATGTTCATAAACGCCGATTTTGGCGCCGTATAATTTCTCTAAAATTTCCGGACTCAATACTTCTTTTGGGACGCCGAAACAAACTTTTTCACGATTCAAGCAAAGCGCCTTTTTGGCATAACGATAAATGATGTTAAGGTCGTGGGTGATAAGAAGTATCGTCAGGTTTTCTTTTTGATGAAGCCGTTCCAGAAGCGAATAAATCGTTTCTTCTCCGCCGATGTCCACTCCGGCCGTCGGCTCGTCAAATAATAAAATATCGGGGTGGTTAATCAGCGCGTAGGCGATCATTATTCTCTGAAATTCCCCTCCGGAAACATTTCCGAGACGAGATCTTAAAAAATCATGGCCTTTGAGAAAACCGACGGCCTCCAGCGCTTCGTAAATCTCTTCGTCGGAAGCGCCTTTGAATCTCAAAAACTCCATCACGGAAAGCGGCAAATCCTCGTCCACCGCCAGTTTTTGCGGCACGTAACCGATTTTTATGTTCTTTGGCCATTCAATCCGCCCGTCGCTGGGAATAAGGCCCAACAAGGCGCGAAAGAGCACGGTTTTACCGGCGCCGTTCGGGCCGATAATCGCCATAACTTCGCCTTTTTGAATATCAAAAGAAAGATTTTCAATAATCGATTTACTGTCAAACCGAACGTTGAGATTCTTAACTGAAAGAATTGGGACGGTCATTTAGATAAGAGTTTTCTGGTTTCTTCTTTATACGATTCCACCGCTGGTTGGTCAAAAGCGTTTACGTTCAGAAGTTTCCCCAAATACACCGTCTCCAGCATTTTCATCGCCAGAAAAGCGCCGATGGTTCCTTCGGAGATTTCCGCCAGTTCTATCGCGGAAAACGGCAGGTCTTTTTTTCGATACGCGGCTTTTACCCCATTTAAAGTCGCCGCGAGCGCTTCGCTGAATTTTTTTTCCGCGAGATCGGGCACTAATTCGGCGATACTGGTTTTATTGGGAATGACGAAATCGGCGCCGTGATTTTTAACAGAGAGAAATGTCGTAAATTTATCTTTCGGGCCGCCTAAATACAGCTGGCCGACTGAATGGAGATCGGCGGTGCCGATGGAAACCGTCGGGGTAATTCCCTTGCCGTCCTTGCCCAAACTTTCACCGATGAGCTGGCGGCAATATTTTCCAATCATTTCTAAATCCGGTTCGAAAATAAAAAGATCGTAAATCGTCTGCCCCTTTTTATAATTTTCATAAATGGCTAAAGCTGAAACGAGAGCCGGATTTTGAGACGAATCTTCCAGCAAACAAACGTCGGTGGCTTTTTTGACGCCGATTATCAATTTCTTAATGTCGATACCGGCAACCGCCAACGGGAAAAGACCGACTGCCGTGAAGGTGGAGAACCGGCCGCCGACAGCTTTGGGAATTTCCAAGTGTTCCAATCCCCGTTTCTCCGCCCAACGCCAAAGTTTGGAACCGGCGTCGGTAATGGCAACCGCTTTATTGCCGGGAAAACGGTCCAAAATCGCCGCGGCGTTGGCTATGGTCTCGGCAGTGGTTCCGGACTTGGAAACAATGACTATCAAGCTGGTTTTGTCTATTTTCCCCAAAATCCGTTCAAGGTTTCTGGAATCGATTGTGTCGACAAAAAGGATTTCTCCGGCGCCCTTTTGCTTTAAGGCGCTGTAAATAGCCAAAGCGCCCAGATTGGAACCGCCGATACCGATTAAAACCACGTTTTTGGGGTTAAAACCTCGGTAACGGTTGGCGGCTTCGAAAATCACCGCCATCATTTTTTCATCGGACGACGCCTGAATAAAGCTCCGGGGGTCGTCAGCCGGAACCGTTTTTAAAGATTTAACATAGTCAAGCAACGCCTTAGGCGGAGCCGATTTAACCTCTGCTGAAAATTTTAAGTCCTGCATGTTTATATTAATTATAGTATAATTAATAACAATGTCTAAGAATAAAAATAACGATAAACAGAAGCGGAATTTAATGGTTCCGGCGAAAGATCTGCCAACGCCGAAGCATCCTCACGATTGGCGGCACTCTTTCCATTGGCGGATTTTCCGGATAATGGCGGAATTCGTCGAGGGTTTTCAATTTCTCGCGGATTTCAAAAAAACCGTTACCATTTTCGGCTCGGCTCGCTTCAAAGAAACCGATCGCTGGTATAAAGAAGCCAGAAAACTCGGCCGAATGATGAGCAATGCCGGTTTTTCCATCATTACTGGTGGCGGTCCGGGCATTATGGAAGCGGGCAACAGGGGCGCTTCCGAAGGTAAAAGCGATTCCGTCGGTCTGAACATTCAACTGCCTTATGAACAGCGCGTCAATCCGTGGGTTAGAAAAGGACGCGGCTTTTACTACTTCTTCACCAGAAAAGTAATGCTTTCTTTTTCCGCTCAGGCCTATGTGTTTTTCCCCGGCGGTTACGGGACTCTCGATGAAGTTTTTGAGATTTTAACTCTCGTGCAAACCAAAAAGATTTACACGAAAGTGCCGATTATTTTGGTTGGAAAAAACTTCTGGGGAGCCATTGACCAATGGTTGCGGGATAAACTGCTCAAAGAATATAAAACTATCGATCCGGAAGACGTAAAACTCTACAACGTCGTGGACACGGCCGAGCAAGCTTTCGCCATCATCAAAAAATCTAAACAGCGGAGAGAGTTTTAGATTTCGCAAACTCCGGCAACGCAAGCCAATTCTTTGGCGCCTTGCGTTTCGTCCGCTTTTTCGTAAATAAGAATCTGGGAAAAATCCACGTTGGGAAAAACGGAAACCATTTTTTTGTAACGCTCTTCGTCAATTTCCTCGTAAGGCGCCAGCGCGTAAACATGATCGTTGCGCGGCAGAAAAGAAAGGCCGCCGATCATATCCCAGTTTTCGTAAAGCCAGTTAGCCACCGAGATCCATTCGTCGTTGCTTATGGAAATAGTCACTGACGGATTATGCTCGGTAAAATTTTCTTTAACCACTTTCCAGTATTTTAACTGGTCAATGGCGGAAATGTCGTTGCGGAAAACGGAATCTTTAGGCGCTTTCACTGGAAATTCCAAAACATAAGTGGTGGCGCTTTCCACGTTTTGCCCGACTTCCGGATAATAATTAACTTTTTGGTCTTTAAGCATCTGGAAAAGGGCGTCGGTTCCGGCAATGCGGATGCGGCGGATATAATAGGCGGCGTGGCGCGGATGAAGACCGGAAGCGGAATCCACAAGCTGGGAAACCGTGCCGGACGGCTTAACGCAGGTAATAGCCGCTGACGGGCTGATGCCCATCTTTTTAGCGTAAACTTCGTTGGTTTTAACGGATTCCGCTCGCATCGCGGCCAGAACTTGCGGATCGCGCACAACCGGCGAATCCCACTGCCCGGTAATGGAAACGCCTAAAAGCCGTTCTTCTTCGCAATTTTTCTTCCATTCCTTGGAGAGATACGGGAAATTGGTCAAAGACGATTGATAAGTGCCCATTATGGTCGCCAGACGAGTTTTTTTAAGCAGGGATTCCCTGGTGTCGTCCTGCCTCGCCACAACTTCAGTCAAGTTGCAGAATTGCTTACTGCGCAAAATAATTTCACCACAAGGATTTGTGCCGCTAGTTGCCCAGTGATCCTGAAAAATTTTCCAGCGCCTGGACGGAAGTTGAGATTTAAGGCCGCCGCGGTTGAAAATACCCCGTTCTCCCGTGCCGCTTTTAGCCAAAGCTATCCATTCATCCAAAAACTGGCTGGCACTCGGTTTTTCGTTATAGGCGGCGGAATTATTGGCCATGGCGCGCTGCGGTTCGGTGAGATAAAACTGGCCGGTTTTGGCAAGACGCATTTCCTCGTCGTTGAGATCGGAAAGCGAAAGCAAAGCGCTGCGGCGAACGCCGCCCATCACCACTACTTCGCCAATCTTGCAAATGATGTCGTGAACATCTATCGGGCTCAATCGACTCCCCTGCTTCGCCATAATTTTTTTTCTGGAGAAATCCAAAAGCGCTATCAGCGGACCCGGACCGGAGCTTTTGCCTCCCATGGTCTTAAGCCGCGATCCTAACGGCCTGAGTTTGGAAAAATCGAATTTTATATCTTTGCCGCTAAACCAAGTCCTTAAACCAATGGTTAGAGCGTCGCCCCAGCCCTCCTTGCTGTCTTCGATGACGTAAGTCGATAAAACTTTGTCGGTTTGCCTCTGAATTTGCGGCAGTTTTTGAACTGTCTGCTGTTCCACGGAAAAACCGACGCCGGTTCCGCACATCAATAAATACATAATCTCCGCAAAATCTTCGAGTTTTGAAGGCGCTATAAACGAGCAGTTGTAGGCGGATACGTTGGTTTTGGCCGCGGCTTGGCCCGCCGACCACATCAAACGCATTGACGGCATCACCTCCTGCTTTAAAATCGCTTCCCGCAAATCGGCATATTCTTTTTCTTCCAAAGAATTGCCGAGGTTTTCTTTCATAAAATTGATATAGCGATCAACCGTCTCAATCCAGGTCTCGCGGCGGCCCTCTTCGTCTATCCAGCGGGAGTAAGTGCGGTAATAAACGAATTCTGACAACGGGTTCCGGAAATACTTCTTGCTTTCGGCGGCAAGTTTCTTGACATGCTCCGGAATTTCTTTCTTTTGCTCGCGAATTTCCGCCCGATCGCGGCGATAAAGGATGTAGGCCTTGGTGGTTTTGGGATAATCCATCACTACCAGCATCTCCTCTACCACATCTTGGATCTCTTCGATGCCTAAAACCTTGTCTGGCCGGTATTTTTTCTGTAATTCCTTGACAACTTTGTCGGAAATTCGTCGCGCATCCTGCTCTTCGCCCTCTCCGGTGGTTTTAAGGGCCTTTAAAACGGCGTTAGTGATGCGGCTTTGGTCCCAGGGAACGATTCGGCCGTCTCTTTTTCTAATTGATCCAAATGGAGGCATGCTGAAGTAATTTATAATTTAATAATAGCAACAACAATAGCATATTGGGTAGCTTTTTAAAAAAAATTTCTGTGGATAAACCCCCACACCAAAATTTTGGTGTGGGGGTAAACTCTAAGATTGTATTACAAACCATCTTTGATATAATGTGATTGTTCTTTGTGAGGTGAAAAATGACGGAGGAAAAAAACGGGACGGAGCCAAGCCAGAAACCTTCTGGTGTGCGATGGTGGGTAGTCATCTTAATGTGGTGTCTAACAAGTTTATTCGGATCTGTAATGGGTTGCTATGTCCTACCGGGAAGACCCCTTCCTTTTACTAATAAAGAGGCGCCTCTGCATGGGATGTATACCTATGATAGGAATTATCTGCACTTTTCCGTAATCAAGAATGATTACGAAGCTGAATATTATTTAGTAGACTGGGACAATGTGACTGTCGCCGTAGATCCTCAAAAACGAGGATACCTTCTGGTAAAACTAGTAGGCAAAACTTTCCTGATCTTCGATCCCGATTACTCTTCGGCCGTTATTCTGGCTCCCAATGAAAGCGACTCTGAAAAATGGCGGACCTGGTTGATTAACCGAAAGGCAAAAAGGAACGATCCCATTTACGTTCCAAGGCGTTTTGTGCCTTAATATGACAACGTGTACTAAAAAAAACCGACGAAGTATGCAAAAACCCCGATTGAGTCGGGGTTATTTTTTTCAACCTTGATAACGGGCACGATTAAGTCTTGGTATGAGATATCGATTCTGCGGCTTTCTTTCCCAGTCTGGCACCAATATAAACACAGAGGGGGGAAATAATTATTGCGCTAACCATCCCAATTTTTTGAAAATGCTTAAGCAATTCAAAACCAAAAAGCGTATCAATTTCTCCATTCGAAACAATGCCAAATTCTGACAAAATGGTAATTCCTACAAAAAACAATATTTGCAAACCAATAACCAAACAAGAAATTAAAGCGGCGGTTAAATAAACAACCTTGACCGCATTTACGAAACGCCTCATACCGTATTCCTTTCTTAAAGAACAATACAAATTCAGTACCTAGAGTCCAGTATCTAATATTTAATACCTCGCAGTCAAGCAATGGGGGTGTTTTCTTTCAGACGCGCAGACGGGCGGCGTAGGCAAACTGATCAAAATAACGCAATAGATCCGGAAGAGAGGAGTGGTATTTATTTTCTCCAAAAATGATTTCGCAAAATACTTCTCTTGCTATTTCTATTTCCCGCCTGCGTCCTTTCCAGCGCGGATCTTCCAGGGTAAGATCGAAGAGCTCCAAGGACCGATCAACGGCTTCGTGAAAAAGCTTTTGATCTTTTTCCTGCCAACGCTTTGCCCGACCGATTTCGCTGCCTATATTGCCAAGTTGTTCGGCCAAGGAAAGCTTCTGCCATCCCCCGGCAGCCAAAGATTTATGTCGTATCATACTTTTACGTTATTAACGCATTGACGACAGATTTTATCTTTTTTCGAATTTCTGGATCTTCAACATCACGAGAACGATTATCGTATTGCGGTTTAATATTAATCATCGAATCAAATTCAATCCAGTCATCGCCATCTTTTTTGGGATAAAGATTGATACCCCAAGTATTTTCTCTTTTAGACCCTTCGTTTTCCGTCAATAAAACTTCCTCGTCGGAGTGCAATTCTCCGCCGATTGCCATAACGCTTTTTTCTATATCCACAACCGCCTTAATCAATTCGCCAAATGTTTCATTTGCAATTTCCAATAGCTCGTGACGCTCGATGGGGATCTTAATAATCCTTATTTCCATATCGAAATTATATCATAAAAAAACCCCGATTGGGTCGGGGTTATTCTTTGGGAAGAATTCTTTGGGGTCTGTATCTTCCCAATTTTTCTTCTACTCGTTTCTTGATCACGTCTATCCATTTTCCCCAAATTTCAACATCCTCTTTTTTCGGAACAAGAATAATGGCCGCTTCAGCGTCATTGGATTTTTTATTAATTAATAAAACAGAAGTATAATCACGCATATCTTTTCTAAACTCAACCGAAACATTAAACGCCGGTACTCTATAATGCCAACTGAGCGATTCTTTATAATGCTCTAAAACTTCAAAAAGAATATAATCATCCCACGTTGGGCTAAAAGCATCGATGATCGGAAGCTCAATTTTAGAATTTTCTTTCTCGGAAACAATCTTTTCTGATTTAGGAGCTTCTTTTTCTTGAATTTTGTCATCTTTTCGAATTTTTTCTTCTTCGCGTCCGCAGGAAGCAAACAAAGCAACCGTCAAGCAATAGAGCGCGAGTTTCTTCATACCGTATTCCTTTCTTAAAAATCTTTAATTATTTTACCGCAATAAACCGCGCAAAATCAAATGCCGCTGTTGGGAACAGCGGCATTGGGCCTCTAGTTGAGGCTCGGGGAGGGCAGCGACGAACGGAAAAGATCGATTTGTAAGTCTTGAATGCACTTACAAAATGATCTAACCACAACAGAGGTAAGATAGCCTACGGCATCGCGTTCGATTGTCACGTAAGCAATCAGGCAGTTGTCCTCGCTGTAGACCTCGCCAAAATACTGCTTGGCTCTGGTGGCGAGCTCGATCAAACCGGCGCACACACCGATGGCAAGCTCTTCCGCATCTTTTTCCTGAAGCCGCTTGACAACAATTCCATCGGATTTTGCGACTCGCAGGCAAAATACTTCCGGCTGACTGGCGTAAATCTCACACTCACAATCATCGTGGATTGGATAGTAAGAAATTACACCCTTGTCATCGGCGGCCGAAAGAATTTTCGGCATAAACCCTCCTTAAAGTTAATGTGCTTTATTGGATTACCATTACCTCGGTATTCCAATGCTTACAACGTAGCACACTTTTTCCAATTTGTCAACTCAATTAAAAAAGGCCCTGGCGTATGTCACGCCAGGGCCAGAGCCGCCTGGTTGGCTGGCTTCTCCATTAGATACAGTATATGCGCATTCCCACTTCTCCGTCAAGGGGTCGGGGTTTTTGTGCCGCGGGGGTGAATCGAACACCCGACGCCTGCCTCTTCAGGGCAGCGCTCTACCACTGAGCTACCGCGGCGTTAAATTTACTTTTCGCATTATAACACATTTTTATTTTTTTAACCTTTCGAGCAAATTTTTTACCGGAAGAAAAAGATCGCTGGTTACGACTTGAAGTACTTTATCGGAATTCATCCAGCTAACCTGATCGAGTTCCTCGGTATCTTTAACTATTGGCACACCGCCTACATAATCGCAAAGAATATAGACAATATCACGACCAGTATCGGGGTGTGTTCGTTGACCCAATTCACGCACACCGCGGCAACTAACACCAGTTTCTTCAAAAACCTCTCTCTTTGCGGCTGATAATTCGCTTTCTTTAGAATTAATGCCGCCAGATGGAAACTGCCAATAAAGCGCGCCTTCTTTTTGACGACGGCGTACCATTAAGGCTTGGTTATTTAAAATTACGACAGCTACAACAATTTTATCCATAATCCAAAATACTCTATTTTCTCAATACCTTATATGGTTTCTTAGTGAGATCAATAATTCGCGAACCGACGCGTTTTTTGTTGACTCCGTTAAAGATCATGAAATCAATAAGTTCGGCGTCTTTGTTAAAAATTTCCTTATATTTACGCGGGTCGGTTAACGGGTTTTTGCCGGAAAGATTGGCGCTGGTGGCGACAATCGGTTTTTCAAATTTTTTGAAAAACTTTTTAACCCAAGCACTGGAAGAAATGCGGAAAGCGGCGGTGTGATGCTTAGTGGTCAACGGAGAAAGATTTTTAGCCCGTAACACGAAATTAGTCGGACGCTTTCGGCCTTCTTTTTGCATAAATTTTTTCTGATCCGCTCCAAAAATAGCGTAGTCCGCCAACATATTAAAATCCTTAACCAAAATAGGAAAACTCTTGCCAAATTCGCGTTGTTTGACTTTATAAACCTTCAAAAGCGCCTGCGGATTGGTAGCGTCGCAACCAAGACCGTAAAGAGTTTCGGTCGGAAAAATCACTACCCCGCCGGCGTTAAAAGCTTGGACAACTTCATCTATTTCACTCTTCTTTTCTACCATAAGTCCCTATTATAACAAAAAAAGACCCCATTGTCTATAGGGGTCTTAATAAGATGATTATTTAAGTTTACAAGTTTTGGAGCTCTTGCTCAATCGCCTGCAATTCACTATCCAAATCATTTATTTCCAGACTCTGCAGTTCCTGCTCTAAAGAATCAATTGGGTCTTGCGCCGGTTTCAAAATCAGAAACAATGCCACCGCCGCTACGACTACTACCGCAATGATGATTGATAAAATTGTTTTGTTCATAGTTTATTTATTTTTTTATTAACTGGTTGGCGTTGGCGTTGGGGTTGGGGTTGGGGTCGGAGTGGGAGTTGCGGTAGGCGTCGGGGTGGGCGTAGGTGTTGGGGTAGGCGTTGCGGTGGCAGTGGGTGTCGGGGTCGGAGTGGCAGTGGCAGTTGGAGTCGGAGTAGGCGTTGGCGTCGCGGTCGGAGTCGCGGTTGGGGTCGGGGTTGCTGTTGGAGTTGGAGTCGGGCTCGGCGATGGAGTTGGCTCTTCTTCTGGAGCGCTGGCTTTTACATCATCACGAAGGGCGTGAAGCGCTTCTAAAACTGTTTTCTTAACCGGCTTTACAACTTCCTCGCGCAAATTTTGTTGATCAGCTCTAAACTCGCGCGTGGTTGCTTGAAACGCGTCCTTCGCTCGATCGACTGATTCCACATCAGCGCTATAAACTTTTTCTTTCTGGGCAAGCACCGCTTCTCTGGCGGCCTCTATCGCCTCACGGCTCGCGGCAATCGCGGCGCGAGTGTTGGTAACCTCAACTCCCCGATCAGCTTCAAAACGATCGGCGTGCTCCTCAATTTTATTCAAAAGCCGCTCCATATTATCCAAATGTCGGAAATAGGTATCGGCTAATTTGCCGTTCACATTATTAATTTGTTCGTGAACTCGCTCAGCGACTCTCTTTTTCTGCTCATCGCGCCATTCCTTAAGCCGTTCTTCCAATTCTTCACGCTTTTGCTTAACTTCTTCTTCTCGCTCCTTCCTAACTTCTTCCGCTTTTTCACGGAATTCAGCCTTTTTTTCTTCAACTTCTTCCCGGCGCTTCTCCGCCTCTTCTTTTCTATTTTGACTTAATTCCTCTCGCTTGGCTTGAGTATCTTCTTTTTGTTGAGACCGCAATACTGCTTTTTCTTCAAGCTCTCGTTTCTGCTCAGCTTGCCGTTCTTGCAGATTTTTTTGCACATCGGAGGAAGCCGGCAACTGCGCTTTAATACGCGCCTGGGCAATCTCATCTTCTTCGTGAGCTAAAGCTAAAACAGCGCCGCATCCAGCGCCCAAAACGACCGTTACAATTAATATGTTTTTAATTATGGATCTTTTAATCATTGTTTTTATAATACCAAAACCTTTTAATTTGTCAGGTGGGGCTTATCCACATGCTAGATGACGCCGATAAAGGCCATCTATTACAAAATTTGTAATTAAGACCTTTTTGGATTAAAATACGGGAAGTGGAGGCGTCGCATAGTGGTCTAGTGCGCTCGCTTGGAGAGCGAGTATGCCGCAAGGTATCGGAGGTTCGAATCCTCCCGCCTCCGCAAAAATTCAAAATGCCCTTGTGGCATTTTCGAATTTTTCTGGCGGTGGATTCGAACCGAGCCGCACCCCGTGTTGGAAGGCAGACCGCTATCCGATAGGATAGCGGTCGCTGGAAACCCGAAGGTGTCCAGTGCGGGGGTCGGGGTGCGGCATTATGGTTCGGCGAGCTCCGGGCGGCAGCCACGGAGCGAAGCGCAAATCCTCCCGCCTCCGCCAATAAAAAACCCCTTTATGGGGTTTTTGTTTGTAAATATTTATTGGATTGGTAAAAAGATTCGACGCTGCCGGCGTCCCACCAACCGACAAGCTCCGGCTTGTCAATGAGATCCGGCCGATGAAACGGAACTTTCCCAGGCGACAAAATCATGCTCAAGGGATGCGTTCCTTTTTCCTGTCTGATTCGAATCAATTCCTCTCCGCTAAACCAGACGCCCAAACGCACAAGCGATCGGCGAATGGCGGTATCTTGAATGTGGGTTCTTTTCGTTTCTTGTTTCGTATAATCCAGTCCGGACTCGACGTTCGACGGCTCGTCGTCATAAACATCCGACGCTTCTGTGATCAATTTGTTCAAGACATACGGATTGTCCCGTAAAAATTGGAAATAGGCGTCTTCATACAAAGCGCAGGCGCCGAGAAAATTTGTGTAAATCTGTCCGTAATTCCACGCCAGTCTCCAATTTCCCGCGCCGTATTTTTGATCCCATTCTTTGTATTTTTCCTCTCGCCGCTTTCCGAGATAACCGGGGTGTTCAGCTATTCGCCATTTCATTTTCCGCCTCCTAAAAAGATCTAATCTTATTATACAAAAAAATCCCCCGATATTGCATCGGGGGAATCACTATTTTTTCTTTGTTCCTTCAATGAGACCGGCTGATGATTGCGGCTTGTCAAACTGAAACTTTTCCTGAATTTCTTTGATATTCCACATTCCGCGATAGCTCATCGCCGAAGCCATCCGACGAAGCAACGAATCAACCTTGTCTTTCATGCTGCAGGTTACCGGCACGTAAACCATTCTGCCCTCTGCTTCATTGATATAATCCTGACCGCCTCTTTTTACTCTCTCTCTTTGCGCCTGAAGCGAGGCCATGCCTGTGTACTTTTTGATCGCTATTTCGCCTTCGACAAAATCGTGATTTTTTAATTCAATCGGTTCCGGTTCAGCGGCAGATTCATAAGTGCCGATAAATAAACGCCCGGACATAATCGCGTCAGCGCCGACGCCTATTGCTTTGAAAATATGCGCCGGGCTGCTAAATCCGCCGTCAGCCACGATTTTTCTGCGGCCAGAGCGATCCATTTTAGCAATAGCGGCGCAACGGACAACAGCGCTGAGTGAAGGTACGCCTATCCCGATCCTGCGCGTCGTGCAGGCATTTCCCGGACCGATGCCGACTTTAACAATGTCAGCGCCGTGTTCGAAAAGAAATTTAGCGCCTCTTGGCGAGCAGGTATTTCCGGCCATGATCGGCAAATCAGGAAAATGTTTTCTGACTGTTTCCAGCGCCCGTTTCATGTTAATGGAAAAAGCGCGCGCCGTGTCAATCAAAAGCAGGCAAATTCCCATTTCAACCTGGGCTTCCACCTGGTGAAGGTGGTGTTTTTCAAAATTTTCCTTACCAACACCGACACTGCCGACGGTTAAAAACCGGCCCCGGCCATCACTGATAGCTCTCGGATAATGCTGCTTGTAGAAAAGACCGTGAGCCGTCAAAAGACCGGCTAGGCGTCCTTTTTTATTTATCAAAGGAAGCTTTTCGATTCGATGTTTGCGCAGTATTTTCCCCGCTTCTTCAAAAGAGATGTTTTTAGGGGCGGTATAAAGCTTCTTTCTGCCTCCCATTAACTGCTTCACTAGCTTGGTGTCGTCAGTTTCGTATTTCCAGTCCCGGTGGCTCAACACGCCGACAGGATGACTTTCCATGTCAACAACGATCAAACTGCGGATACTTTCGCGCATTTTTCTTTTGGCCTCCCGAAGTGTTTGGTTCGGGTGAATGGTTAACGGATTATTAATGTAGGCGCAATCGGTTCTGCTGATTTTTTCCAGCATGTCTAGCCGCATTTTCAAATCCAACGTCTGCGGCGGTATTCCTAATCCGCCTAATTGCTGTATCGCGGTTATTGCCCGGGCTCCCGGAGCGGCGCCGCGCATTTCGTCTCCGCCAGCCACGCATTCCATATTGGCCAAAATAATCGGGATGCCGAGTTTTACCCCGGGCGCTAATTCCACTTCAAAAGCTCTGGGAATTTTGTATATACTTGCCCTGGATTCGATTTCAGAATAATCGTCTTCGAGCGGCATATCGTCAAAAGTCACAGTTCTGTCTATCGGCACGCCTTTCTCAATCAAATAAGCGTTTACAAAATCGTATTCGGCCGGAGTCAGATCATACCGGTATCTCATTTGGCTTTCCTCAAAGAACCAAACTCAAGACTAAACAAAAATCGCCCCGATGTCCATCGGGGCGGTTTTTTTAATATTCCATCGGCGGCATGCCTTGCGGTGAGCCTGTCGAACTATCTTTTTTTGGTAGCTCGGTAACAGCCGCTCCAATTGTCAAATAATTCGCGGCGACGGAAACGGCATTCAGTAAAGCGGTTTTGGTCACTTTGAGTGGATCAACGATGCCGGCCGCTTTCAAATCGACAACTGTTTGCTTGCCAGCGTCATACCCGTTCCAACCGGCTTTTTTCGGAAGGCGGTTGATGATGGTGTCCGGCGATTGGCCGCTGTTTTCCACGATCGCCCGAATTGGAGCTTCGCAAGCGGAAATCAGAAGATCGTTGGCGTAATTTTGCTGGCCACGCAATTCCAAACCGGCGTAGAAAAGCGCCATGCCGCCGCCCGGCACGATTCCCTCTTCCATCGCGGCTTTGGTCGCGTGCACCGCGTCCTCGACGCGCTGTTTTAATTCTTTTTGGGCCGATTCGGTCGGAGCGCCGACTTTAATAACAGCGACACCGCCGGCAAGTTTTCCAAGCCGTTCCTGAAGTTTTTCCTTGTCGAAACTGGAATCGGTTTTTTGCAACTGGGCCTTGATTTGGGAAACTCTGTCCTTAATTTGCTGTTTGTCGCCTTTGCCGCCGACGATGGTCGTCACGTCTTTATTGGAAACAACGCGATGCGCCGACCCAAGATCGCCAAGATCAATATTTTCAAGTTTCTTACCAAGATCTTCGGAGATAAATTGAGCGCCGGTAACAATAGCGACGTCTTGCAACATTTCTTTGCGGCGATCGCCAAAACCCGGAGCTTTAACAGCGAGCACGCTGAAAATACCGCGTAGCTTGTTAACTACCAAAGTAGCGAGCGCCTCGCCATCAACTTCATCGGCAATAATCACCATTTCTTTTTTGCCGCTCTGCACGATTTTTTCTAAAATCGGAAGCAATTCCTGAATGGAAGAAATCTTTTTGTCGGTTACTAATATATAAGGATTCTCAAGCGCCGCTTCCATTCGCTCGGCGTTGGTAACCATATATTGCGAAATAAATCCGCGATCAAACTGCATTCCTTCGACAATTTCGTAGACATTGTTGATGGTGTTGGAGTCCTCAACTGTTACAACCCCTTCTTTGCCCACTTTATTAATAACCTCGGCGATTAACTTGCCGATAGTTTTGTCTTTGGCGGAAAGCGAGGCGACTTCTTCCAGTTTTTTCTGATCATTGACCGCTTCTTTCTGCGCTTCAAGTTTTTTAATAAGTTCGGCGACACCGGCGCGGAGATCTTCGGCGAGTTGAATAACATTGACGCCCTTGCCGGATTTCAAAATTCTCTCCCCTTCGGAAATCAAAGAGTGAGCTAATACAATAGAAGTGGTAGTGCCGTCTCCAACCGCGTCGTTGGTTTTGTCGGCCGCTTGCTTCAGGAGATCAGCGCCAAGATTTTCAAATTTATCTTCTAATTCGATTTCTTTGGCAACAGTCACGCCATCGAAAGTAACTTGCGGGGCGCCGTATCCTTTTTCCAAAACAACCGCCCGGCCGCGCGGACCCAAAGTGGCCTGCACCGCCTTAGCAAGCTTATCTACTCCTTTTTTGAGCGCTTCTCGCGCTTTTTCATCGAATAAAATTTGTTTTGCCATAGTTTAGTAATCAGAAATTAGTAATTAGTCATTAACGACAGCTAAAATGTCTTCCTCACTGCCAACTAGGTATTTCTTTCCGTCAACTTCGACTTCATCTGGCCCGTATTTTTTAAATAAAACTTTGTCGCCAACTTTGACGGACATCGGCGCTAAATTGCCTTTCTCGTCCCTTTTGCCGGCTCCAACCGCTACAACTCTGCCAAGCATCGGTTTTTCTTCTGAAGTTTCCGGCAAAACAATGCCCGACTTGGTCGTTTTATCTTCTTTTAACGGCTCGATAAAAACGTGATTGGAAAGTGGTTTAAATTCCATTTTAGTATTTACAATTTAAACATTATAGGACGGAATTTTGTTTTGGTCAACCCCGCACCTATCCGAGACCACTACCGCCTTCGGCGAGGTGACGAGCCGCAAGTCTCGGATAGGTGCGGGGTCAACCCCTTCATTCCGAGACCACTACCGCCTTCGGCGA
>JACOXP010000009.1 GCA_016182295.1 Candidatus Harrisonbacteria bacterium | reverse complement strand
CCCCCATTTCTGCACGATCCATAGTAGCCTCCATTTCTAGCGATGTTCTAGAGAACAGTATAGCCTAAATTGATGAAGATGTCAAGGAAATTTCCATGAAATTTCCTTGACAAAATAGTTTATAGGAAAAGTAATAGAAGTGTCATGGGAGATAAGTAAAGAAAAAGGCCGCAGGGCGGCCCGTTAGCGGAGAATGGTGGTATTGGTTACTTTTTACAGCAATCCTTTTCGCACGTGCAACAATCACAGTAAGTCCATTTTTTATTATCTGGTGTGATCCATACTTTATACATGGCCAACATGATAAGGCCCCATATTATGAATCCGTAAGTATCAAGCGCTATTGTTCGATAAATGCCGACACCGATGAACGCCAGACTTGTTAGAAGCCAAGAAAAAGATAACAAAACAAAGGGTTTAATCATTGAAACACCTCCCGGAAAAGTAAAGGAACCGTACTAATTGAAATATTACAGTAGAAGGAATTAAAATACAAGTCCCCATGACATTTTCTATGTCTCGGCAAATCTGGTAGTATCGTAGATTGAAAAACGGCCTAAAATAAAGAGAATTCCTGCGATTGGTTATTAAAAAAACAGAAGTGTCATGGGAGGTGAGAATAAAAAAAGAAGGCCTCATTGACCTTCCTCCGATGAAATTTCTATAATTGCTCCGATATCAAGCCAATATTCGATAGCGTGAGCTACGGTTATTGATTCGTGCCGTTTCCTATTTTTGATGGCCCAGATTGTACGGCCGTCACTTTCCAGTATGACTCCATCTTTCGGCTCGATGATTTCATCACTTTGGTCCTGCGGAGTTAGAAAACTTAGTATTACCGACTTGAGAATTCTGTACTTTTTCATGACTTCCCTCTGAAGAAATTCAACGTGCCACGTTAAGATTAAAAGAATCTTTAGGACGCGGTCAATAGGTAGTAGAAGCGCTGCGCCAGTCCGAAGCTCGAAAAGCGAAGAGGGGTCACGGGAGATAATTTTGCAAAAATTTTTCAAGGTGATATACTAAGAACATGGCTAAGACGAGTTTAGAAGAAGCAAAGCTAAATAGTTTGGTCAAAAAGCAAGTCATTGAGGTCTTAAGAGAATTTTTGAATGACCCCGATTTTGGTTTGGAATTAAGGCCCGAATTTGAAACCCGACTGCGCAAATCGATTCGCTCCAGAAAAGCTGACAAAACAAGAAGTTTGACCGAGGTTTTGAAGCAATACGAGGTTCATTAATTGTGGAGATAGATTGGCGAATCGAAGTTACTGACGTGGCAGAGCAGGACTTGAAGCGCATCGGCGAACCAGCCAAAAGCCGCCTTCTTGAAAAACTTCAATGGTTCAAAGACAGCTTTGATCAAGTTAAGCATGATCCTCTACGCGGGAAGTGGAAGAACTTTTTTAAGTTCCGCGTTGGAGACTGGCGAGTGGTTTATGAAGTGTTATGAGAGGTGAGAATAAAAAAAGCCCGACCCATCAAGAATCGGACTTGGCGAAAAAATTATTTTTGATTTTTCGTTCCGCATGAAATTTTTTTATTATAATGTAATAGGTAGCATGGGGAATAACGAAAATTACAAATCAACCGCGATAAAGATGTTGCACAAAGGAGACTTTAAGAGCGCGGAGATATATTTTAAGAAATATTATAGACGTACGAAAAATAAACCAGAACTCTATAATAGTCTTGGCAATGTATTTCGAGCAGCGGGTAATCAGCAAAAGGCGATTAGATATTATAAGAAGGCTATCAAGTTGGAGCCGAGATTCGGTTTAGCTTGGTCTAACTTATCATTTTCTTTAGCTGGAGAAAAAAATTATTTGGAAGCAATCCGAACTGCCGAACAAGCGCTTGAGTTATTATCTAACTCTAAAAGTTTCAGCGGCCTAAGACAACAATTGAAAAAAGAAGTCAGCTCGTATAAGAAGAGAAGAATGAGAATGGATTTTGGCAAAGAAAAAAGAGCAGTTTTGAGTGATGCTCAGCACTAGGTTTGGCTAGGCCGTTGCGCTGGTCTTGGCCTTCTCCTTGTCGAGACACTCACGGCACGTCTCGAGAAGTAGGGTCTCCTCCACGGCATTGTACCAGCCGGTCTTGTCCAGCTCCTCCTTGGAGTCGGCGACCCTTTGGCCGGTGAACTGCTTGCCGCAGACGCAACACGTCACGGTGCATTCCTCAACGTACTCCACGCCACACCCCCTTTCAAATAAGTTGATTGAAACTGGTTGCAGAGTAGCACAGCAGTATGCTACTTGTCAAGTTTTTTGACTCCCATGACATTTTCTGTATCTTGACGATCGCCATCGACTCTTTGTTGGAAAAATGCCATAATTGATTCGGCAGTTTTAAATTTTTTAAATAAGATTATGTAAAGGAGTCGGCAAATGAATCTCGGTCGAGTCGGCGTGATTTTACCGGGCGGAGGATTAAGATGCGCTATTCAAGTGGGCTTTTTGGAATATATTGACAAAGTTGGCATTAAAATCGAAAAAATTCTGTGCGCCTCTGGCGGCGCGTTCAACGGAGCCGGTTACGTCGAATCCGGATCCAATGCTTTGAAAATGTTTTGGTCGAAAATTGACGAGATCGGTTATAGATATGTTTTTTCTGGCAGCGGTTTTGTAAAACTTTGGCACGCCGCCAGGGGAAATAACGCGTTTTGTAGCGATAAGGGACTTTGGCGGTTGGTTAATAATCTTAATATGAGCAAGATTATTAATTCTCCGATAAGTCTTGAAATTGCTGTTTTTAACGAAACCACAGAGGAGATAGAGATAGTTGGCAATCATGAATTCAAAGATGATCCGGCCCAACATAAATTATTGAGGCAGTTTATTAAAGCCTCCGCCAGCTATTCTGGGATTTTCCCACCCGAAGAGATTCATGCCCAAACTTATTCTGATCCCTGCGGCATTTCCGCGAGATCTCTGTCTGATATGGATACAATTTTTTTGGTGGAAACCGGTCAGCCAAGACAGACCGTAAACCCCGCAAAACTTAACGCTGTTCAGCGACTTATAAAGAAAAATTCCTTCATGACTGACCGACAAATTGAATCGAATTTAAAAGAGAATTTTGGCGGTAAGTTTCGAGTTTTCCCAGAAGACGTAAAATGGGCGAAAGAAAATCATTCGCCGTTTCTACGCCGCATTTGGGAACTATTCAAAGACGGCCCAGTGGAGAAGCGTTTGGTTCTGACTGATTCATCTATGAATATCGATACTTTGAGTTTGGGATATGGTGAAAAAGGCGATATTCTAAAATCGATTAAGCATGGTTACGAGCGCACTGAAGAGATTTTGGCGACGCTTGAATCTTAAAACCCGCTTCCTTGGGGAAAAGAGCGGGTTTTTTTGTTAAACTTAGTCTATTGTAATATAGACCAATGACGGAGGAATTTTACACCAAAGCAGTTGTGCTCGATAAAGAGCCGGACGGCGAAGCCGACTCCCGGGTTTTTCTGTACACCGAAGCTTTTGGGAAAATTATCGGGCGGGCTACAAGCGCCAGAAAAATCGTTTCTAAACTATCGGCTCATCTTGAGCCGTTAAATTTGATAGATATAAAAATAGTGCAGAAAAATCGTTTTCAAATAGTGGACGCTTTAAAAATCGCCGCTTTGCCAACAAATCGGGAAACGCTCGCCGCTTTAAATTTAGTGAAAGAGCTCGCTCCGGAAGGCGAGCCGGACTTGGATCTTTGGGGGGTTCTTGCCGGCAAGAATCCGGACGGAGAACAAATCCTTGGCGTGCTGGGTTTTGATAAGAAATTCGCTTCCTGCGGCATTTGCGGGTCCGCCTCGCTCAAACACTTTTTAATAGGGGATTTAATCTATTCCTGCCCCGCCTGTTTCTTTAAATCTGGCAGTCCAAAGAGTTTTGTTCTAAAATAAACATATTGCAATGTCTCTTCGCGCTAAGGTAACAATAATTTTTGCCGTAGTAATTGTTTTGGGAGGCGGTCTGCTTATTTACTCCGCTTATCAGGGGCGTCTTTCCCGCGGTCTGGAGATTGACATCCAGGGTCCGGAAAAAGTTTCTATCGGCGTGCCTTTTGAAATTACCGTGGAAGTTTCCAACACCTCGCAAAATATCTTTGAAGACCTCCGGCTTTCTCTGTCTTTGCCGGAAGGCATCGCTTTTCTGGGATCGCCGCCGGCCAAGAATGTTGACTTGCGGGAATTTAAAACTTTAAGCGCCGGAGGGGTCAATCAAGCCATCTTTAAATTGATCGCTTTGGACGGCGAAAATTCTTTTAAACGGATTGAAGCGGCCGCCAATTTCCTCTCCGGTTCGTTAAGTTCTCGGTTTGAAAAACGCCAGACACTTGATCTGGCGGTGGGCAGTTACGGTATCGTTTTAGACATCGCCGCTCCCCAGAAAGTTTTTAGCGGCGAAAGTTTTGAAACCGAAATTTCTTATAAAAACTCTTCCGATATTGATTTTCAGGACTTGAAACTGAAACTGGAATACCCATTGACCTACACGTTTATTAAATCGGCTTTGCCTCCGGACGTGGGAAACAATACTTGGGTGCTTGGCGGGCTTAGAAAAGGATCGGAAAACCAATTTAAAATCACCGGTCGGATCATCGGTCCCGACGGCGCTTTTTTCGATATCAAGGCGTCTGTCGAAGCGAGTTTTCTCGGCCAGTCCTATCCGATCAGCGTCAAGACAGCCACTTTATCTATCGCCACCTCTCCTCTTTCGCTTCGCATTTTTCTCAACGAGGATCCGGAATATATCGTGAAAGCGGGCGATATTCTTAATTATTCTTTGAATTTTTCCAACAATACCGATATCGGTCTGCGGGACGTTGTTATCAGCGCCCAGCTGATTGGAGAAATGTTTGATTTCCCCACGTTAGATACTCTGGGCAGTTTTCGATCCACTGACAACACTCTCACCTGGAACGCTTCCAACCTTCCGGAACTTGCCACTTTGCTTCCGGGAGAATCCGGTTCAGTGCGTTTTTCAATCAAAGCCAAAGAAAATTACCCGATTAGGAGATTGAGCGACAAGAATTTTCTTTTGAAGGCATCTGGCTCAATTGAATCGCCGACGGTTCCTCACTTTGTTACCGCCGACAAAACCATTGGAATAGCCGCTTTGGAAACCAAAGTTTCCGGTTCTGTGGCAATAGACACCCGCGCGTTTTTCCGAGATGCCGCTTCCGGCGTAGCCAATTCCGGCCCCTGGCCGCCTCGCGTCAACAACTCAACCCAATACACAATTCACTGGCTTATAACCAACTACAGCACTGATATTAAAGACGTTGAAGTAAGGGCTTTTCTTGGCAGCAATGCCCGTTTCGTAAAAATCGTTAAAAGCGGCGGATCGAGCGAACCGATATATAATGAAAGAACGCAGGAAATCGTCTGGAATATCAGTCGAGTGCCGGCGACTACCGGCGTGGTAACCAGTCCGATGGAAGCGGTTTTCCAAATTGAAGTAACTCCTTCCAGCGCGGATGTTGGAAAATATATGGAATTAATCAGAGATACTCGGATCAAAGCCATTGATGATTTTACCGGTCTTCAACTCAACAATGCCGACTTCGGAGTAACCACCTTATTGCCGGATGACAAAACCGTCAGTTCCGACCAGGGGTTGGTTCAATAATATAAATCACACCATGGATTTAATGGAAAAAATAGTTAATTTAGCAAAACGCCGCGGTTTTATTTTTCCGGGATCGGAAATCTACGGCGGTCTTGCCAATTCTTGGGATTACGGACCGCTTGGAGCGGAACTCAAAAAAAACATCAAAGATGAATGGTGGAAGCGTTTTGTCCGCCAGCGCGCCGACATTGTCGGTCTGGACGCCGCTTTGATGATGAATCCTAAAGTTTGGGAAGCCAGCGGTCATCTAAAAAACTTCTCCGATCCCTTAATAGAATGCAAAAAGTGCCATCATCGTTTCAGAGCTGATCAGCTTAGATTTCTTCCATCTCAAGGAAGGACTGCCCCCGATGAAAAAGGCATAGAAAGATCTGAAAAATTTCACGAACTTTTATTTAAGAACCCAAAAGAAGCTTTTGAAAAATATCCATATGAAAGAGAAAATTCATATTGGGATTGCCCTACTTGTGGGGGGGGGATTAAAGTCGCCATACCTAAACAATTCAACTTAATGTTCAAAACCTTTATGGGTCCGGCGGAAGAAAAGGCCAACGAAGTTTATCTTCGCCCGGAAACAGCCCAAGCGATGTTTGTCGATTTTAAAAACATTATTGACACGACGCGCAAGCGGTTGCCTTTCGGTATTGCCCAGGCCGGGAAGGCGTTTCGCAATGAAATTACGCCGGGCAACTTCATTTTCCGCACTCGAGAATTCGAGCAAATGGAAATTGAGTATTTCTGCGAAGAAAAAGATTGGGAGAAATGGTTTGATCACTGGCTTGGCGAGATGAAAAAATGGCTGAAACACCTTGGTGTCTCCGAAAAGAAAATTCATTATCGGGAAGTGTCGGCCGAGGACCGCGCTCATTATTCCAAGCGCACCGTGGATGTGGATTACGACTACCCGTTTGGCAATGAAGAGCTTTACGGCCTGGCTTATCGAACCGATTTTGATCTCAAAAATCACTCCCAGGCAAGCGGTCAGGATCTTTCTTACGCTGATCCGGAGGATCCCAAGAAAAAATTTATTCCCCACGTGATTGAACCAACTTGGGGAGTAGACAGATCGGTTTTGGTAGCGATGCTCGAGGCCTACGAAGAAGAACAGGCCCCAACTGCCCGTTCGACAAGTTCAGGGCAAGCGGAAGAGGGCGAAAGCGCCACCCGCGTAGTTATGAAATTTCCTCACTGGCTGGCGCCGGTGAAAGTGGCCGTCTTGCCGCTTTCTAAAAAACCGGAGCTTTCCAAGCTGGCCAAAAAGATCTTTGATGAACTTTCGGAAAAATTCGTTTGCGAATATGACGAAACTCAAAGCATCGGCCGCCGCTACCGTCGGCAGGACGAAATCGGAACGCCGTTTTGTGTTACCATTGATTTTGATTCGGCTAAGAAAAAAGATGTTACCGTGCGCGACCGCGATTCGATGAAGCAAAAAAGAATTAAAATAGCGAAACTCGAAGAATATCTCATCAATGAGCTTAGGATTTAAAAAAATAACTTTGCCAAACGGTTTGCGGATCGTTTTAGTTCCGGAAGCGGACAGTTTGACCACCACCGTTTTAGTTTTAGTTGCTACCGGTTCCAAATATGAAACGAAAGATATCAATGGCATCTCTCATTTTTTGGAGCATATGTGTTTCAAGGGGACTACTCGCCGGCCGCACGCCATTGATATTTCCAGTGAATTGGATGGCATCGGCGCCGAATACAACGCTTTTACTTCACAAGAATGGACCGGCTATTTTGCCAAAGCCCAGCCGAAGCACACTGAAAGAATTTTAGACGTCGTTTCCGACATTTATTTGAACCAAAAGCTTGACGAAAAAGAAATCGAGAAAGAAAAAGGCGTTGTTATTGAAGAATTAAATATGTATGAAGATACGCCTCCGCGCAAAGTCCAAGATCTTTTTATGGATTTGCTCTACGGCGACCAACCGGCCGGCTGGGATATTGGCGGCACAAAAGAAATAGTAAATAAACTTACTCGTCAAAAATTAACCGACTATCGGGCGGCGCAATATGTTGCTCAAGCTACGATTATAGTGGTAGCCGGGAAATTTGATCCAAGCGGTATTGCCAAAAGCATTAAACGGCATTTTACCGGCATTAATACTGGTAAAAAAATGGGCAAACTTAAGACAAAAGAATCACAGCAGAAACCGGCTATTCTTCTGCGGCACAAAGAATCCGATCAAGCCCATATAGTGATGGGCGTTCGGGCTTTCGATGCCTATGATAAACGTAGGTACGCGTTGAACGTCCTGGCCGATGTTTTGGGCGGTGGAATGAGCTCCCGTCTTTTTCAAAAAGTCCGAGGGGAATTAGGAGCGGCTTATTCCATCAGAGCCGATGCCGACCTTTTCACGGATCACGGATTTTTCGCTGTTTCGGCCGGTGTGAATCATGAAAAGCTGGATATTGCCATTAAAGCGACCCTCGACGAGCTTTCCAAAATAGCCGGTGGTGATTTGAGTGCCGGTGATTTACAACGAGCCAAGGATCACCTCTCCGGAAGGTTCTTGCTTGGGCTGGAAAGTTCGGACGCAATGGCTAATTTTTACGGCGGCCAGGAAATTTTAGGGGAAAAATTGAAAACTCCGGATGAAATCGTGAAAGCGGTTGGGAAAGTAAGTAGAAATGAAGTAATTAAGCTGGCTAAGGACATCTTCCGTAACGACAAGCTTAATTTGGCGATCATCGGGCCCTATAAGGATAAGAAACGATTTGAAAAATTGCTGAGTTTGTAGTTATATAAAGGTAATGGACGGAAGAGGCATAGCAATTAGTTGGAGTTCTCTTTGGAGAATTTTGTTTATGGTTGCTTTAGCGGCAATACTTTTTATTGCTCGCGATATTTTAATAGCGCTCTTTTTGGCCTTGATTATCTCCGCCGCTTTAGATCCGATTGTTAGTTGGCTTGAGAAACGCAAAATCCCCAGAATTTTAAGCACCCTTGTTCTTTACATAATTTTAATTTTCCTTATCGCGTTAATCGCTTACGTGGTTATTCCGATCGCGCTGGCCGAGTTCAACACTTTTCTTAGTAGTTTAGACAGATATTCCGGCACGCTTTTTGACTTTATTGACACTTCCGGCTTGATTGACTCCGTCAATAAAGCGCTCGGCCAAATTACCAACGTTCTTTTAAGCGGCAGCACCTCGCTATTGGAAATTGGCACAAAGTTTTTAGGAAGTTTAACAACCGCGCTTTCAGTGTTTGTCCTGTCCTTCTATCTTACTGTCGGGAAAGACGGGGTTGAAAAGTTTTTGATTACCATTCTGCCGTCCGCTTACGAGAATAAAACCATCGATCTTTACTATCGAATCAAACAAAAAATCGGCCGCTGGCTGGCGGGGCAGGTAGTCTTGAGCTTTGGCGTCGGTTTATTGGTATTTTTGGGCCTTTGGGTTCTGGGGGTGAAATACAGCTTGCTCCTCGGTATTGTTGCCGGAATTTTCGAATTAGTGCCTTACGTTGGTCCAATTTTCAGCGGCAGTTTGGCGGTTCTTGTGGGGTTGACTACTTCGACCGCTCTCGCTTTTTACGCTTTGATTTTGTTTATTATTATTCAGCAACTCGAAAACAATATCCTGGTGCCGCTGGTTTCTAAACTCACTACCGACCTTTCTCCGGTGGTTATTTTGATCGCGCTTCTAATCGGGGCTCAAGTTTTTGGTTTTGTCGGTTTGATTCTAGCCGTTCCGGCGGCGGTGCTTTTCCAGGAATTCGCCGAAGAATGGTCTGCTTCCAAAGCTCGCCGTCGCGGTCTGGGACTTTGACGAGAATCTAGAAACTAGAATCTAGTATCTAGATATGAAAAAGTTTTATATAACAACCTCAATAGCTTATGTTAACGCCCCGCCGCATATTGGATTCGCTCTGGAATCAATACAGGCGGATGTTTTGGCTCGCTGGCGACGCCAGCGGGACTTTGATGTTTTCTTTTTGACCGGCGCCGATGAACATGGGGCAAAAATCGTCCGGGCCGCCGAGGCGGCTGGTAGTTCGCCGAAAAAATTTACTGATGAAATTTCTGAAAAATTCCGAAATCTCAAAAAAGTTTTGAATTTATCCTGGGACGATTTTATTCGTACCTCGGATCAAAAGCGTCACTGGCCAAACGCTCAAAAAATTTGGAAGGCGATTGAGAAATCCGGCGACCTTTATAAAAAAATCTATCGCGGTCGGTATTGCGTGGGTCATGAGGCGTTTATAACCGAGAAAGATTTGGAAGACGGAGTTTGCCGTGATCACAAAACTAAGCCGGAAACTATTGAAGAAGAAAATTGGTTTTTTAAACTTTCCAAATACTCCGAAAAAATTAAGAAAGCTATCAAGAAAGGAGGTATAGAAATCCTGCCGGAATCCCGGAAAAACGAGATTTTGAGCTTAATTTCCGACGGTTTAGAAGATGTCAGCTTCTCCCGCCCCAACAAAGATTTAAGCTGGGGAGTGCCGGTGCCTGGTGATCCGGACAGCACGATGTATGTCTGGGCGGACGCCCTTTCCAATTATCTTCTTCCGGAGAAATACTGGCCGGCCGATATTCACGTTATCGGAAAGGATATTTTACGTTTCCACGCCGCCATTTGGCCGGGAATGCTCCTTTCAGCCGGTTTAAAATTGCCTAAAAAAATCTTTGTTCATGGATTTATTACCGTTGACGGCCAGAAGATGTCCAAGACGATTGGTAATGTGGTTACTCCGGAGGAGTTGGTTAAAAAGTATGGTTCGGATGCCGTTCGTTATTATCTCTTGCGAGAGATTTCGTCAGGCGAAGACGGCGATTACAGCGAAGAAAAATTTAAAGAGCGATATAATGGAGATTTGGCGAATGGTCTTGGCAATTTTGCCGCTCGTGTTTTGGCGCTTGGAGAAAAACTGGGCGAAGTTGATATCGATTTAAAAAAAGTTGTTGAAAGAGCAATTAGCAAGACGATAGATCAGACCAGAAAGACGGTTGAAAAGAAAGTTAACGAATTTAAACTGCACGAAGCTCTTTCGGCAATTTGGGAATTGATTGGCTGCGGAGACGCTTACGTCAACGAGAAAAAACTTTGGGAGGGAGAAAAGAAAAATGAGATTTTGAACGCCGTTGTTATTTTAGATAATTTGGCGGTTTTACTCGTGCCGTTTCTGCCGGAAACGTCCGGTAAAATCACCAAAGCCATTCACTGGTCTGATAAAAAAACTTTACGAGTTTCCAAAATTGGAGTTTTGTTTCCGCGGCTATGATTTTTGACACGCATACCCACGTCCATTTTCCTCTTTACGATAAAGACCGAGACGATGTAATCAAGCGCGCTCAAAAAGTGGGGGTAAAAATGATTTGCGTTGGAACGCAGGCCGCGACTTCCAAGTTAGCCATCGGACTTGCTAAAAAATACCCAAATGACATTTGGGCAACGGTGGGTTTTCACCCGAATCATTTGAGCGAAAATTGGTATCACGATCGCAAGGAGCAAAAAGAGCCGGTAAGGGAAAAATTTGACGTAAAAAAACTTGGCGAGCTTGCCAAAGATTCAAAAGTTGTGGCTATAGGAGAGTGCGGACTTGATTATTATCGGCTGACGGACGCTAGCCGCGAAGACCACGTCAAGAATCAGAAAGAAGCCTTTAGTGAGCAAATAAAGCTTGCCGAATCACTAGGAAAGGCGCTAATGATGCACACCAGACCATCGGCGGGCAGCGATGATGCTTACGAAGATACGCTCGAAATTCTTAGAGAAAATCCGATTTCTGTGCCGAAAATTAATCATTTTTATGTCGGCTCTCTTACGGTTACCAAGAAACTTTTGGAGGCGGGGTTTTATTTTACCTTCGGCGGCGTCATAACCTTTTCCCGCGATTATGACACAATCTTAAATTACATTCCTTTAGACCGTATTATGCTCGAAACCGACGCGCCCTATGTCGCGCCGGAGCCGCATCGTGGCAAACGTAACGAACCGGCTTATATCATCGAAACCGCAAAACATTTAGCGGAGTTACGCGGAGAATCAATCGAAAAAATCGCCGAGCAGACAACCAAAAACGCCTTGCAAGTTTTTAAAATAACTATATAATTTCAAAAGCTCTTTTTGGAGGTGTTATGTCGAATCTAGATCCCGAGGTCGCCCGTCGGACAATCGCGCTCCTGAAAATATATACGGAAAACGACGAGATTATGTGGAGAGTGATAATTGGCAATGCTTTCAGTTGTCAATTTGGCAATGATTTGATTTTCGTGGATTGGCGGCAAGATGGAAGGCTCAGTCTGTCCATTAACGATGACTGGATTGAGGAAGCTTTTGGCGAGCCGAATCCCGAACAAGTTTACGGAATTCATGCGCTAATCTTGGCGATTCACGATCAACAAGAGCGATACAAACAAAGTGGCCGATGAGCCCGCTATTTCGCGGGCTTTTTTTATTGTAAAATAGGCGTATATGCCAAAATACGATTTTAAGAAAATTGAGAAAAAATGGCAGAAAATTTGGGCTAAAAATAAGTATAAGCTTTGGGCTGCCTCCGCCCCGCTTCGCGGGGCTTCGGCGAGCCAAGGCCGCCGCAAGTTCTACGTTTTGGATATGTTTCCGTATCCTTCCGGCGATGGGCTTCATGTCGGCCACGTCGAGGGCTATACCGCTTCCGATATTATGGCGCGGTTTTTACGGATGAACGGCCACAACGTTTTGCATCCGATGGGCTGGGACGCCTTCGGATTGCCGGCGGAAAATTACGCCATCAAAAAGAAAATTCACCCGAGTATTGTTGTAAAAAACAACATCAAACGATTCAAAAATCAGCTCAATAGTTTGGGTTTTAGCTATGATTGGCAAAGAGAAATAAACACCACCGATCCAGAATATTATAAATGGACACAATGGATTTTCCTCCAGCTTTTTAAAAAGGGCCTTGCTTATGAAGCGGAAGTGCCGGTGAATTGGTGTTCTTCTTGCAAAACAGTGCTCTCCAACGAAGAGGTAGCCGACGGGGTTTGCGAACGTTGCGGCGGCAAAACCGAACGCAAGAATCTCAAGCAATGGATTTTGAAAATCACCGCCTACGCCGATCGTTTGCTTTCCGATTTGGAAAGCTTGGACTGGCCGGAGCGAGTCAAAGAAATGCAGCGAAATTGGATCGGCCGATCGGAAGGCGCTTTAATAAAGTTTTCTTTCAGTTGCGACCGCATTTATTACGGCGATCTTGAAGTTTTTACGACCCGTCCGGATACCATCGCCGGAGTCACTTATATGGTAATCGCGCCGGAACACCCGGTAATCGAAAAATTAAAATCCAAAATCCGCAATTGGGAAAAAGTCGCCGCTTATATCAAATCCGCTAAAAGTAAGAGCGAAAAAGAAAGACAGCAGGAAGGGAAAGAGAAAACGGGAGTGCCGCTTGATGGCGTTTACGTGATCAATCCCTGGAATAAAAAAGAAGTGCCGGTTTGGATTGCCGATTATGTCCTGGCCCATTACGGCACTGGCGCTGTTATGGCGGTACCTCAACATGATGAGCGCGACCGCGAGTTCGCAAAAAAGTTTGATTTGCCGATAATTGACGAACCGCTGCTTCCCAAAGAAGAGGTTATAGAAAAACTAGGAGCTAAAAAAACAATAAATTACAAATTGCGGGACTGGATATTTTCCCGCCAGCGATATTGGGGGGAGCCCATCCCCGTAATTAAATGCGAGAAATGCGGAAATATTGCGGTTCCGGAAGAAGATTTGCCGGTGAAATTGCCACAGGTTAAAAAATATGAGCCGACTGGTGGCGTGGAATCCCCGCTGGCCGGAATTAAAAAATGGGTTAACGTTAAATGTCCAAAATGCGGTGGCGCGGCCAAGCGGGAGACCAATACAATGCCTCAATGGGCGGGTTCCTGTTGGTATTACCTCGCGTATCTGATGCGGGAAGTTTCCAATTTCCAATTTCCAATTTCCCAATATCAAAATGTTTTTAAGCATTGGCTTCCCGTGGATATTTACGTTGGCGGCGTTGAGCACGCGGTCCTTCATCTTCTTTACGCCAGATTTTGGCATAAATTCCTTTACGATATCGGTGTTGTTTCCACCAAGGAGCCGTTTGCGAAATTAGTGAATCAAGGCCTTATTTTGGGACCCGATGGGCAGAAAATGTCCAAATCCCGAAGCAATGTTGTTAATCCCGATGATATGGTGGAGAAATTCGGCGCCGATTCACTGCGGCTTTATGAAATGTTTATGGGGCCGCTTGAGGACGTCAAACCCTGGGATCCGCGGGGAATTATCGGCCCTCATCGTTTTTTGGCGCGAATTTATAATTTTGGAAGAGACAAAAAAACTGGAGAAAATGAAGCCGCCGTTCGTTTGGTTCATAAAACCGTCAAAAAAGTTACGGAAGATATCAAAAATTTCCATTTCAACACCGCCGTCAGCGCTTTGATGATCGCGCTTAATGACGCGGAAAAATTAGAAACTCTCTCCAAAGATTTTTACAAGACATACTGCAAACTGCTTTTTCCATTCGCGCCGCATCTTGCCCAGGAGCTTTGGAGTTTACTTGGCCACAAAACGCTTCTTGACGAGGAAAAATGGCCGGAATGGGACGAGCGGTTGGCGGAAGAAGAATCGTTTGAGTTGATAATCCAGGTGAACAGCAAGACGCGTGGCAAACTCACCGCTCACCGCGGTATAGATGAAACCAACGCTAAAGCATTGGCTATGACCGCCCCCGGAATGAATAAGTGGCTGGATCCTTCAAAAATCAAGCGGATAATTTTCGTAAAAGACCGGTTGATTAACTTCATAGTTGAGAGCTAATATTTGAGTACTGGCTATGTGCGGCATCACCGGTTACATAGGAAAAAAAGAAGGGCTACCAATTGTTTTTGATAATCTTCGCAAACTTGAGTATAGGGGCTACGATTCTGCGGGCGTGGCCTTTTTTAATGCGGTTTCAAGCATCAAGCATCAAGTATTAGGTCCGAAGGTAATAAAAGCGGTTGGGAAACTAGATAATTTGGAAAAAGCGATTCGTGGCGCAAAATCACAAGCGGCGACCGCGGCGATTGCCCACACTCGTTGGGCGACGCACGGAATTCCAAATGAAACCAACGCCCATCCTCACACGGACTGCAAAAAAGAAATTTTCCTCGTCCACAACGGCATCGTAGAAAATTATCGGGAATTGAAAACCGATCTAACCAAACACGGCCATCATTTCTATTCCGACACCGATACCGAAGTTCTCGCGCACCTCATTGAAGAATTTGGCCCGGAGCTCGCTCTTAAAAAAGTCGTCGGCGCTTACGCCCTTGCTGTTATTTTTAAAAAAGAACCGGAGAAAATTTTTGTGGCACGCCTCGGAAGCCCGTTAGTGATCGGCGTTGGCGGGGGAGAATATTATGTCGCTTCCGACCCGACTGCTCTTGCCGGCTTGGTAAAAAAAGTAGTTTATCTCAAAGAAGGCCAGCGGGGCTGGCTTTCCCTTTCGGGAATGAAAATTGGCCCGGCCCGGCCGCGTTTGGAACCGCTTGAAATTGATCCGGAGCAGTCCAGGAGAGGGAATTACAAACATTTTATGATGAAAGAAATTGCCGAAGGCCCGGAAGTTTTAGAATCGGCTATCAGGGGCAGGTTGTCGGTCAGAAGAAATTCCGTGAAATTGGGAGGACTTGAAAGCGTTACCGATCAGTTGAAAAGAATCAAACGGCTGGAAATTCTCGCCTGCGGCACTTCTTATTACGCTTCCCTCATCGGAAAACTTTTATTCGAAGAGCTGGCTGATATCCCCACCGAAATAGCCATCGCTTCCGAATATCGTTACGCTAAGCGTCCCGTTAGTTCGCAATCAGCGGCGATTTTTGTTTCTCAATCCGGGGAAACAGCCGATACTCTGGCAGCGCTTCGCAAAGCCAATAATCAAGGCCTTCTTACGCTTGGCATAGTCAACGCGGTCGGTTCGAGCATCGCTCGCGAGACCGTCGCCGGTGTTTATAATCACGCCGGTCCGGAGATCGGAGTCGCTTCAACCAAAGCGTTTATTTCCCAATTGGGAGTGCTTTCGCTGATGGCGCTCCACCTCTCCCGCCAGAAATTAAAACTGCATAAGGAAATAATCAAAGAATTGCGGATCCTGCCGTTCAAGATAGAATCGGTTATAAAAAACTCCGGCGCGATAAAAACGCTTGCCAAAAAATATCTTCAATACGACAATTTTCTCTATTTGGGCCGCGGTTACAATTATCCGGCGGCGCTTGAAGGAGCTTTGAAAATAAAAGAGATTTCCTACGTCCATGCCGAAGGTTACGCCGGAGGGGAGATGAAACACGGGCCGATCGCGCTGATAGACAAGAATTTCCCCACCGTTGCCCTGGCAACCCAAAATCGGGTCTACGAAAAAATGATTTCCAATCTTGAAGAGATAAAAGCGCGCTCCGGTCCGATCTTGGCGATTGCCACCGCCGGAGACAAAAAAATGGCCAAACTGGCCGATGATGTTTTTTACGTTCCCAAAACTATTGAGCAACTGGAGCCGATTTTAAATATAGTGCCGCTTCAGCTTTTCGCTTACTATTCTGGAATTTTGCGCGGCTACGACGTGGATAAACCGCGCAATCTTGCCAAAAGTGTTACCGTTGAGTAAAAATGTTATAATCTTAAAATGCAATATTTCTTTCCGTTACTTTTCTTTTCAGTCGCGGTTTTCGCCGTTTTCGCCCTTCTAAATCACATTCCGGAAATTGTCGATAAAGCGGAATTTTTTGCCAATTCGCTTACTTCTATAATTTCCTTTCGCTAAGCACAACTTTTAAGTTCAAAGTTTTTTTGCCACGAAGCACCTTAAGATCTAGCGCGTCGCCAGCTTCTTTTTCTTCCAAGACGTCTTGAATAGTTTTGTTAACGGTTATTTTATTGCCGTCACACTCAAGAACAATGTCTTTTTCTTTCAAGCCGGCCTTATCAGCCGGGCTGTCTTTGACCACCCCTTCATTGTGAGGTTTTTGGCCAACAACCATCGCGCCGTAGTCCACCGGCAATTTCATTTTTCCTTTTATGTCTTCATCAATAGTGACATAGCGAAGGCCGAGGAGCGGACGCTTAATGCGGCCGAATTTTTTGAGATCCGAAAGATCACGCTCGGCGTAGCTGATCGGAATGGCAAAACCGAGATTTTGAGCCCCAAAGACAATCGCCGCGTTGATGCCTATCGCTTTCCCGTCAAGATCCACCAACGGCCCTCCGGAATTGCCCGGATTGATGGCGGCGTCGGTTTGGATAAGACCGCGAAGTTCTTGGGTCGGCGCCATCGGAACGGTAGCCGCCCGAATGGATCGCGCCAAACCGGAAATGATTCCGGCGGAAACAGTGTTTTTAAAAAGGCCGAGGGCGTTGCCAATGGCGACCACCGACTGTCCGAGTTCAACGCCGCTGGAATCGCCAAGTTCAACGGTTGGAAGATTCCCCGCGTCAATTTTTAAGATTGCCACGTCGTCCACCGGATCGCGGGCTAAAACTTCGGCTTTGTATTTTTTTTCGTCATTCGTGACAACCGTGTATTCGGCGCGCGGATCGATAACCACATGCTTGTTGGTGAGAATGGTGCCGTTAGAGTTGACTATAAAACCGGAACCGCCGCCGATTTTAACCATTCCGCGAGAATCAATTTCAGATTCAGGAATATTGAGATGTGGCTGGCCGAACGGCATAAATGGGAGAAGATCGGGCGGAATTTCTTTTTCAATCGCTTCCAAGCTTTTGGAAATGACAATTGAAACGACCGCCGGCATTACCTTTTTAATAGTTTTTATTATGGGGGATTTTTCCATACTGTTTAGTATAGCAAAAATCCTTCGACAAGCTTAGGATAAATAAAAAAAGCCCCGCCACCTTTTCAGGCGCGGGGCTTGGCGAGCGGGGAACTCACTCGGTCTGGCGGCGTTCCAGATATTGGACCATAAATTTGTTATATGGCCCTGGGCATTGATCAATCTTCTGGATTTGGAATCCCGGGTTAGCTTTAATCCAGCGATTGATGTTTCTCTCAAGCTTGAGATCCGACTGCTCTGCCGTGTTTCCGATCGTGATGTCGTAGTCCGCGAAAATGCGGATTTGGGTGACATACGTGCCGCCATCGTCGGTCGTCGCGGGAGCGGCCGCGGCGCTCAACAGCAGTCCCGCCCCCAGAAGAATCGTCAGCCCGACTGTCATCATCCCGAATTTGCGCATAACCGTCTCCTTTCAAAAAGATCTCATTTCCCAACCATAAGAACCACCAGCATGGTAGCATACACCCCTTATATTTGTCAAGAGCCGTTGGGCCAAGCTTATTGGCGCGGATTGCCGCCGATGATTATTTATACTTTTTTATTGAATAATCCGGTTATGTAAAACGAAAGAGGAAGCAATATTGTCATTTGCAAGATCGGCATAAGCCCGACTTGCAAATATGGAATAAGCGGCATCGTCGGCGCGTAACTCCATTTACCAAGCAACAGAGCGTTTTGCTCAATCGCAACCGCTATCACAAACCCAATAATTGCCAGCGCAAAAAAATCAGTTTTCGTGCTCGGCAAATTTTTCTTTAGCAGCCATAAAAACGCCAGAACCAACAAAGTTATAAGAATATCGCCAAACACACCAATGGAACATATTGGAAGGTGTTGTAAGAAAGATTGATAGCCGGCATAAAACGGCGCTTGA
This sequence comes from Candidatus Harrisonbacteria bacterium, assembly GCA_016182295.1. Classification (GTDB taxonomy): domain Bacteria; phylum Patescibacteriota; class Minisyncoccia; order UBA6257; family WO2-44-18; genus JACOXP01. The sequence continues at coordinate 19,789 of JACOXP010000009.1, read as the reverse complement.
GCATTTTCCCAAATAATATGTAACAAGAAAGCGACAAATGCCAAAATAGAGATATATCTTATATTCATAATCTTTAACAAGCTCATACTACTTAGAGTACTTCGCCTCGCTCGCTCTTGTGTTTACACTGAGCGAGCGAAGCGAGTCGAAGTGTGCGCAGGAGAGGAATCGAACCTCCACGCCCTTGCGGGCACAGCCACCTCAAGGCTGCGCGGCTGCCGTTACGCCACCTGCGCTCATATAAGGCCCCGTTTGCCTATTATAGCCAAAGTTTCTTTGATTTTCAAATATTTACGTGACAATCTGGGAAAACTTTCTTTGTGATAGAGTTTTGGCAAAAGTTTTAAGGATTCGGATTTGGCATATTTTAATTGATAACATGAGTGACCCGCACCTTTTGTAATATGACCTTTTATAGTTAGAAATTGATTTATTTTATCTCGCAACCATTCTATATGTTTTTTACTAGACCCAATAAATTCTACATAAAACATGAAACTTGATTTCCAGCGCGGATCCCAGTAGGAATAGAAAGTTCCATCACCGTCGAAGTGTCCGCGGAGAAAATCAAAAAAATATTTATCGGGTATATCTAAAGAAGTTAGAATTTTTGATTTATTTGGCATTAGTCCAATAGTCAATAAAAAACGATAAAAATTGACATCGCCAAATTGAACTCTAGCGATTCGCCGCTTTGTTTGGCCCGAGATTTTTTTACCGATCTTGTTTTTTATTCCGAGGCAGCGCATTAAATTTTTAATTTGCTCCGGGTCTTGGGAAGTAAAATCAAAATGTCGGCCATCTGACGAAAGATTGCCATCAGTTGTTAAAAGTCCGATCGCATAGGAAAACTCCGGAGACCATTTGATCCTTACCTTGTGTTGAGGTTTTCCCACAATGATTATTATACTATACCTCAAGGTAATAGCGTATGCCAATGTGGGGTAACAAAAACCGTCGTCTATTTTGCGGCGGTTGCTTGTTCAGTGCCGAGTTTTTGCCGAGTTTCTTTCTTGGAAAGACCCCGGACGTAATAAAGCTTAGCACGCTTAACTTTCTTGGGGGAGCTTAAAATATCCACTTTTTCAACGCGCGGCGAGTAAATCGGGAAGATTTTCTCCACCCCAATACCGGCAACCGTGCTCCGTACGGTGAAGGTTGCTCCTTGCTCGCTGCCATGCTTGCGCGCGAGCACAAGTCCCTCAAACTTAGTCGGGCGCCATTTGTCGCCGTCTTTAACCCTCTCCCAGACCCGAACCGTCGCTCCGGGTTTAATTTTTATTAACACTTCAGCTGAAATCATGTTTGAAAATATAATATAATTAAGAAGATTATGCAAATCCTTGTTGATCTACGATTATTGGGCCGGGGGGGCGCTTCCGGAATAGAGGAATACACTCGCAATATTACTCGGTCATTATTGGCGGCTGATAAAATAAACAGCTATTCGTTTTTTTATAACGGGTTTCGCAAAAAATCCCCAGAGCCGAGATTTTCAAACATCATCGATTGGCATTTGCCAAACAAGATACTGGATTTGTCGGCGCGCCTTTTTTCTTTCCCGAAAGTCGATCGATTGATAAGAACCGATTTGATTTTCAGCCCGCACTTCAATATTTTGTCCGTTGGCCGCACTCCCCGAATTATCACTTTTCACGATTTATCTTTTTTGCATCACCCGCAATTTTTTTCCGGACGGCAGAAATTTTGGCACTGGCTTCAAGACGTCCGCAAGCAAGCGAACGCGGCGTCGCATTTAGTAGCTGTTTCTGACGCAACCAAACGAGATTTAGTTGAGTTGCTTGGCGTTGATCCCAAAAAAATTTCCGTGATTTACTCCGGCATTTCTAAGGAATTCAAACCGAATCGAAAATCAGCCAACTCATCAACCAATCCATACATTTTATATCTCGGCACTTTGGAACCCAGAAAAAACGTGCCGACAATTATTAAGGCGTTTAATCTTCTCAAACAAAAACCGGAATTCCGCGATTGGCGGTTGGTGCTGGCCGGGCGCCCCGGTTGGCTCTACCGCGACATTCTCCGGGAAATAAAGCATTCCCGATTTTCCAAAGATATAGTTTTGAAAGGTCCGGTTGCCGGCGAGGAAAGAGTAAAACTTTACAACGCCGCAAGAGTTTTCGCCTACCCGTCTTTTTTTGAGGGCTTTGGATTTCCTCCGCTTGAAGCGCAGGCGTCCGGCTGTCCGGCAATTGTCGCTGACCGGACTTCCTTGCCGGAAGTGGTTGGGGATAGCGCTTTTCGAGTTAATCCTTGGAAGCCGGTTGATCTGGCGGAGATAATTGAATTGTTTTCCGATGACAATATGAGGAATAAAATGGTCGAATTGGGTCTTAAAAACGCGGCGCGGTTTAGTTGGGAAAAAACAGCCGCTCAGACCTTGGATATTTTCAATAAATTTCGCTAATGGCCAGAAGAATTTTTGATATTCGCCCTCCGGTGTCGAAAAGAAAATCCGCGGCCAAAACGCGCATCCCGCTTGAAATTCCCTATATTCCGGTTTCTAGATCGGAACCGATTAAAAAAACCAACGATCTCAAAGTTCCGGCGTTCGCCACGCTGACAGTGTTTTTGTTGGTTTTGGGAATTTTCGGATTTAATATTGTGAGATTTGAACGAAAAGCGGTCAGCTTAGCCCCGGGAGTTTATGAAAATTTTAAAGAGGGCGCCAAAGCTCTGTTGGAATTTGATTTTGAAAAAGCTCAAAATTCTTTTGAAAACGTGGCTGGAGAATTAGGAGATCTTAATTCGCAAAGTCCGCTCAAAACGGTGCCGGCGGTTCTGGCGAACTTGTTTAAAATCAGCGAAAACGCGCTGGGAATTAGCGAAGAACTGGAAAATTTAAGAAATAACGCCATCGCCCTTTCGGTGAATAAACGGGGTACGGAATTGATAGCTTCGGTCAAAAAAGTCGGCGATAAAATTTCGGAAATATCGTCTCTTAGCGAGAAGCTGAAAAAACAAGCCATTTCTATCGGTTATACTTTGGACGAAGAATTTTTTGATTTCAGCAACCGACTTGTCAGAATCGAAAAAGCTTTGGGAGCCCTGATCGGTTGGATGGAAGAGCCAAAAAAACAACGTTTGTTGGTGCTTTTTCAAAATCCATCGGAAATCAGGCCCGGAGGAGGATTTATCGGCAGTTACGCCATGATTACGTTTTTTCGGGGCAGTTTACTGGATATTAACGTCAGGGATATCTACGATCCCGACGGTCAATTGGAAGCTAAAATTATTCCGCCAAAGCAACTTCAAGGGACTACCGGCCGTTGGGGCGCCCGCGATTCCAACTGGTTCTTCGACTTTCCTCAGTCGGCCAAAAAAGCCATTTCTTTGCTTGAGGAATCCAAAATTTACAGCGAACAAGAAATTAAGTTTAGCGGAGCAATCGGTCTTAACGTGAGAGTTATTGAAGACCTCCTGGAAACCTTGGGGCCGATTGAATTATTGGAATATGATCTCACTATCGATTCGGATAATTTTCTTGCGGAAGTTCAACGGGAAGTTGAAACCGGAGAAGACAAAGCGGAGGGCGAGCCCAAACGCATCCTAAAAGTTTTAGCGCCAATAATTTTTGATAAACTTTCTAAACTTAACGAATCCGACAAAAAAATTCTTTCTGAAAAATTGGGTAAACTTATCGAAGCCAAAGATATTATGGTTTATTTCGACGATTCGGCGGTGAATGATCTTCTTAGCGATTTGGGGGTTTCCGGCGCGGTGGCGAAGTTGTCGGATGATTTTATCGGGGAATATCTGGCGATTGTCAACGCTAATATCGCCGGTGGGAAAAGCGACGCTTTTATGAAGCAATCAGTGAAATTTGAAAGTAAGATCGATGGGCGAGGTTTTGTGAAAAATAAAGTTTCCATCACGCGAACTCACAACGGCGCCGATGAAAAAGATCAGTGGTATCGGAAAACCAATCAGGATTTTATGCAAATTTACGTGACACCTGGTTCCGAGCTTGAAAAAATCACCGGCGCCACCAAAAAAATTGTTTACCCGATTATTGATTACTCCGAGGTTAATTACCGAATTGATCCTGATTTAGAAAATATTGAAACAAGCGAATTAGTTTTCGGTAAATCCGTTTTTTCTTCTTGGTTAAGCGTGAAAGCCGGCGAGACAAAAACCCTTCAAGTTGATTATTTGGGAGCGCGGCCGATTAATCTTGCCGCCGAACAGCCCTATCAATTTATTTTTGAAAAGCAATCTGGCGTGGAAAGCGCCCTAGAAATTATCTTAGAAGCGCCGGAGGGGCATATTTGGAAAGAAAGCAAATCTCGCGTCTTTGGATATTCTACAGAAACTTTGCCAGCGCGCTTAACGCTGAATTTAACTCTGTTGGCAGATCAGCCGTCGCTTTAAATCTCCCGCCGCTCGGCAGGGTGAATTCCAGCGATTCCGCGTGCAGAAACATTCTCGACAATCCTTCCGGCGGCAATTTCTTTCCGTAAATCTTATCGCCGACTACCGGATGGCCAATGGAAGCAAGATGGGCGCGAATTTGATGGGTTCGGCCGGTCAGCGGCTCTACTTCTAATAAAGTGAAATTGCCGATGAGTTTTTTGACCCGATAAGCGGTTTTCGCTTCTTTGACCATTTTTCCGCCTATTATACGAGTAGTCCTTTTAGTGGAGCCGGTTTTAATCGCCAGCGGTTTGTCTATTAATCCTGATGTTTGCGCGACTTTGCCCCAAACCAAAGCGATATAGGTTTTTTTAACCGTCCTTTTTTGAAATTGATTTTTTATAAACTCGAACGCTTTTTGAGTGCGGGGGATTACCATTACTCCGGAGGTTGCTTTATCCAAACGATGGACTATTCCGGGTCTATTTTCGGGATCGTCACCAACATTGCGGATTTCCGGAAATTTTTCCAATAGCCAAGCGGTTAAAGTCGGTTCCGTCGAAATTTTTACCGGATGCACCAAAAGTCCGGCCGGTTTGTTGATTACCACAACGTCGGCGTCTTGATATAAAATTTCTGGTTGCATTGGTGCGCCCTAGAAGGATCGAACTTCTGGCCTTTCCCATGTCAAGGGAACGCTCTACCACTGAGCTAAGGGCGCGCTCGGTGCGCGTGGAAGGAATCGAACCTTCGACCCCAGTCTTATCAGGACTGTGCTCTACCACTGAGCTACACGCGCTATTCGCCAATATTCAAACTTTCGAATTTTTCTAAATTAAAACTAGCAACTTCAATCGGCTTTATCAAGTCGGCTTGCGTGATAACCGACATCCCTTTTACCAATGTCCCAATTAAAATACCGATGTATACAGTCAGCAGAACCGCGAGCGTGCCGCCAATCGTGTAAAAAATTGCAGAGATCTTTTTCATAATTATTTAAAGAATACCACTCCGTTCATCAGAATATTATATTCATCATTTGGGGCGCTTCTAGTTACGTCAAAAGAAGTTACTTTTATAAACAAAGAGCTTTTTTCAATATCGTTTAAAAATTGCTGAAATCCGTTGAAACTACCCGAACCGCTTATTGAAAAAATAATTGATCCCGCCCCGCTCGCGCTGCTTGAGGTTTCGTTGCCGAAATTGAACCCGATGCTTAATCCATGCTGTTTGCCAAGATTTACCATATCTCTGCCGAAGTTTATAAGATCGTCTTTGGGCGGCAAGAATTGATCTAGTATCGCGATCGCCGGTTGAGCGAGATCAAAGTTGCTTTTCAATTCGGCGAAATTGGCGGTTGCCGAAGTGCGCAGAGAAAGCTCCCGCTTCTGATCCCTTATTTTTTCTGAGTTTTTTTCAAGTTGGGAAGCGGCGATTTCAGTCGCGATGACCGCAACCAGCAATACGGCGACGCCGATCACCAATTGTATCAAAAGTTGCTTTTTAAAAGTAGTCATTACTATACTATTGTAACATATATGGACGAAGCCATTGCCTATAATGCTTTAAATGTGGCGCAATATGGTGATCCGCTGAAAATGCGGAAAATTGCCAATCGTTTTTCATCCTGGCGGGCGGCTTGGCGGGAGCTTAGCAAAGATTATAGTTCGGTCAACGCTGAAAAAGAATGGGAAAAATTAGAGAAAAACGGCGTTGAAGTTATTTTTGCCAAAGAAGAACGTTTCCCAAAACTTTTAAAAGAAATAGCCGGAGGCCCGATAGCGCTTTATTTTAAAGGAAATCTTTTTGACGACAATCCCAGAATTGCCGTTGTCGGCACCAGGAAAGCTACTCTAGCCGGCAGAGAAGTCGCGAAAAGCTTTTCTAAATTTTTCGCCAATCAAGGGGTGGCGGTCATAAGCGGTCTTGCTCTTGGAGTTGATACAACGGCCCATGAGGGAGCGCTGGAAGTTGGCGGAAAGACGATAGCGGTGTTAGCTAACGGATTGGATTGGGTTTATCCTCGGCAAAACGCGAAACTTGCCGAAAAAATTTTAGATAACGACGGAGCGTTGGTCAGCGAGTATCCGATCGGTTCTGAATCCTGGCCGCACCGTTTTTTAGAGAGAAATCGGATTATCAGCGGTCTTTCTTTGGGCACTTTGGTTGTCGAGGCGCCGATCGGTTCCGGTTCGCTGGCTACTGCCAACTTTGCCGTGGAGCAAAATCGGGAAGTGTTCGTGTTGCCGGGCCCGATAAGCCACGAAAATTATAGAGGTTCGCATGAGCTTCTGCGCGCCGGCGCGCGTTTGGTTTCCGATCCAGAAAACGTTTTCGATGATCTTAATTTGCCGATTAAAAATGTCGCCAGCCAGTCCAAATTTTCATCTGCCAACGACGGCAAGCAAAATGAAATTTTAGCCGTGATCAAAGAGGTCGGCGAGCCGGTGGATATTGACAAGATTTGCGAATTAAGCAAAATAGAAGTTTCTGTTATTAATCGCAGCCTGACTTTTCTTGCGATTCAGGGTTTAATAAAAGAAGAAGGCGGAAAATATTTTATTTAATATAATGCAGTTAGTTATCGTGGAATCGCCGACTAAGGCGAAAACAATTTCAAAATTTCTTGGCAAGGGATATAAAATCGAATCCTCTTACGGGCATATTCGAGATTTGCCAAAAAGCACTTTGGGCATAGAAGTAGAAAAAAATTTCGAGCCCAAATACATAGTGCCGGTCAAATCAAAAAAAGTTGTTAAGCAATTGAAAGCGGACGCGCAAAAAAGCGATTCAGTAATTCTGGCGACAGATGAAGACCGCGAAGGAGAAGCGATCGCTTGGCATTTAAAAGAGCTTTTAGGATTGGATAAGGCGAAACGGATCGTTTTTCACGAGATTACCCAATCGGCTATCGAAAACGCCCTTAAAAACCCTCGGACGATTGACGAGCATTTAGTTGACGCTCAGCAGGCCCGCCGCATTTTAGATCGGCTGGTCGGCTATAAGCTTTCGCCGTTTTTGTGGAAAAAAATTGTCCGCGGTCTTTCAGCCGGCCGCGTGCAGTCGGTGGCTTTGCGACTGATTGTCGAGCGCGAGCAGGAAATCCGAAATTTCAAACCCGAAGAATACTGGACCATCACCGCCGTTTTGAATAAGTCCGGCATGTCGTTTGAGGCCAATCTTGTCAGTATTGACGGGAAAACTTTGGATAAATTTGAAATCAAGACCGAAGACGACGCCAAAAAAATAACCAAAGAGCTCGAAAAAGAAAAATTCCAAATCGCTTCGATTGAGAAAAAGATTGTCCAAAGAAATCCTCTTGCCCCGTTTATAACCAGCACGCTTCAACAGGAAGCGGCTAAGCGCTTGGGGTTTTCCGCTAAAAAGACAATGTTTTTATCCCAGCGGCTTTATGAAAACGGACACATCACTTATATGCGTACCGATTCCGTCAATCTTTCCAAAGAATCGGTAGCCGCCGCGCAAGATTGGCTGACTAAAGAATTGGGAAGCGATTACGCTCTTTCCGCTCCGCGTGTTTTTAAAGGAAAATCCAAGCTGGCTCAGGAAGCGCACGAAGCCATTCGCCCCACCAATGTTTTCACCGCTCCCGAAGGAATCAAAGTTGAAGAAGAGGCGGAACGGAAACTTTATAAATTGATTTGGCAGAGATTCGTTGCTTCTCAAATGCCGCCGGCAAAAATATCCACGACAGCTTTGGAAGTTGAAGCGGGAAAATATGGTTTGCGAGCAAGCGGCCAGGAAATAGTTTTCGACGGCTATCTTAAAATTTGGCCGCAAAAATTTTCCACAAAGGAATTACCTTCGGTTGAAAAAGGAGATGTTCCCGAAGTGGAAGTAATTCGGCCGGATCAGCACTTTACCGAACCGCCGCCCCGCTTTTCCGAAGCGAGCTTGATTAAAATTTTGGAAGAATACGGTATCGGCCGCCCGTCCACCTACGCTCCTATTATTTCGGTTATACAGAGCAGAAATTATGTTATTAAAGAAGGCGGAAAATTTGTGCCAACACCAATGGGGGAATTGGTTAATAAAGTTTTAACGGAACACTTTCCGACCATCGTTGACGTAGAATTTACCGCCAAAATGGAAGAAGAGCTGGATGAAGTCGCCGCCGGAAAAGAAAAATGGCAAAAAGTTATCGGCGATTTTTATGTCCCATTTTCCAAGAATCTCGAAGAAAAATACGGAGAAGTTTCCAAAAAAGAACTTTTGCCGGAGGAAACAACCGACGAAAAGTGCGAAAAATGCGGCAAACCGATGGTGATCAAATATGGCCGCTTTGGAAAATTTATGGCTTGCTCCGGTTTTCCGGAATGTAAAACCACCAAACAACTTCCCAAAGAACCGCCTAAATCAATCGGTCTAAAATGCGAAAAATGCGGAGAAGGGGAAATTGTCGAGCGGCGCGTTACCCGTGGCCGCGCCAAAGGAAAAATTTTCTGGGGCTGCGGCCGTTATCCGAAATGCGATTACGCGTCGTGGACTGACCCGCGCAATCCAGCGCCCGAAGCGTCTAAAGAAAAAGATTCTCAGCCCTCTGAATAACCGTTGCCAATTCCTCCGCAATCTTATTGTTTAATCTTTCCCGGATAATTTTTAGAACTTTTTTATCAAATCCCAGTCTTTGAGCCGGAGAGGAATGAAATTTCTCTAAAAGTTTTGGCCCATAAGTTTCATATTCTTCAATCAACGATGAGAGGTTATGAATTTTATCCGCCGCTGAAACCATCAAACTTCCTTCCGGAGCTTTGCTTAACTGATCTAGGTAGGCTTCCTTTCTTTCTGCCCAGTTACGGCTATCTTTTTCTTTTGTCGGCGGCTCCGAGACTCCAAGCACGATATCTTTTACCTCCGCGCCAAAATCCGCGGCCATTTCCTCCGGTTTATAATTGGTGTCTTCCAAAGTATCGTGGAGTAAGCCAGCGATGACGATATTTTCATCGTTGGTGTATTTTGAAAGGATAATCGCGACGGAAAAGGGATGGGTTATGTAGGGAGTTAAATTATCAAATCGTCGTGTCTGTCCGGTATGCAACGCAGCCGCTTTCTTAATCGCTTTTTCAATTTTAGTGGTCAAGTTCATTTCAATAATCACAACATAGCCGAAAATTAAAAAAATTCCAACCCATTAGAGTTGGAATAAGATCATCAACGTTATCGCAGTTTTTCAAAGGCTAGACGAATGGCCTCTTTCTCATCAAGAAACATGGCAACAACTCGCCGATCAGTCACGCCCTCTTTCTTATCGAAGGTTCTAAGATCTTGAATACCCTCAACCTGATTCGCGGAGAGAAAAACGAGGGGAAAAGATTCCGGCGGGACATAAATTCCGTACGTGACAATAAGCTTGTCCTCACTTTCCAGTCTTGAAAGTTCAATAAACTTATTGGAATCGAAGGCGTAACCAAGCTCGCCCAATTCCTCCAATTCCTCTCGCTTCAGCGCTTCGGTAATCTCTTCATTCTCTTCAGCTTTTCCATGAACTGTGACCTGACAGCCGCCGGGATAAGATTCAGGCTTCATAGTCTCGTAGTTAAAATCACCGCGACGATTAAGTACCGCCACGCGCCCCATATTGGGGATATCAGTTACAACTACCAAACCGACCGATCGTTTCTGACCCATTGGTCGCCTCCGTTTAAAAAAGTTGAAAAGAACCCACGTCTAATATACGTTGAGAGTAGGAAAATGGCAAGACTTCAAGAAATTTATAAACAAAACAATTTAGTGCAACGCGCCTATGATTTTTCCAAACAGGCGCATGTCGGTCAGAAAAGGAAAAATGGAGATCCCTATTTCGTCCATTGCGCCGCCGCCGCGGAATCAGTGGCGGAGTGGGGACTGGATGAAGCGACAATCGCCGCGGCCCTCCTTCATGATGTTGTCGAGGACACCCCCCATACTTTGGAAGAAATAAAAAATCAATTCGGCGAAGACGTTACCTTTCTTGTCGATGGAGTTACCAAAATCAGCAAAGTTCGTTATCGAGGAATCGAAGCAAAAGTAGAAAACCTTCGCAAATTTATTTTGTATTTGAGTCAGGACGTCCGCGTGATTTTGGTGAAACTGGCCGATCGTCTTCACAACATGAAGACGCTTTACGCCGTGCCTTCCCAAAAACAAAAACGGATCGCGCTGGAAACGATGGAAATTTACGCGCCGCTCGCTTATCGGTTGGGAATGCAGAAATTAAGCGGCGAGTTGGAAGATCTTGCCTTTCCGTATCTTTATCCGCAAGAGCACAAATGGCTTATCGAAAATATTAAAGTCAGATTTGAAGAGCGTGAAAAATACGCCCAGCGTCTTAAACCGATGATTGAATCGGAATTCAAGAAAAACGATATTACCGTTTCTAGAATCGAATCTCGGGCAAAGCGCTACACCAGTTTGTATAAAAAACTGCTTCGTTACGATATGAATATCGAGAGCATTTATGATCTGGTGGCGTTAAGGATAATCGTGCCCAGCGTTGAAGATTGCTACGCCGCGCTTGGAATTATTCACAAAATGTGGCCGCCGTTGCCTCATCGCTTTAAAGATTATGTCGCGTTGCCGAAAGCCAACGGTTATCGCAGTTTGCACACCACCGTTTTTGGTCCGGAAAACAAAATTACCGAAATTCAGATCAAGACGGAAGTAATGCACAACGAAGCGGAAAACGGTATTGCCGCCCATTTCGCCTATCATCAAGCCAAAGACACCAAGGGATATTTGGAGCGGGTGGCAGCCGTTGCCGATAAAAAGGAACTCGGCTGGATTCAACAGCTTCGCCAATGGCAAAATAGTTTTACCAATCCGGAGGATTTTCTTAATTCGCTCAAGATAGATTTTTTCCAAGACAGAATCTTAACCCTTACGCCGAAAGGGGAGGTGATTGATTTGCCCGATGGCGCGACACCGGTTGATTTCGCTTATCAAATTCACACCGAAATAGGCAATCAATGCTCGGGAGCTAAAGTTAACGGCAAAATCGTCGCGCTCAGTCATTCGTTGAAATCGGGAGATGTCGTAGAAATTATCACTCAAAAAACGAAACATCCGTCGGAATCCTGGCTGAACTTCGTCCGTACCGGTAGCGCGAAAAATCACATTAAATCGGCGCTTCGTCGCGTGATGACCACCTTTGCCAAGAAAGAACCGCAGTCCACTGAAATTAAACTTGTCGTTCAAGATCGTTCAGGATTGCTGAATGAAATTTCCGAAATGATCCGTCGTTCTCATTTTAATATCCAGGCGGTCAATAATAATTTGCCGATAATTAAAATCACTTGTAATTTGACGCCTAAAGAGAAAACGGAAAAACTTTTGGAAAAACTCAAAAAGCTAAAGGAGGTGAAGGAGGCAAATTATCGTCTCGTCTAGCCAATCTTTCGACTATTCCCCGAAGTTCTTCCGGAGAATAAAAACTAATTATCAATTTTCCGGTTTCTCCGGATTTCTCCACTCGGACTTTGGCGCCGAGCGCCGATTCCAGTTCTTTTTGCAGGGCCGAGGTTTCCGCGTCGACGACGGATGCTGTCGGCGGGGCAATGTCTTGCGTTGTTTTGGAAATTTTTAGGGCTTGAATGCGGTTGCGCAACTCGCGAACGCTCAAATTGCTTCTTAAAAGATCGCTGAAAAGCATTTTTTGCTGAATTTGGTCGTCAACCGTCAACAATAACCGTCCCTGGCTTTCACTGATTTCACCCCTGCTTATTGCTTCCTGAACTTCGGTGGGCAACCCAAGCAGGCGCATTGTATTGGCGATTACTTCGCGGCTCTTTCCGATTCTGGCGGCAATCTCCCGTTGAGTTAGTTTAAATTCATCTTGCAAGCGGGCGTAAGCGCGAGCGGATTCAATCGGATTAAGGTTTGCCCGTTGGACATTTTCCAAAACGGCTAACTCCAATCTCTCTCGTTCCAGATCGACGTTTCGGATAATGGCTGGAATTCTCTCTAGGCCCAGCATTTGAGCCGCTCTCCAACGGCGTTCCCCGGCCACCAATTGATAAGCGATTTCCGTCCCGGTCTCGCTCTCTTTTTCGAGTTTGGTTACGACTATCGGTTGGAGCAGGCCAAATTCTCTTATAGATGCCGCCAATTCACTTAATTCTTCTTTATTAAAATCCCGCCGCGGCTGCTGCGGGTTGGGGGAGATTTTGTCCACTTCTATCAAAAATACCGGTCCTTGAATTGGAGTATTCTCCATGCTATTTATTATAATTGCTTAGTTTAAAATAGGAAAACCGCGCCCGGGTGACGGAATTGGCAGACGTACACGACTCAAAATCGTGCGCCGAAAGGCATGGGAGTTCGACTCTCCCCCCGGGCACCAAGACAAAACTTTCCTGCGCGGAAAAGTTTAAGGAACTCCTTATGAATAAATTACTCGTTGCCTTTTTTCTTTTTGTCCGCTATCATTTGAATATGTATTCAAGTATGAAAAAGAGCGACCTTAAAAAAGAGCTTGGGAATAAAGATGCGATTATCGCTTGCGCGCGAGAATTTAACATGGTCGGCGACCCAACACGCCTTAAAATCTGTTATCTTCTATGCCGCCATAAAGAGATTTCAGTAGGTGAAATTGCCGAAATCATTGGGGTTTCCATTTCTGCCGTCTCACACACCCTCCGCAAGCTACAAAAAGCGGATATGGTTGAAAGCCGCCGCGAGTTCCGCACAGTGTATTACAAACTTAAAAAATCACCTGTTGTTGAGGTGATGAAAGATAGAATCAATCACTATGCAAAAATTTGACCTTATCATTATCGGCGGTGGAGCGGGCGCGTTTGCGGCGGCAATCCGCGCCAATGAGCTCGGCGCAAAGACTGCGCTCGTGAATTCGGGACTTCCGCTCGGCGGCACTTGTGTCAATGTTGGTTGTGTGCCGTCAAAGACACTTCTTTACGCCGGAGAAATTTTACACCACGCCAAACATCACGGCGTTGCCGGCGTAGAGCTTGAAGTGAAAAATTTTGATTTTCAAAAAGTTGTGAAAGACGAACTTTCGCTTGTGGGAAAACTACGTCAAGAGAAATATGAAAAGGTCTTGAAAAATTTAGAACATGTAACAGCAATCGAGGGAAAGGCAAAATTTGTTTCTCAAAATGAGGTAGAGGTGACCTCTTCGACTGGTTCGACAAGTTCAGGGCAAGCTAGGGAAAAATTGAGTGCGGAAAAATTTATTATCGCCGCGGGCTCCACCGCCAATGTGCCGCCGATTGAGGGTATCCACGAAATTGGATTTGTTACACATATCGAAGCGTTGCGCCTTGAAAAACAACCGAAAGAATTAGTCGTCATCGGTGCAGGCCCTGTCGGCTTGGAGTTTGCCCAAATGTTCAGCCGTTTTGGCACGAAAGTAACTATTTTACAGCGCGGCGATTCAATTTTTCCGCACTCTGAAAAAGCTCTTACTGATCGGCTCACCGAGATACTTTCAAAAGAAGGAATTATTATCAAGACCAATGTTGAGGTAAAAAACGCGCGCAAAGAGGGCGATAAAAAAATTGTTTCGTACCAGATCGGCGAGGGGCAGGAAGAAGTGTCCGCCGATGAAATACTTTTAGCGGCAGGCAAAACACCCAACACGCAAGGGCTTGGTCTTGATGTTGTCGGCGTTGAGGTGAACAAAGGGCAGGCGGTCGTTGTAAATCAGCATTTCCAAACTTCCAACAAAAATATTTTCGCGGTGGGTGATGTTACGAGCGGACCCTTGCGGCTTGAACCAACCGCCGGACGGGAAGGAACGCTCGCCGCTGAAAACGCCCTCCTTCGCTCCTCCGGAGCTTCGGAAGGGCAGGCGCTCAAAAGCATAGATTATAATGCCGTGCCCTACACTATTTTTACCGACCCTCAGCTTGCGGGTGTCGGCTTTACTGAAGACGAGCAGATGAAGCAAATGGGAGTGTGCGCCTGCCGCACAGTTTCGTTTGAGGATGTGCCAAAAGCGATTATCATGCACCGCACCGAGGGAATGATAAAAATGGCGATTCATCCGAAAACGAAACAAATTCTCGGCGTGCATATTCTCGCGCCAAACGCCGGAGAGCTGATCGCCGAGGCGATGATGTTGGTAAAAAACAAAAACACGATTGACGATGTGGTCAATTCGCTCCCGATGTTCCCAACGCTTTCAGAAGCGATAAAAATTGTCGCGCTATCGTTTACAAAAGATATTTCTAAATTAAGTTGTTGTATATAAAACTGATAATCGTAAAGTTTTTTCTGTCTAAACAACGGTGATATGAAAGATAAACCGCAAAAAAATAATACACCGACTATTCTTGTCGTTTTTGGCATCAACGGCGATTTGGCAACGCGAAAGATTATTCCGTCGCTCTGGCGACTCTTTGATCAGAATCTCCTAGGAGACCGTTTTTCTGTTATCGGATTCTCGCGCGGCGATATATCTGAATACAAATTCAAATCGTCTATAGAATCCGCAGTCCGCAATAAAAGCAATTCGGAAATACGTGATGAAAAACTTTCCCGCTTTGCGGATCTCTTCTCGTATCATGCAGGCAAGTTTGAAGATGCCGCGGCCTTCCGCGTGCTGGCTAAGTCCATTGAGGCGTCAGAAAAATCATGGGGCGTCTGCGCAAACAAACTTTTCTATCTTGCCGCGCCCCCAGCAACCTACAAACCGATTTTTGAAAATTTGGCGGGAGTGAAGCTGAATTTGCCGTGTGGCGGTAAACTTGGCTGGAGCCGCCTGCTTATTGAAAAACCCTTCGGTACGGATTTAATGAGCGCGCAAAACTTGCAGTCCCTTCTCTTGGCATACTTTAAGGAGGAACAGCTTTACCGCATAGATCATTATTTATTTAAAGAGATTATTCAGGGAATAGAAAATTTTCGTTTCTCTAATAATCTTTTTGAAAACACCTGGGACAACACAACCATTGAGCGCATAGATATTCGACTTCTTGAATCCATAGGAGTCGAAGGGCGCGGTGGTTTTTATGATGCGGTCGGCGCGTTGCGCGATGTCGGCCAAAATCACCTGCTTGCCATGCTCGCAACCTTGCTTATGGAACATCCTGCTCTCAGCAATGCCGAAACGATCCGCGAGAATCGCGCCCGTGTCTTAACCGCCCTACTTTCGTGGACCAAAGATTCAATTCAAAAAAACACTTTTCGTGCCCAATACAAGGGCTATCTTGAAGTGGACGGCGTGCGCGAGCATTCAGTTACGGAAACATACTTTGCTCTGAAAACCGAACTTGACGACCCGCGTTGGAACGGCGTGCCGATTGTTATTGAGGCTGGAAAACGCCTAGCCGAAGCGCGCAAAGAGATTGTCGTTACATTAAAGCACCCCAAAGCATGCCTTTTGTGCGAAGTCGGGCCGCATCGGCCAAACCAAATAGTGTTCCGTCTCGAACCGAATGATGAAATCATTATCCATTTCTGGACAAAAAAACCCGGCTTTGATCGTATTTTGGAAGAACGCGTATTTTCATTCTTTCTTTACGAAAAAGAGGTGAAAATTCAATATGTGGCGGAGTATGCGAAAGTGCTGTACGCGACAATAATGGGCGAACAGACATCTTTTGTTTCCCAAAACGAAATCGAAGCGGCATGGAAATTCACGGATTCGATCGTGGATGAATGGAAGCGTCATCTTATTCCTCTGGCAGAATACAAACCGGATACGACACCATGTCCGTCTTTTGTGCAAAAACGGCCGGACAGCGAAGACATAAAAACCGGTGCCCTCGCCGGTAAAATTGGAATTATTGGCTTAGGGAAAATGGGCGGGAATCTTGCTCGACGTTTAGCCGCAAAAAAATGGCAGGTTGTTGGGCTCAACAGAGCGCCCGAAGCCACTAGAGAGCTTGAAAAAGAAGGCGTTGTCGGCACATATTCTCTGAAAGATTTCGTGGACAAACTTCATACGCCACGCACCGTATGGCTTATGGTTCCGGCCGGTAAGCCCGTGGATGAAGTGATTTTTGGAGCAGGAGGTCTTGCGCATATCTTAGACAAAGGAGATGTCGTCGTTGACGGAGGAAATTCTTTCTACAAAGATTCGATTCGACGCGAAAAGAAGTTAAAAGTCAAAGGTATTCATTTTCTTGATGTCGGTGTTTCTGGCGGGCCGGTTTCTATTCAACTCGGAAAATTTGCCATCATGGCCGGTGGTGAAAAAGAGATATATGATAAAAGCAGGCCGATTTTCGACGCGATGTCCGATACACCTTCTGGATATTTGGGAAAATCCGGTGCCGGACATTTTGCAAAAATGGTTCACAATGGCATTGAGTATGGGATGATGCAGTCGCTCGCCGAAGGATTTACGATACTCAAAAATTCTCCGTTTAAATTTTCTCTGAAAGATGTCGCCAATGTGTACAATCAGAACAGCATTATTACCTCGCGCCTGACGGGGTGGCTCGAAGAGGGCTTTAGAGAATACGGAGAAGATTTAAAAAAAGCATCGGGGATCGTAGCGCATACTGGCGAAGGGGAGTGGACGGTGAAAACCGCTAAAGAATTAGGCATTCCCGCGCCGGTTATAAAAGATTCGTATCTCTTTCGAGTGCGTTCAAAAAAGCACCCTTCGTTTACCGGAAAAATTCTTTCATCGCTCCGCGCCGTATTCGGCGGGCATAAAGTATAAAAGTATGATAAAAAACACCGCAAAAAAATACGACCTTATAGCTATTGGAACGGGTTCGGCATCCGGGGCTCCGACTGCGCAAGCGAAGAAGGCGGGAAAATCAGTTGCGGTTATTGATTCCCGTCCGTTCGGCGGGACCTGCGCCCTTCGCGGCTGTCATCCAAAAAAAATTCTGGTAAGCGCGGCAGAGGCAGTTGATGCTATTCGGCGGATGAAAGGAAATGGCCTGTCCGCGGCAAAGCACGGCATTGACTGGCCGGCACTCATGCGCTTCAAGCGGATAGACACCGATGCAACGCCTAAAAAAACGGAGGAGGGCTACGCCAAGAAAGGCATTGATATGTATCATGGTCACGCGAGATTTGAAGGCCCGAATACGATTGTCGTAGATGGTAACGTGCTTGAGGCTGAACGCATCGTTATAGCAACGGGTGCTGAACCGTCGCGGCTACCCATAGAAGGTTTTGAGCATTTGACGATAAGCGACAATTTTCTTGAGTTGAAGGAACTTCCTAAACGAATTATCTTTATCGGCGGCGGATATATTTCATTTGAATTTTCACATGTTGCCGCACTCGCCGGAGCGAAAGTTACTATTCTACATAGAGGGGAGCGGCCCCTTGAACAATTCGAGCCGGAATTAACAGACATTTTACTCAAACGAAGCCGGGCTTTAGGCATTGGAATTGAATTAGAAATTTCGGTAACAAAGATAGAAAAAATCGGCCAGGGCGTGCGAGTGAACGGAGAACGCAACGGGAAAACATATACATTTGACGCAGATATTGCTGTTCATGGCGCAGGACGCATTCCGGCAATTAGCGATCTCAACCTTGAAGCGGCCGGAATTGAATATGACAAGCGCGGGGTCAAAGTTAACGAATTTCTTCAGAGCGTAAGCAATCCCTCGGTATATGCCGGAGGAGACGCGGTGGCATATCTTGCCGCGCCCCTTACGCCGCGCGCCGGATATGACGGCACAATAATCGCAAAAAATATTCTAGAGGGTAATCGTGAAAAGCCGGATTACACCGCTCTTGCCAGCGTTGTTTTTACCGTTCCTCCGCTTTCATCCGTTGGCATGGGAGAGGACGAAGCGAAGAAAAACGGATTGAAATACCGCCTAAATTACGCCGACACTTCTCAGTGGTTTAGCGCGCGTTTGCGCAACGAAGCTTACTCTGGGCATAAAGTTATTATTGAAGAAGGGAGCGGAAAAGTTTTAGGCGCCCATCTTTTCGGTCCGCACTCGGATGAACTCATTAATGTTTTTGCCGTTGCGATAAGGTTTGGTATTTCAGCAGATGATTTAAAACGCGTTCTCTATGCTTTTCCCACACGCGGATCGGATGTTCCTTATATGCTATGACGTTAAGCATTCATCGTGTCGTTAATGACTTCACTTTGCGGCAGCGCGGAGGCGTTCGTCAGAATCAGAAGTTTTTGCTAAAATAGGTTCGAACGTGGCTGTATAGATACGCTATTGACTTTTATTTGGCGCTATGCTAGAATACGCCAGAAATATAAATACCCCGAAAGGGGCGTTTTTATTTCAAAAAATATGAATAAATACGGTTACAAAATGGTCCATGGTTTTATCGCCCTTGCTCTTCTTGCCAATTTCAGTCCACTGGTTGATGTCTTTTACTTTGGAATGGCTGGCCCGATGCTTTTGGGGGCCAACGTCGAAGAAACCGCCATTTTGGCTCGAAGTCCTTTTGAGGAGGGCCGAGACCGAAAGACGGTTCACATTACCGCTTATTCCTCAACTCCTGATCAAACCGATGACACGCCGTTTATTACGGCTTCCGGCGCGCATGTTCGGGACGGTATTGTGGCGGCTAACTTTCTTCCGATTGGCGCCGTGATTAAAATTCCGGAACTTTTCGGAGAAAAGGTTTTCGTAGTCGAAGACCGGATGCATCGACGTTTCAGCGACCGGGTAGACATTTGGATGCCTGACCGCGAATCAGCGAAGAAATTCGGCATTAGGCAGGCGGAAATCGTAGTCCTATAACACCCTCAGTATCAGACCTCTCGGAAAGTCCCCTCGGGAACCGGCCATCGCTCCGCTCCAGCGGCGGAGCGTGGCACTAGAGACTCGGCTCGCCACGCTATCCTATCGGATAGCGACCAAGCTGGCTCGCCTCCGTCACTTTCCCTCAGGGACATTTCCGAGAGGTCTCTCTGGGGAATCTTGCTATATCTAAATAGCCAAACCGCCTTTTCATAGTCAGCGCGTTGAGAATGTTATAATTAAGACTATGGAAAACTTGGCGGCGGTTTTTTTGAGGATTGGGATTGGTTTTGTTTTGATCTACGCGGCGATTTCAGCCATGGTGGTTCCCGGCGCTTGGACTGGGTTCTATCCGGAATTTCTTCAAGCTTTGCCGTTTTTTAACAGCGTGGTAATTCTCGGTTCGGTAAGTGAATTGCTGATAGGTCTTTGGATTCTTTCCGGAATTAAAATTTTCTGGCCGGCGATTCTCACAGCGCTTTTTATGCTGGCGATTATTTTTTCCTCGCTTGGAGTTTTTCTGGTGACCTTCCGCGATGTGGCGATTTTCTTTTCCGCGTTGGCGCTTGCAATTTTAGCAAAAAAGCAATAATTTAAATTAGGAATTTTGGAATTATGGCGCGGTAGCCAAGTGGTAAGGCGGGAGTCTGCAAAACTCCTATACGCGGGTTCGATTCCCGCCCGCGCCTCCGGCGCTTTAATCAGGCAAATTTATTTGCCTGATTGCGGGAATCGAAGACCGCAGCGATGCCGTGCGAGCGAGGTGGCGA
>JACOXP010000019.1 GCA_016182295.1 Candidatus Harrisonbacteria bacterium | reverse complement strand
ATTTTTGCGAGAAGAATAAAGAAAGTATTAATCGAAGATGGCAATTGTGGTTTATTGGATTAACGGTCCTGATGGGCATCGCCAGAATTATGATCGGCGCTCACTGGCCCTCGGATATTCTAGGTGGGGCGATAATCGGAATCGGAAGCGCTTTTTTAGTTAAGCAATTATTACCCGCGCCTCCAGACAGAGTAATGGATAATGAGAAATGAGAGGGGAGTAAAACTCACTACTAATTACTCATTCCCTATTACTTTATGTTAGTCGTTGACACTCACGCCCACGTCAATTTCCCTGATTACGATAAAGATCGTAATGAAGTTATAAAAAGAGCTTTAGCCAACAACGTTTGGCTTATTAATGTGGGCTGCGACAGGAAAAGTTCGGAAGAATCTGTTGAACTTGCCCAAAAATACGAGAAAGGAGTTTATGCGAGTATCGCTCTTCATCCTGGTAATGCAGGCGAAGAAGAATTTAACCCGGGTGAATACGGGAAATTGGGGCAGAGCGAGAGGGTGGTGGCCATTGGTGAAACCGGATTGGATTATAAGGGAGATGGGAAGGGAGAAATGAGAGACGAGGATAAGGAATTTCAGAAAGAAGTTTTTATTAAACATTTAGAGTTGGCCCGGAAATTGAATAAGCCGGTTATTATTCATTGTCGGAAGGCTCACGAGGATGTTCTAGAAATTTTAGGAGACTGGCAAAAAACTCATGATGCTAGATTGAAAGGCGTAGCTCACAGCTTTTTGGGGAATTTAAAACAAGCCCGGCGCTACCGCGAGCTTGGTTTTAAAATCGCTTTTAACGGCATCATCACTTTTGCCCGGGATTACGACAAAGTAATTTTAGACACGCCGCTTCACAATATCTTAATCGAAACCGACTGCCCGTTTTTAACACCGGTGCCTTATCGCGGCCAAAGGAACGAGCCGAGCTATATAATTGAGGTAGCGAAAAAAATAGCGGAAATAAAGCAGGTTTCTTTAGAAAAGGTTGTTAAAATAACTACGGAAAATGCCAAAGAACTTTTTAGGATATAGACTCAGTATGGGGCGGGGTTCGATCCAAAACGCCAAGTTCTAATCCTATAGCGGGAGCTACCAATTTTTACCATTTTTACTATGCTTAAATTATGGAAAATAAATCAAGGGAAGATTTCGCTACCTCTATACATTTTTTGCGTAGCATTCTAGATAAGGCTACTTCATTTTCCGAGCACCTCGACACTCAACTGAATATTCTTATTGGAGTAAGCGTTGCTATATTTGCTTTCGCTGCAACCAAATTTGGCATCAATAGGGAAGCATCATTGTTCGATATTATTGGTTTCTTTTCTGCTGCCTCCGCGACCGTAGCACTTCTCGCGATCCATCCGCCAAAATTCATGAGAAAACGTGGCCAGGCGGAAAGTCTGATGTATAACAAAAAAATCATTGAATTTGAATCGCCTCTCGATTACCAAAGCGCCCTAATTGAAGTTATGCGTAATAACGAACACATAATTCAACAATATGCTTCTGAGACTTACAACCTTTATAAATATTACTATCGTCCCAAGCGTAGATTATATAAAATCGCTCGAAATTTATTGATGTTAGGCGTTATATTGAGCTTACTCATAGCAATTACAAACTATCTCCACCTTTATTAATTAAGTAGGTTATAGCGTCATCCATTAGCCGGAGTCAAGTTGGACATATTGACATTCGGAATTTTTAAGAGTAGATTTTTAGCATTGAGAGTCCGCCAGCTGAGCGGACTTTATTAGAATATGCTTGATCTCAAAAGTTTAAACCGCGCCATTGAGCAGATTTCCAAAGAAAAGGGCATTGAACCGGAAGCGGTGCTCGGCGCAGGATAAAAGAGGAAAACGAAGAGGGGAAACAGAAGGGCGAAAAAGAAGGGGGAAAAACGAGAAGTGAAAAAGGGGAGGAAGAGGTGGTGCCGGTTTATAATCCTGACCGCCATATTTTTATCGATGAGGCCCAAAAAATGAAAAAAGATGCCCAAGTAAGTGAAGAGCTCGAGTTCCCCCTGGAAGCCCATGAGGATTTCGGACGCATTGCGAGCCAAGCGGCCAAACAGGTCATTCTTCAGCGTTTGAGGGAGGTCGAGAGAGATTCCGTCAAAAAGGAATATCAAGGCAAAGAGGGCGAAATCGTCTCGGGTCTTGTCCAGCGGATGGAGCGCGGCAATGTTTACATTGATTTGGGCCGAGCCGTCGGCATTATGTTTTACAACGAAACCATTCCGGGGGAGCATTACCGGCTCGGCGAACGCCTGCGGTTTTACCTCTTGGCAGTACAGGAGGAAACAAGGACGCCGGGCGTGATTCTTTCCCGTTCTCATCCTAAATTCGTCTCCAAGCTTTTTGAGCTCGAGGTGCCGGAAATCCACGAGGGCTTGGTGGAAATCAAAGCTATTGCCCGGGAAGCCGGCAACCGGACCAAAATTGCGGTTGCTTCAAAAATCGAAGGAATTGACCCAGTTGGCTCTTTAGTTGGTCAGCGCGGAACGCGGGTGATGGCGGTCACGAACGAACTTGGTAATGAAAAAATTGACATTATTGAGTGGTCAGAAGACCCGGATAAATTTATTGCTTCCTCCCTTTCGCCGGCTAAAGTCCGGTCGGTTGATGCCTTACCGCGCCGCGAAGCCAAGGTCTTGGTTCCGGAAGACCAGTTAAGTTTGGCCATTGGCCGGGGCGGGCAAAATGTCCGCTTGGCAGCAAAATTGACCGGTTGGAAAATCGACGTCCGCTCGCAATCGCGACCGGACGTTGTCCAGGAAGGCGGTATTGCTGAAACCGAAAAAGAAAAATTAGAAGCAGAGGAAAAGCCGGATGGAAGAGGGGATGAAAACGTTCAAATTGAAAAAGAAAATAAAACGGAGTAAAATCGCTTAAGGGTTTTAATAGTAATTAGAAATTAGAAATTTAGGCCTATGTATTATATTGTCGCCTCTGCGCTTGTCGCTATCGTCTACAGTATTTATATAATTTTTTGGTTAAAAAAACAGCCTGAAGGAGAGGAAAAGATGAAGGAGGTGAGCGCGGCTATTCGTGTTGGGTCAGCCGCCTATTTAAATCGTCAATATCGGAGTGTGGCTCTAGTTGCGCTTATACTGGTCGTTGTTCTCTATCTGTTTTTTGGCTGGCTTACGGCTTTGGGATTTTTAATTGGCGCGATTACTTCGGCCGCAGCCGGCTATATCGGAATGAATATTGCTGTTCGTTCCAATGTGAAAACCGCGGAGATCGCCAAGCGCGGATTAGCGCCGGCCCTATCTTTAGCTTTTAAAGCTGGTTCGGTTACGGGACTCCTCGTGGTTGCTTTGGCCCTGCTTGCAGTCAGTCTCTTTTATTTTTGGACCCAGGATGTCGTAGCCTTAATCAGCTTGGGTTTCGGAGCCAGCTTGATTTCGGTTTTTGCCCGTCTAGGCGGCGGTATTTATACCAAGGCCGCTGATGTCGGCGCTGATTTGGTCGGTAAAGTAGAAGCTGGTATTCCGGAAGATGACCCGCGAAACCCGGCGGTCATCGCCGATAACGTTGGCGACAACGTTGGCGATTGTGCCGGTATGGCTGCTGATTTATTTGAAACTTATGCTGTTACTTTAATAGCCGCGATGCTTTTGGGGGTTACGGCTTTCGGCGTTCGCGGTATTTATTTCCCGATGATTTTGGGTGGGACAGCAATTTTGGCCTCGGTTATTGGCAGCTTTTTTGTGAAACTCGGTAAAAACCAAAATATTATGATAGCGTTGTATAAAGGACTTTTTGCTTCGCTTCTTATGTCCGCAATCCTTTTGTATCCAATCGCTAAATCTTATTTTGC
>JACOXP010000018.1 GCA_016182295.1 Candidatus Harrisonbacteria bacterium | reverse complement strand
CAGCTAGACAGGGTTTCATCAAGACAGTGCCTGGTGGGCAGTTTGAATGGGGCGTTTCCCTCCAAAAGAGTAACGGAGGGGTTCATAAGGTCGGCTTAGGGCGGATGGAAATCGCCCTGGACGCGTAAAGGCAAAAGCCGGCTTTACTGCAAGGCGTACATGCCGCGCAGTTGCGAAAGCAGGACTTAGTGAACCGATGGTGGTTAGTAGGAACGCCAAAGATTACCGGATAAAAGCTACTCCGGGGATAACAGGCTAGTCCCGCCCACGAGTCCATATCTACGGCGGGGATCGGCACCTCGATGTCGGCTCGACTTAGCGCGGGGGTGAAGAAGCTCCCAAGCGTTGGACTGTTCGTCCATTAAAAAGTTACGTGAGCTGGGTTCAAACCGTCGTGAGACAGGTTGGTCCTTATCTGGTGTGGGCGCAAAAAGAACCTGAGTGGGGTCGCTCCAGGACCGGAGTGAGCATACCTCTGGTGTACCAGTAGTCCTGCCAAGGGCGGCGCTGGGTAGCTATGTATGTTAGTGATAAGCGCTGAAAGCATCTAAGCGCGAAGCACGCCACAAGATTAGGTTTAGGTCCGTCAGAGACCATGACGTTGATAGGGTTCAGGTGTAAGTGCGGCAACGCATTTAGCCGAGAACTACTAATAGACCGTTTCCCGCATTTTGTCTGTTTTCAATCTTTCGAGATATCTGTAAGGCAGTAATATCGGAGATGCTCCACCTGTTTCCATTCCGAACACAGAAGTGAAATTCTCCAGAGCCGATGATAGTTTCTCGCTAAGCGAGATGCGAAAGTAGGTCACTGTCTTACAGATATCTTGAATCAATAAAACACGGAGTGAAACCCGTGTTTTATTGATAATAAACATTTTTTCTAAGGACTTTGTTCAAGAGTGCGAGCCGAAGGTGAAGCATGATTGATTACAAAACCTTACCCCGCTCTAACTTTGCCGTTAAATTCAAGGCGCTGGGCGGGCTGGATAAGCCAGTCCGCCAAAGGCGGACTTCCCTATTCGGGTCGCCCGCGCGAGCTTGATAAACAGTTAGGTTATGCATTAAACTTAATATTGTTTTCATAAGCAAAGTTAGGGCGGGGTGCTCAATTTTGTAGTTGTTCGCTCCGCTCACAACCAAAATTGGCATGCCGCGCCTTTTAAAACAAATAATCATTGCCGCTGTTTTCTTTGCCGCCATCGGTTTGATTTTATACTTTTCTTTATTCAGAGATGTTCCGGAGCCGAGCGTGGCGCCGGCATTTTCGGTCCAGTCGCCCGTCGTTGTCTCGCAAAAATTGTTGAAAGTCGGCGAGCTTGACTATGATTTTTTAGCCGAGATAAGAAATCCGAATCTTAACTTTGGAGCAACTGATGTCGATTACGAACTGGAGCTTTACGGCCAAGACAATCAATTAATCTCCGTAAGGAGAGGTTCGTTTTATTTTCTCCCCGGGGAAACAAAATATGAAGTGGTTAGCCCTATTAGAGTGGAGCAAGGAATTTTAAGAGCCGATTTCAAAATTATTAATGCCGATTGGCAGAAATTAAGAGATTATGTGCCTCGGAGTTTGTTTTCGGTTAAAAACCAGGAATTCAATCCTTTGTCGCCAGACCAGAGTCCTTTTTTGAGAGCGACCCTCTCCAACGACTCCAATTTTGACTTTGACCTAGTGGATGTTTATGTGATTCTGTTTGATGAGGATGATGATATTTTTGCAGTGGCCATAACCGACATCAGGACTTTTTTGGCTAAAACAGACAGGTTCTTTGAAGTTAAATGGGCCGTTCCTCTCGACATGTCGAAATATCGAAATGTCGGCAGAATAGACATTAACGCCTACACCGATATTTTTAAAAACGAGAATTTCATAAAAGAACATGGCACCCAGGAAAAGTTTCAGAGATTTTATTAAATTTGATTTTCAGCTTTTGACGGCGATTTTAATTTTGTCTTCTTTCGGTCTTTTGAACTTGGCCGGCTTTGCCGGGGCGGAAAGCGTTTTTTTTAAAAAGCAGTCCGTTTTTTTCATTATCGGCATTTTTATTCTGTTCTCAAATCGTTTTTTTGACTATCGTATTTTTAAAAACTATTCTTTGCCTTCCGCCTTTTTTTTCGGCGCCAGCATTTTTTTGCTTCTTTTTACCTTGCAGGCCGCGCCGGTAAGAGGCGTAACTGCCTGGCTTCATCTGCCTTTCGGCGTTTCTTTTGAGACCTCCGAAATCGCCAAACTGGCCATAATTCTTTTTCTGGCAAGATATTTCTCGTCGCGCAGCCGCTCTTCCCTTCTAGCCGCAGCGGTTTCCGGTTTTTACGTTTTTTTGGCGATTTTTTTGGTTTTCCTGCAGCCGGATTTCGGTTCGGCCGTGATTTTGTTTTTAATCTGGCTCGGAGGTATTTTTTTACTTGGCTTTACAAAAAAACAGGCCCTGATTGCAGTCAATCTGCTGGTCGCCGTTTCTCTTATAGTCGGCATTTTCATACTTCAACCGTATCAGAAATCAAGAATAACT
>JACOXP010000013.1 GCA_016182295.1 Candidatus Harrisonbacteria bacterium | reverse complement strand
CGGACCTCTCACTGAAAAAGCCGTCCAGAGATTTCAAGAGAGACAAAACATCGCTTTCCCCGGAGATTCCGGTTACGGACAAGTTGGACCTAAGACGAGGGGTGTGTTAAATTCGATTAGTGAATCTCAGTAAAATTAAAATTATAACAACGCTCGGCGGTTTTTTATTTTTTTCTTTGGCAATTTTTGGTTACGCGTTGTCGCCAATAAGCGTTGAGAGCGAACGGGTATTAATAAACATAAATCGTGGCATGGGATTGGATGAAATTGGCAGAGAACTTAGTAAGGCGAATTTGGTGAGATCGAAAACAATTTTTGTTATCTACGGCGTTCTTTCTGGAAATTCTAAAAATTTGAAAGCAGGTGGCTATATTTTAAATAATAACATGAGCATGCCGGCGATAGTTTCTGTTTTAACAGCCGGTCCGCCAGAAGATGTCAAAGTAACAATTAGAGAAGGGGAAACCTTGGCGGAAATTGACGCGAAGCTTGCCGAACTTGGAATTTTAAAACCCGGATCGTTATTGACCTTTCCTGGAAAATCTTTGGAAGGATTCTTATTGCCGGACACCTATAGATTTTTTTTGAATTCCGATCCTGAAGAAGTAGTTAAAAAAATACTTTCCAATTTTCACGACAAAGCAGCGCCTATTTTATTAGAAAAGGGGATCGAGATTTACAAAGCATTAATCACCGCGTCGCTTATCGAAAAAGAAGTACCATTTTTAAATGACCGGTATTTAGTTGCCGGGATTATTTATAAACGTTTGGCTATCGGCATGCCGCTTCAGATTGATGCCGCTCCAAGCACCTATGATCATCTGGGTTTGCCGTCCAAGCCAATAGCCAATCCCGGATTGCAAGCGATTATTGCCGCTGCTAATCCTAAAACATCGCCATACCTATACTATTTATCCGACCCAGTGACTAAAAATACAATTTTTAGCGCTACTTTTGAGGAACATAAGGAAAATAAATTTCGATATCTCAAGAGGTAGTGTCAAGGGTTAGTTATCCACACCCTCTTGACATTCTTAAGGCGGCTGTGTAGAATGTTAGTTATTCTGCAACAAAGACGAAAACTACGTTCGTAGCTTCTTTTCGCTTTTGTCCTTAGTTTTTCGCCCCCCCAAATGGCAAATAAACTGCCCGCCAAAATTTTTTCGTCCCACCCGGGAGCGCTCACCGCTCAACCCAATTTGGTTGAGATTCAGACGCGTTCTTTTGAATGGTTTTTAAAAACCGGTCTTAAAGAATTGTTTGATGAAAATTTTCCGATGAAAGACTACGCCGGAAAAGATTTGGAATTGAAATTTGTAAATTATTATTTCGACGAACCAAAGTATGACGAGACTTATGCCAAGAACAAGGATTTGACTTTTGAGGCGCCGCTTCGAGCAAAACTTAAATTAATCGATCACAAAACCAAAGAGACCAAAGAACAGGAAGTCTATTTCGGAGATTTTCCGGTAATGACGCCGAGAGGAACTTTTATTATTAACGGCGTTGAAAGAGTCGTTACGCCTCAATTAATTCGGTCGTCCGGCGCTTACTTTACCGCCGTTTTTTACAGAGGAAAAAAATTTTTTGGAGCTAAAATAATTCCTAACCGCGGCGCTTGGCTGGAAATTGAAACTGATTCAGACGGAGTGATAGGCGTTAAAATTGATCGTCGTCGCAAAGCTCCCATCACAGAAATTTTGAGAATTTTTGGTCTCTCGGAAAATCAGGATATTTTAAAAACCTTTTCTGATATTGATAGAGGCGAAATCAAATACATCGCCACAACCCTTAAAAAGGACTCCGCTAAAAATAAAGACGAATCCTACATCGAAATTTACAAACGCATTCGTCCTGGCGATTTGGCCACGGTTGAAAACGCTTCCAGTTTGATTAACGCGATGTTTCAACGGCTGGATCGTTACGATCTTTCCGCCGTAGGTCGTTTCCAATTAAATCAGCGGCTTGGCATTAAATCCCAATCCCGACTTTTAGAAATTGCCGATTTAGTAGCCATCATTAAAGAGGTAATCCGCCTCAATAATGAGCAAACTGCCGAGCCGGACGACATTGATCATCTTGGAAATCGCCGCGTCAGAGCGGTTGGCGAACTTTTACAAAACCGTTTCCGGTTGGGATTGGCGCGCATGCGCAGAATCGTCCAAGACAGGATGTCCACCTACGAAGTTAAAACTCTCAACCCGATTCAATTAGTCAATGCCCGGCCTTTGACTTCAGCCGTGAAAGAATTTTTCTCTTCTTCCCAGCTTTCGCAATTTATGGACCAGGTGAATCCGCTCGCTGAACTTGAGCACAAGCGGAGAGTTTCGGCTATGGGCCCAGGCGGTCTTACAAGAGAAAGAGCGGGCTTCGAGGTTCGCGACGTGCATCGTTCTCACTACGGTCGTATTTGTCCGATTGAAACTCCGGAAGGAGCAAACATCGGTTTGGTTAATCACCTTGCTAACTTTGCCAGAATTAACGAGCTTGGTTTTATTGAAACTCCCTATGGAGTAGTTAAGAATGGGAAAGTTACCAAAGAAATTATTTGGCTGAACGCCCACAGCGAAGAGAAGTATAAAATAGCCCACGGCGGAGTTCCTTTGGATAAAGACGGCAATATCATCGGTGATATTATCGAGGCTAGAATCAGCGGCGAACCTGGAACTTGCGCTAAAAATGAAATCCAACTCATCGATGTTGCCCCTAACCAGACGGTTAGCGTAGCAACCGCCTTGGTGCCATTTTTAGAACACGATGACGCTAACCGAGCTTTAATGGGCTCCAACATGCAACGTCAAGCAGTTGTTTCGATTAAAGCGGATGCTCCTTATGTTGGTACCGGCTTGGAAGAGAGGGCGGCTCGCGACTCCGGTCATTTAATTTTGGCCGACCAGGAGGGGACAATCGATCACATTGACGCCAAAAAAATAGTTTTAAAAACCCGTTCTGGTAATAAAATAACTTACCCGCTGAATAAATTTAAACGTTCAAATCAATTTACCGGAATTTCCCAGCGACCAATTGTGGATAAGGGTCAAAAAGTAAAAAAAGGAGAAGTTCTGGCGGACGGGCCGTCAACCGATAACGGAGTTTTAGCGCTTGGCCAAAACATGTTGGTAGCTTTCGTTTCTTGGGAGGGCGCCAACTTTGAAGACGCTATCGTTCTTTCCGAGCGGGTGGTGCACAACGATCGGTTCACCTCCATTCACATAGAAGAGTTTGAATGCGATGTTCGGGACACCAAACTTGGTCCGGAAGTTACTACCCCGGATATTCCCAATGTTTCGGAGGAAAAACTGAAAAATTTGGATGAAGAAGGCATTGTTCGCATTGGCGCCGAAGTTAAATCCGGCGATATTTTAGTTGGAAAAATTTCTCCGAAGGGAGAAAGCGAATTAACCGCCGAAGAAAGATTGCTACGCGCTATTTTCGGAGAAAAAGCTAGAGATGTTAAAGATACTTCCAGAGATGTGCCTCATGGAAAATATGGCCGCGTTGTCGGTGTCAAAATCTTGTCTCGTGAAAAAGGCGACAAGCTCGAGCCGGGAATTATTAAGAGAATCAAAGTAGAAATCGCCCAGCTTAGAAAAGTTCGCGCCGGAGATAAGTTAGCCGGCCGTCATGGAAACAAGGGGGTTATTTCTCAGGTTCGTCCAGTCGAAGATATGCCATATCTCGCTGACGGCACGCCGGTTGACGTTATTTTGAATCCTTTGGGCGTCGCTTCTCGTATGAACCTTGGTCAGATTTTAGAAACTCATCTTGGCTGGGCCGCTTCTAAACTGGGATACCGTTCGGTCACGCCGGTGCTTTCCGGAGCAACCGAGGGGGAAATCAAAACCGAACTGAAAAAAGCCAAATTGCCGGAGAACGGAAAGGTAACCCTTTATGACGGCCGCACCGGCAAAGCGTTTAGCCAGCAAGTAACCGTCGGCGTTATGTATGTAATGAAACTCAATCATTTAGTCGAAGATAAAATCCACATGCGCTCAATCGGTCCTTACTCGCTGATCACCCAACAGCCATTAGGCGGAAAAGCGCAATTTGGCGGACAGCGTTTTGGAGAAATGGAGGTCTGGGCTCTTCAGGGTTATGGCGCCGCGCATACCCTGCAAGAAATGTTAACGGTAAAATCCGACGATGTTGTGGGGCGTTCCGCTGTTTACGAATCAATTATTAGAGGCACCGAAATCCACGCTCCCAACATCCCCGCGTCATTCAATGTTTTGTTAAGCGAGCTAAAGTCGTTGGGATTAAATGCTGAATTAATAAAAAGACATGAGGACTAAAACAACGGAAAAAACTATAATTGATTTTGATTCGATCCGATTGCGATTGGCGTCTCCGGAAGACATTTTGAAATGGTCATACGGGGAAGTTATTAAGCCGGAAACCATCAATTACCGAACTCAACGGCCGGAAAAAGACGGGCTTTTTTCCGAGCGAATTTTTGGTCCGACTAAAGATTGGGAATGCTACTGCGGAAAATATCGCCGGATTCGCTTCAAAGGGGTTGTATGCGATAAATGTGGTGTTGAAATTACTCGTTCCGTTGTTCGTCGTGAACGAATGGCCCACATAAAGCTCGCGGCTCCGGTGGCGCATATTTGGTTTTTCAAGAACGTGCCATCAAAACTTAGCGTTCTTTTGGGAGTGCAAATGTCCAAATTAGAAAAAGTGCTCTACTACGCTTCTTATATTATTACTGAAGTTGACGAGGACAATAAAAAGCGCGTTCTTAAAGAATTAGAGAAAGAGTTTGAAGAGCGCCGCAAAAGCGCCCGAAAAGATGGCGTTAAGATGGAAGAATTGCGAGCTGGTTTGACTGCCGCCAAGAAAGAAATAAATTCTCTTGAAGTGGGACAGGCAATTTCCGAAGCGGAATACCACAATCTTTCCAAACGATTTGCCGATATTTTTGAAGCTGCCAGCGGCGCGGACGCCATTCAGAAAATCTTGATGTCTTTGGATCTCAAAAAATTAATCAGTGAAGTTAAAAAAGAGTTAGAGGTGATCAAAGATCCAATTCAAGAAAGAACCGCGCTTCGCCGGCTGAAGCTCGCGGTTTCTTTATACCGAAATAATATAAAACCGGAATGGATGATCATGACTGTTTTGCCGGTTCTGCCGCCGGATCTTCGCCCTATGGTGGCGCTCGACGGAGGTCGTTACGCAACCTCCGACCTCAACGATCTTTATCGTCGCGTAATCAACCGTAATAACCGGCTTAAGAAATTATTGGAATTAAAAGCGCCGGAAGTTATTGTTATTAACGAAAAAAGAATGTTGCAGGAAGCCGTTGATGCCTTAGTCGACAACTCCGCTCGTTTTGGGACTCAACAAATGTCTGGCCAGCGCCGGCCGCTTCGTTCTCTTGCCGACATGCTTAAAGGAAAACAGGGACGTTTCCGCCAAAACCTCTTAGGTAAGCGTGTTGATTATTCCGGCCGGTCGGTAATCGTTATCGGACCGGATCTCAAACTTGGCCAATGCGGTTTGCCAAAGAAAATGGCTTTGGAGCTTTTCAAGCCGTTCGTTATCAATAAAGTTATTGAACGCGGCCTTGCCTACAATATCCGCAACGCCAATCGACTTATCGAACAGGCGCCTTCGGAGATTTGGGCGATTTTGGAAGAAGTAATTGCCGGTCGGAAAGTGCTGTTAAACCGCGCTCCTACCTTGCATCGTCTTGGTGTCCAGGCATTCCAGCCGGTGCTGGTTGAAGATTTAGCTATTCGCATTCCGCCGATGGTTTGCCCGGCTTTCAACGCCGACTTTGACGGCGACCAAATGGCTGTTCACGTTCCGCTTGGAGAAATGGCCCAAAAAGAAGCGGGAGAAATCATGCTGTCGAGTACCAATCTTTTAAAGCCGGCCACCGGTGAACCGATCGCGGTTCCGACCCAGGACATTGTTCTTGGCTGTTACTATTTAACCGCTCTTCGGGAGGACGCCATTGGCGCCGGAAAAGTTTTTTCTAGCGAAGTGGAAGCAATGATGGCTTACGAAAAAGAATTAATAGCGGTCAACGCGCCAATCCGAATCGGTTCTCCTAAAAACGATATAGTTTCCGTCGGCCGAGTTATTTTCAATAAGGCATTGCCTCCGGACACTGGTTTTGTGAATAAAACGATGAACAAAAAAGAGCTTTCTAAAATCGTTGCCGGTTTCGTGCATCGCCACGGAGTTGATAAAGCGGCCGCTTATCTCGATTCCATCAAGCGGGTTGGTTTTGAATACGCGACGCTTTCGGGAATTAGTTGGGGAATGGACGATCTTTTAACTCCAAAACAAAAAGTGGAGTTGATTAAGAAAGCCGAAGAAGTGGTTGCTGAAATAAGAAAGCAATACAGCGAGGGTCTTTTAACCGAGCTCGAACGTCGAGCAAAAGTCATTTCAGTTTGGGAAAAAGTAAAGGCGGAAATTGCCAAGCTCGTTCCTCAAGTGTTGAGCGCCAAGAGTTCTGTTTATCAAATCATTGATTCCGGGGCTCGTGGCAGTTGGTCCCAGCCGGTGCAGATGGCCGGTATGAAGGGTTTGGTGGGAAATCCTAAAGGTGAAACCATAGAGCTTCCAATCCGTTCCTCATACAAAGAAGGATTAAGCGTTCTTGAATATTTCATTTCCACTCACGGCGCCCGTAAAGGTTCTACCGACACAGCTCTTAAAACCGCTTCAGCCGGTTACCTTACTCGCCGTTTGGTAGACGTGTCGCAAGATCTGACCATCAAAGAAGAAGATTGCAAAACCAAAGAAGGCATTACCGTTAAACGTGAGGACGGTATCCAATTTAGCGGAAATTTTGCTAACCGCATTTTCTCCCGCGCCACTCTTGAAGACGTTAAAGTTGACGGGAAAACTGTTGTTAAAGCCGGGGAACTCATCGATCGTGAAAAAGCGGAGTTAATCGGCAATTCTAAAGTTGAAAGCATGAAACTTCGTTCGCCGATCACTTGTAAAACGCTTTATGGAGTTTGCTCAGTTTGTTACGGATACGATCTCGGCACAAACAAACCAATTAAGGCCGGAGAAGCGGTTGGTATTGTTGCCGCGCAATCCATCGGCGAGCCGGGCACTCAGCTGACGATGAGAACTTTCCACATCGGTGGTATTGCCGGATCCGATATTACGCACGGCCTGCCTCGTATCGAGGAAATTTTTGAATCTCGACCGCCGAAAGGCCGCGCCTTTTTAGCGGAAGAAGACGGCGTTGTGGAAAACATTGAAGACCGCGGTCTTTCTAAAGCAATTATAGTAAAAAGCAAAAAAACCGCGAAAGAATACGTCGTTTCCCGTTTGGTTGATATTTTTGTAAAAGCAGGGGATTTAATCAAGAAGGGCGATCAGCTTTGCGAAGGCAACCTTGATCTTAAAGAATTATTCGCGCTTCGAGGCGGAGAGGCCGCTCAAAATTACATTATCAACGAAGTCCAAAAGATTTATTTGGCGGAAGGCGCCACCATTAGCAACAAACATATTGAAATTATTGTTAAGCAAATGTTTTCTCGCGTGAAAATTAAGGATTCTGGCGATAGTGATTTTGTTATCGGTGATGTTGTTGAGAAGTCCAAATTTTTGGAGGTTAACCGGGGAATCAAAAAGAAAGGCGGCGCTCCCGCTAAAGCTCAACAGCTTTTGATGGGCATTACAAAGGTAGCTCTTTCTACCGAAAGCTTCCTCTCCGCGGCTTCTTTCCAAGAAACCGCCAGGATTCTTATCAACGCGGCTTTGGATAGTCGGGTGGATAATTTGCGAGGTCTCAAGGAGAATGTCATTATTGGTCGGCTTATTCCCGTTGGCACAGGTCTTCGCTCCAGAGAAACGAAGATTGCCAAAGAAGAAGAGGCGTGATAACATCTACCGAAATGAATGATGAAATAAAAAAGGATTACGAAATTGCGTTTTTGCTGTCCGATCAGGAAGCGGAAAAAGATTTGGCTCAAGTTTTGCGTTCTCACAAAGCGGATTTTATTCACCAGAAATCCGCCGCTGAACAGAAGCTTTCCTATCCGATCAATAAACACCTTTCGGCCTTTTTCGGATTTTATCATTTCAAAATGATACCGGAGAATATCAAATCGCTTAGGGAAGCATTAAAACTTAATCCAAAAATTCTGCGTTTTTTACTTATTACCCCGCCAGTCAAAGTTCAAAAAGCGGCCCCGGCTCCCAGAGACAAAAAAGCCGCCGCTCCAATTATTACCAATGAAGCCCTAGTCGAGAAACTGGAAGAAATCCTGAAGTAAAGGAACGAATCCCGTTAGAAGTGGCTCCCAACTCGGCCGCTATTGCTTAATGGGTAAATATGATATAAAACTAAGATGTCGAATAAAACAAAGTAAGTTCCACTTCTAACGGGATGAATCCCGTTAGAACCAACTAAGCTATGAAAATCATAATTAACAAAGTAAAAAGGTCAGATATCAATAAACGCCAGTCGGCCGGGTCACGGTCGCCTTTGGCGACCTGGTTCTAACGGGATGAATTTAAACAAAGTGTTTTTACTGGGAAGGTTGACGGCAGATCCCCAACTTAGATCCACCGCTGGCGGTCAGCAAGTTGCTACTTTTGCAGTTGCTACCAATCGGGTTTGGACGGATAAAAATGGTCAAAAGCAGGAAGCAGCCGAATTTCATAATGTCGTTGTTTGGGGCAGGCAAGCGGAAGTGGCGAGTAAATTTTTGAACAGAGGCGGCCTTGTTATGATTGAAGGCCGGATTCAGACGCGAGATTGGGAAGATAAACAAGGCCAGAAAAGAAGGACCACTGAAATTATAGCGGAGCGCCTTCAACTTGGTCCCAGGTCTGGGGGAGCGAGTCGACAAAGTGGGAGCGCGCCAGCCCAAGAGGCGGTGCCGACTATTGATGTCGATGCGGAAATAAAATCGGAAGATTTACCTTTTTAACATGACCCAGTGTTTATTCTGTTCGCAAAATATGGAAAATATTGATTACAAAGACCCGCAACTGTTGCGTCGCTTTATTTCCGGCCAAGCTAAAATTATCGACCCCAAGCATACCAGGGTTTGCGCCAAGCATCAGAGAAAACTTTCCGAAGCTATTAAACGCGCGAGAATTATGGGGCTATTACCGTTTGTGCGGCGGTAGAATTAAATTAGAATGCTCGATCTAGAAGTTTTTAATTTCTTTCACGATTTGGTTGGCCAATCGATATTGCTTGATTGGCTAATTATTTTTTTAGGAACTTATTTAGGATACCTCCTGATTATCGGAATATTAGTTTTACTTTTTTACGAAAAAAATTGGAAAATCCGCTTTCAAAATTTTGCTTTAATAACCCTTGTTGCGATTCTTTCGCGCGGTCTTCTTACCGAAATTATTCGTTTTTTCTATTTCCGAGCGCGACCGTTTGTTGAATTGAATTTCGCGCCCCTTATCAATCATTCCGCGGAAGCTTCCGCTTTTCCATCCGGCCACGCCGCTTTTTATTTCGCGTTGGGATTATCGCTATTTTTAATAAATCGTTTCTGGGGATCCATTTATATTTTGGCGGCTTTATTGATGGGGATAGCCAGAATTGCCGCAGGCGTTCATTGGCCCCTCGATATTCTGTTCGGATTTTTAGTTGCTTTAGTAAGTTTAATAGTGGTAAAGTTGCTTTTAGTTCGCCAACGCTAATTTCAAAGGAGGCGGCGGTTGAAAAATTTTTTTTGGCCAAAATATAAAATAGGGCTCCTCATACTGATTTTGCCGATCGTGCTGATTTACTTGGTTTATTTTTTGATCAGCACTATTTGGTCATTCGCCGCTTGGTTTAATGGACTTACATTTTCCAGCGGCTTTGGACAGTGGCTTTGGTTTGTAGTTTGGTTTTCTATCCCGTTTTTCGTTGGTTTGTTATTCAGCGGGCATCGTATAGGAAATATTTTCTTGCGTATGCTTTCCTGGATACCGATAGTTGATAAATTTGTTAAACTGATTGCCTGCGGGAATTGGTTGGATAAAATAAAAAATGGAGAGCATGAAGCGGTTATTTTTGAAGTGACGGACAGGACTTGGAAATTGGGAGCATTACTCAACTCATTCGTCGATAAAGAGGGCGAGGAGTATTATTTGATTTTGGAAGTTTCCCCATCGTTGTCGTTGAATTTTTGGATTAAGAAAAAGGATGGTCTGAAATTCTTGGAACCCGACTACAATTTCACCTTTAAAGATCTTTTAGTAACTGTTTTTTCCATTGGCTTAAATTTCCCGCTTGGGAGAAACAATCGCAAACAAAACTCCGCCGATTGACGCGGAGTTTTTTATTTTATATAATCAAAACCTATGAGACAGTGCGCAATTTGCGGAAAGGGTTCTATCATGGCGGGGACGAGGAAACTGCTTCGCGGTCACTACAATCCGACCAACTGGAGCCGAAAATATCCCAACCTTCAAAAAGCCAAACTTCCTTCAGGCAAGTCCGGTTTGGCGTGCACCAAATGTTTAAAAAAGCTATATGAGACCTCCACTAAGGCGTAAAATTGTATATAAGTTAATGCAGGCCATAGCGTAAAAGCAGCGCACACCCTTGGGGTGGGTGAGGACGGGGAGCGTTACCCCGTGGCCTGACAAATTATGGGAAAGAAATTTTTTATTGGTTTTGGAATAGGCTTGTTGATTACCGCGATTGCGGTCGGGATTTTTCTGATTTCGCGCCAATCGCAGATTGACGAAGAAAAAAACATTTCCAATAATCAAATTCCCGAGACGGAATTCGGCCATCTTTTTCCTGACGGACGCTATTTTGATTTGCGCGGGCTCGATGAGGTTTTAATAAGTATTTTCTCAAATCGTTTTCACCCGAAGCATATAGTCATAAAAATCGGCACCAAAGTTTATTGGAAAAATGAAAGCGATTCCTCACAGCAAGTTTCGAGTTCTTTTGCCGCGATTAATTTTAGCCTTCCAGAGCGAAATGATTCAAAGTTTTACTTTTTCGAAAAAACTGGGACTTATACTTACTCATCCCCGTCTTTCTCCGAAGACGCCATAATTATCGTTGTTGAATCCCGTTAGAAGTGGAACAAAAGTGGAACAATCTCCACGTTAACTCTAACGGCCGAATACAAAACTATGTTAACCAGCTATATCAAAACGTCGAGGATTGGCCACTTCTAACGGGATGATCCCGTTAGAACCAACTAGAATATAAATATCATGCTTAATCAATTAAAAAGGTCAGATATCAATAAACGCCAATCGGCCGAGTCACGGTCCCGTGTGAAATTTGAATGACTATGTTTCAGCAATATCAATATCTAAATAATCCCAGATGGTTTTTATGCCAATACATGAAAGGTCAAATTTCTATCGGGACCTGGTTCTAACGGGATGAAGTTAGAAATTAAAAATTTTTCGGATA
This sequence comes from Candidatus Harrisonbacteria bacterium, assembly GCA_016182295.1. Classification (GTDB taxonomy): domain Bacteria; phylum Patescibacteriota; class Minisyncoccia; order UBA6257; family WO2-44-18; genus JACOXP01. The sequence continues at coordinate 1,899 of JACOXP010000013.1, read as the reverse complement.
ATCTCTCCAACAAAATGCGATCGGCCGGTTACCATTATGAGGGGGAAGATCAGCGAACCGGCGAGTTAAAATTTTATAGGTCTTTAAGCTCCGGCGCTTACCCCCGTTTCCATATATATTGCAGAATTGACAGGCAATCGGGGGATTTAAATATCAATTTACATTTAGATCAAAAAGCACCAGTTTATAGAGGTTCAGCCGCTCACGCCGGTGAATATGACGGGGAAGTAGTTGAGAAAGAGGGGGGGCGATTAAAACAAATTTTGCTATAATAAATTAATAATGAGAAAAAGGTTAACAATACTCCTGGTTATTGGATTTGTTTTCGCCGTTACTGCATTCGGACTTTTTCTAGTTCAAGGATTCTCTTCCGCTCAAACCTCCGGTCTAATCGCCCAATGGAAATTCGAAGGAAACGGCAATGACAACTCCGGTAACGGATATAACTTGTCATTGTTGGGAAGCGCGACCTACGATACGGGAAAAGATGGCCAAGCTCTTAGTTTAGACGGAACTTCAAACACTTACGCGAGAACCAGCGTCACCATCCCGCTTTCAACGGCCTTCACTTTTTCCGCCTGGATTAATCCCAATTCACTTAATTTCTACGGCATTATGGGCTATGCTCCGGCCCGATTTGTTTTGGGCACTAATGGCAATCTCCTTCTGTATCTTGGAGCTGACGTAATTATCTCCTCAACCAACCTGGTTTCCGCGAGTCAATGGACTCATGTTGCCGCCACTTACGACAATGCTTCGGACCAAGCTCTAATTTATGTGAACGGTTCTCAAGTTAAGTCCGGAACTATCGTGGATGCCAATTTGTCTACCACCGCTAATTTTTCAGTAGGAGACACTACCGGTTGGGGTAATTATTTTCCAGGAAAAATTGATGAGGCGAGGATCTATGACCGCGCTCTCACCGCCAGTGAAATCTCATCATTAGCGTCAGCTCCAAGTCCAACTCCCACGCCCACCCCAACGCCAACCGGGTCCGCGACTCCCACTCCAACACCTACACCTACCCCGACTCTCACTCCCACACCGACTCCAGCCAGCGATTCCCCGATTGCTCATTGGAAAATGGATTCCATTTCCGGAACAACCGTCTATGATTCCATTGATCTTTATTGTTTTAATTTTAACGGCACGGATGGTTATGTTTCCGTACCTCATAGTTCCTCTTTGGATTTCACTTCCACTGATTTCACCTTTACTAGTTGGATTTATTTAAACAGTATTGCCAGTAATCAGTTTCTTTTTGACAACCTTGCTTACGAGCCGACGTTGAGTAGAAATTCAGGTTGGAATTGTTATTTCCAATCCGATTCTAATGTTAATTGGATACGTTGCGGATTGGCCGGAACTAGTTCACGGGGAACTAATTCTACATCGGGATCCATTCAAGCAAATCAATGGTATCACGTCGCATTTACTGCTAATCGTTCCGGCAATGCCCAAATCTATATTAACGGATCAGCGTCCGGTTCTGCTGTTGATGTTTCCGGAATTGGAAGCGTAAATTTCACCAATACCAAAACGATAGGCACTGGCGGCAGCACCGGAAACCCAACCTCGGGAACTAGCCGTCTTAATGGCCGTATGGATGACGTCCGCATTTACAATAAAGTCCTCACCGCTTCCGAAATCTCGTCATTAGTATCTGGAGCTCCAAGTCCTACACCTACCCCGACTCCCACTCCAACACCAACCGGGTCCGCGACTCCCACACCAACCCCAACTCCCACCCCCACACCTACCCCAACGCCTACCCCGACACCAATTCCTACTCCGGCACCAGGCGCCCCAACAGCCATCATAGAAGTTAATGAATACCTTCAAGGCGATCCATATTTCCCGGATTATGGGATGTCATCCTTAAGAGGATATGCTCCTCAT
>JACOXP010000008.1 GCA_016182295.1 Candidatus Harrisonbacteria bacterium | reverse complement strand
TTACAGTACTTGCAAATGCACTCGCCAAGTAAAACATCTGGTGCGCGAGCGTCTCAATAAGGGGCGCTCCTTTTTATTTTTATCCCCCATGACATCTCTTATATTTTTTCCCGCTTCCATTAAGCTGGGATTCTGCTTTTCTAATCTAACTTTTCCGATAATGCTTTGTAATTTGAAACACTTCTGCTACGTTTTCTGAAATAAAAAATAATGCTCGATATTTTTTATCTATTCGGAAGGAATAAATGCCCCGCCATTTCGGTTCCATTAACTCTACATTTAACGAGGGGTGGCGAATACTTCGTTTAAAGAACTGTTCAGCTTTCCCCCACTTTTGTTTTAAACCGCGGCGAAGCAGAAACGCTTTAAGATCGCTTCGCAGGGGTTTTATTTCCATAATTTCTGATATACGAAGATTTTTGCAGCCCAGATTCCAAATCTTTCAAAAATTCCTGTGTATACAAATCGGTTCTACGAAAATCTTCAACTACATTTTCAACGGGGTCTTTAATGGCCAATTCAAATAATTTGGTGGCCATTTTTTTATAGGCGTCTGCCTGACGCTTTAGCTGCTTATATTCAGTTTCCGGCAAAGTAACTTTTACCATTTTTTAATTATAACACTAGGGATTTATCATCGCAAGCTCCAGAAAAATTTCATGCGGAACGAAAAACCAAAAATAATTTTTTCGCCAAGTCCGATTCTTGATGGGTCGGGCTTTTTTTATTCTTATTTCCCATGACACTTTTGTTGCTTATTGACCCATACACACGGATCTGTTAATTTTTCTATAGATCGTTTCAACCAACTGGAGGTATATCATGGCAAAATGTCAACACTGTGCGAAATTGAAGAATCTTAATTTCTTGCAAGGACACTATAATCAGCATCGCGACGCAGGCGGTGATCATGCAATGTATGCCATCGTAAACGATCTATCCGATGCAACTGCCAAGGAGCTTCGGAGAAATTACGCATCCACTCATCCTCCGGTCTCAAAGAAGAAAATCAAGCAATTCAACGATCAGTTCAAGAAAGAAGCAGATGAAGCCAAACTTCGCGATGACCTTGAATGGCTAACGGGTACCGGTCGCTACGGCCAATAATCTCCTTGCTCGAGCCGCAAACGCGGCTCTTTTCTATTCCTCATGACCCATGACACTTCTATTCTTTGTTGATTATCCCACAGGGATTAGTTATTCTGTTAATAGAACCTTTACAGAGGGGAGTAAAATAATGATTTTCAAAGCTAGTCATCGTTTTTATAACTTGAAGTGGACAGAACCCCAGTACGATGGCGAGAGTTACGATTCTTATTTAGATTTGGCCTCGGAGGAAATGCCGCTTGTTGAAGCCGGAAATTTACGGGGAGCATTGGAAAAAGCTTTTAATTACGTACTAGCACACCCAAGCAAATTTATTTTTCAGGGTATGTTTCTTTTTACCGCCAAAGAACGGCCAAAAATTCAGTTGCATCACTTCCGTAAACATCTCCACAAAACCCCTCCGTCAACACCTGTTCTTGATTATCACTGGGTTGAAGTTGAGCCAGTCAAAGTCATCTCGTAGCTAGCAATTGCTAGCTATTTTTTATCCTTATTTCCCATGACCCTCCTTCGCTCTTCGAGCTACGGACGGGCACAGCGCTTCTACTTTTTCAATAACCAACCGTGGGCTTTGCCCGCCGTAGCTTTACGCGAAAGCGGGGATTTGCTACCTTGGCAATAGCATATTTTGATTCTTCCATTAAGGAAACGTCTATGACCGTAGTGGAACACAGAATCGTACAATCTTTTAACCTAACCCCAGACATGGAAATCTCGGAACGAACTGAGTTAGAAAGAAGGCTGAGGATGATAAAAACCGAGATCAATACGGAACTAGCCTGGCGCGGTTTGGCAATTATGGATTTGGCCTATCATCCGAAAAAAAACACTTATCATTACAGTGTGCCCGCGTCGTACAAGCCGGAAGATTACCCCGTTATTAAGGCAGTAGTTGAAAAGCATTGCGGTGATTAAACTGCTATGCTTCCCGATTTCACAAATCGGGATTTTTTATTCTTCGTAACGGATCCTGATTTTTTTGGTTCTTTGACGATTGAGTTTGGGCAATTTGATAGTCAGCACGCCAGCTTTAATGGCGGCTTCGGCTTTTTCGGCGTCAACTTCCTGCGGCAAAACAATCGATCTGGAAAAACGGCCCCAATAACATTCTTGGTAAAAATAATCTTCGTCTTTCACGCGCCGTTCTTTTTCTCTTTTTCCCTTAATGGTTACTGATTCATTAGTAATGGCGATGTCCAGATCCTCCGGCTTCACTCCCGCTACCGGTGTTTCCAAAATTATTTCATCCGGAGTTTGATAAAGATCAACCATAAGCTGGCCTTCGGTGTCGTCAAAAAAATCTTCTTCGACGTCGTGTTTTTTGGTTTTCAAAGCCGAGCCGTCGGATTTGACTAATTCAACATCGGGCTCGAATCCCTGATCGGTTTCTAATTTTTTTTCTTCCTCGTTTTCTAAATTTAAATTTTCCATAGCTATGGTGAAACGCGCTTCAACTTCTCAAAATCGCTTAAGACAAACAGCGCGAAAAAGAGAAGGAAGATCAACGGGAGCGCGATGGGCTCTGATCTAATTATAAGGAAGTTGAAAAAGGCATGCAATAAAGTTGCTAACAACAGGCCGCCAGCGATAGCTTTTAAGGGCTTCTTTCCCTTCGCCAGAGCTTTTCCCCAATAATAACCGACCAAACCGGAAGAAAGAGTGTGAAGCAAGGTGGCGCCGACAAAACGCAAAATAGTGGTCTCGATCGGCCCGGGGCTGGGGAAAACTCCGCCGGCGTTGAAAACCGAAGCGACATTCTCAACTGTGGCAAATCCAAGAGCGGCGACAACCATATAAATCATGGCGTCGATCGGCTCGTCGAATTCTTTTCTTCTACTGACCACCAGATAAACGGCCAGAAATTTAAAAACTTCTTCAACGACCGCGAGAAAGAGAAAAGAAACTATTCCATAAGGATGCAATCCGCCGGAGGTGATGCCCAAATGAATTTGATATTGAAACTGAAGTACGAAAACAGTAACCAAGGCGCCGGCAAGAAAGGTGTAAAAAATCAGCTTTCGCGGTTCGGGATGGCGAGTGTCTTCCCTCAAATAAAAAATGAGCCAGACCAATCCGGGCAGAAGTCCGAGACCGATTAAAAAAAGGTTTGTCAGAAGCATTATTCGCCGTTCACCAAGAGCAAATTTTTGCCAATGATTTGCTGCCAAAGCTCTTCGGTGACAAATGGCATAAATGGGTGAAGCAGTTTCAGCGTTTCGCCCAATATGAACCCTAAAGTAATTTTAGCATTTTCATCTTCGCGGGATTTGGCGTGTTCGATGTATTTATCGGCCAAGTCATGCCAGACAAAGTCATAAATCTCGTGCAACGCTTGCCCGAATTCGTAATTCTGAATTTTTTTATCCGTGGATTTTTGAAGCGCTTTCAGCTTTTTTAAGATATTTAAATCTTCGAGGTTTTTTGTTTCGGGGGTCTTATCAAAAATCTCCGTCCGTCCCTGGATAAATCTGGCTATATTCCATAATTTGTTGGCGAACTTCTTTCCGGCCTGCGCGGCGGTCTCATCCCAGTGAATATCTTGATTGCCCATCGCCTGCCAGACAATGCCGAAACGGGTGGCGTCAGCGCCGTACTTGTCTATAAGCATCAACGGGTCAATCCCCGTTCCTAAGCTCTTAGACATTCTTTTTCCTTCTTTGGTTAAAATAGTCGCGTGAATCAGCGCTTCCGGAAACGGAACTTTCCCTTTAAATTCCAATCCGGAAAAAATCATCCTCGCCACCCATAAATTGATAATGTCACGGGCGGTAATCAAAACATTTGAAGGATAAAAATCTTTTTGGTCTTTTTCAGAAAGACCGGCGAAGGGCCACAACGCCGAAGAAAACCAGGTATCCAAAACATCTTCAGATTGAATAAATTTGGCGTCGCAGTGTTCGCAAACGGAAGCTTCGGCGGCCACTACCATATCTTTGCACTTAACGACGTCTCCCTCATGTCCTTTTTTAGGAACGCATTTCGGTTCATGGAACCAAACCGGCAAACGATGTCCCCACCAAATCTGGCGAGAAATGCACCAATCTTTTATCTCGCCGGTTGACGGATTAAGCCATTGAAATAATAATTTTTCAAAATTCTTGGGAATTATTTTGGTTTTTCCAGATTTTACCGCTTTGAGAGTTTTTTTGGCAAGCTCGCCCATTTTCAAAAACCATTGATCGCTCAAAAGCGGCTCGATCGTGCCGCCGCAGCGATAGCAAACAGCCAAGTTGTGATCGAGTTCTTCCGTTTTTTCAATCAGGCCGAGGGCTTTTAATTTTTCGATTACTTTTTCGCGAGCTTCCAAAACTTTCAAACCCGCGAATTCTTTTCCGGCCTCGGCGGTCATTTTCCCACGTTCATTTATTACTTGACGTTGGGGAAGTTTGTGACGCTCGCCAATTTCGGCGTCCAGCATATCATGAGCCGGCGTCACTTTGACAGCGCCGGTGCCAAATTCCATTTCCACCGCTTCGTCGGCGACAATCGGAATTTCCCGATTCTGAATCGGCAACGTTGCTTTTTTGCCGATGAAATTTTTATAACGTTTGTCTTCTGGGTTAACGGCCACCGCGGCATCGCCAAGCATTGTCTCCGGTCTGGTAGTTGCTACCGTTATGTAGGAATCGCCAACGGGGTACTTTATATAGTAGAGCTTGGCCTTCTCTGGTTGGTATTCAATTTCCAAATCCGAAAGCGAGGTCTGGCATCTAACGCACCAGCTGATCACCCGTTTGCCGCGGTAAATCAATCCTTTTTCGTAGTAATGACTAAACGCTCTCTTAACCCATTCAGCGTATTGCGGGTCCATGGTGAAACGCAACCGCGACCAATCGCAGGAAGCGCCTAGTTTTTTAAGCTGGTCGATAATGATGTTGCCGTACTGATTTTTCCATTCCCAAACACGCTCAATAAACTTTTCTCTACCAAGGTCAAAACGACTTTTGCCTTCCTTCTTAAGTTGTTTCTCAACAACGTTCTGGGTGGCGATACCGGCATGATCAGTGCCGGGAAACCAGACGGCTTTATATCCTCGCGCTCGGTGCCAACGAATTAAAATATCGCTGATGGTAGCGTTTAAGGCGTGACCCATGTGAAGCGATCCGGTCACATTGGGCGGCGGCAACTGAATGGAAAACGGCTTCTTGGTTTTTTTTAAATTATTAGGGTTAAAATATCCCGATTTCTCCCAAAGCTCATAAATTCGGCTTTCGGTGGATTTCGGATCGTAAGCGGATGGAAGCTCTTTCATCTCACTTATTCTATAAATTTTTAGACAAAAGAAAAAGGGCGACCTGGGGTCGCCCTTAAATGTTGAAGGAAAGAACTGGAACAGACTTACATTTGCGAACATTTCGTCCGCATTATTTTCTCGCGATATGCGAGAACTCGATATTTAGTTTTGAATTTACTAATAGTGATGATAACACGGTAACGCCGTCGCGCAACTCAAGTTATCCACACCTACAAATTAAGGTTGGATTGGGCGGTGATTTTTAGTTTCTTCCCGCGAAGTTTTTGAATATACGCGGCGGCGGCAATCATCGCCGCGTTGTCGGTGTTGTATTCAAAATCAGGCACAAAAAATTTCATTCCTAAATTCCGAATGTGAGATCCCAAACCCTCGCGCAGAGGTTTGTTGGCCGAAACTCCTCCGCATAAAAGAACGGATTTGGCGCCGGATCGCCTGGCGGCGCGAACCGTTTTACCAGCTAAAACATCCACAATCGCCTGCTGGAAACTGGCAGCTATATCAGCCGCTTGAGTATGATTGCTGGCCACTAATGGGTTAGCGCGCAAGTAATAAAGAACTGAAGTTTTAAGACCGGAGAAACTAAAGTCAAAATTTTTGTCGGTGAGCATCGGGCGCGGAAATTTGACCGCCGCCGGATTTCCTTTGGAAGCGAGTTTTTGTATTTCCGGTCCCCCCGGATATGGCAAACCCAAAAGCCGCGCCACCTTATCAAACGCTTCGCCGGCCGCGTCATCGCGCGTCTCTCCAAGTTTTTTCCATTTGGTCAGTGAATCCATCTTGAGGAGAATCGTGTGGCCCCCGCTGACCACAAGCGCGACGGCTGGGAATTTCACGGATGGATTTTCCAACCAGTTTGAATAAAGGTGTCCCTCCATGTGGTTGGCGCCGATAAGCGGTTTTTTTAATTTTTTTGCCAGATCTTTGGCGAATTCGATTCCCGCCCAAAGCGCCGGCTCGAGACCCGGACCGACAGTAATCGCAATCACGTCTATTTTCAATTTACGATTTACAATTTTCCCGATAATTTTAGGTAGATTTTTCTGGTGTTCTCTTTTTGCCAAAGTTGGCACCACCCCTCCAAAAGGCCGGTGAACCTTAATTTGCGAAGAAACAAGGTTTTTTAAAACCTTAAACTTGGGGTTCTTTAAAGTTCCCTTACAATCGACTAAAGCGACGGAGGTTTCGTCACAACTTGTCTCAATGGCTAAAATACGCATTTGTAGTCCCAACGGGATTCGAACCCGTGTTTCCTCCGTGAAAGGGAGGCGTCCTAGACCAGGCTAGACGATAGGACCAATTATAGAAATTCAAGAATTCGCTGATAATCAATGAACTCAAACAATTTATACCCCAGCGGTATTAGAATGTAAAGGTTATTCGATAAAAGTAGGTAGCCAAGAATAATCAGAAGCAAGCCAGCAGGAAATTCAATCCACCGCAAATATTTTGATATTTTACCCATCAGGCGAGAAATCTGGGAAATGAACACGGCGCTTAAGAAAAACGGGATGGCGAGACCCAAAGAAAATATCCCCAAAAGAAAGGTACCACTTACAACAGTGGCGCTTGTCGAAGCAAGGAGTAGAATTGATCCGACAATCGGCCCAACGCAAGGCGTCCAACCGGCTGCAAAAACCGAACCAAAAATAAAAGAAGCTAACGGACCTTTGTTCTTAACGCGAGAAGAAAGTTTGGCCGAAAGCTTAACTGGAAAGAGCGGAATTTTCAAGATTCCCATTAGATAAAGGCCGAATAAAATAATTAAAACGCCTCCGATTCTAGTAAGCCAAATTCTGAAAGGCACGAGCGCCGCTCCCACAAAACCGGCTAACGCTCCAAAAATAATAAAAACCAAGCTGAATCCCAGAATGTACAGAAGGGCGTTGATTAAAATTTTTCTTTTGGCCGGGGCCTCTCCTGACTGCGACAACGAAACACCGCTGATAAATCCGAGATAGGCCGGCACCAGCGGCAAGGTACAAGGAGCAAGAAAAGTTAGCAGCCCCGCCAAAAAAGCTGCTGGCACCAAACTTAAAGTTTCAATAGTTAAGGTTTCCATAAAAGCGTATCGGGGTAAGCGTTCACCCAAGAAAACCAAAAGGCCTCGATTTTATCTATCGACCTTCCATTAATATCTTTTACTAAAATTTCTTTTGTTGTTTCGTTAAATTCGATTTTTATATCAATCCCGCCAATTTTATCGTTCACAACTTTTTCATTAATTACTTCTTTGCTTGGATAAGCTTTGGCTATTTTGTTTACTATAATTCCTATCACTATAGTCTTTGGATGGAGTCGGTCGTCTTCGACATCAACCGGGAAATAAATGCTTCTGTCAGAATAATAACCGCCGTAAGGATCGTAATCATAATCACGAATAAATCCAGTATCCCGCGACAAAACTTCTCCGCCAGGATTTTGTTTCTTCCAATCGCTCCATAAAACATTGGCGCTTGGAATAATCTGAAGTTTGCGACCGGTTAATTCTCCAACGACCGCCTCCCCTAAAACTTGGCTCCATAAGCTATCCGTTTTCCGGTCATACATCAAAAGATTGTTATTGTGCAAAAGACCGGAAACTCCGAATTCCACCGCCTCACCGTTAATTTCTCTAGAAAAAACAATACCCGTGCCGCAAAGCGGGCAATAGGTTGCTAAAATTGGATCACCGGCAATAATATCATTTACAATTTCGTGCCAAACCAAAATTTGATAAGGGTAAAACCTATTAATTCCTTTGTAATTGACGGCCAGGCCCAGACGATCCTCTTTCAAAAAATCACTCGCTTCTTTTACGGAAACGAATTTGGGCTTATCAATAGAGGGAATGCCGTCTTTTGGTGGACCGCCGGAAAGAATTTCTTCAAGCGGTATGGAGTGCTTGGACCCATCCGTAACAAAAATTTCTCTTTCACTTATTACCGGTTCCTCATCCCCCTCTCCTGTTGTGACGGGATAGTCAACAATAATTTTTTTAAGACCGGCGATGATCTTTTCGCGATCCTTCGGGCCGAAAATAGTTTCTTGAATTATGTTGTCTTTATCGACAAAAAAGGACATTGGCATAGCTTGCACGCCTTGCCCATATTTTTGATAAATTTCGCCGGTTTCGTCTTTCAATAAAACGAATTTAATACCTAATCTTTCGGCAAACCGCAAGCCTATATCCGGATTTTCGGTTTCTGTTCTATGAATACCGATTACTATTAAACCGCGGTCTTTATAACTTTCGTAAGCTTTTTGAATTTCCGGAAATTCAGTTTCGCAAAAAACGCACCAAGCCGCCCAAAAATCGATCATTATTGGCCGCCCGCGAAAATCGGCTAATGAAACGTCTTTGCCGTCGAAATCCCGCAAAGTAAAATCAGGGGCCAATCGCTTGGTATCCCCTTTCGGAAGTTGGTATTGTCTAAGCTGATTTATTAGAAAATATCCACCTACCAGAACAACCGCGCCGATAACGATTGGGATTAAGAACTTAAGCATTATATAATTATTGTATCATGAAAAAACACGATAAACTTTCTTTTGAATACTCCAAGATCGCTCCCCAAATATATATCGGCACTAATCTTTGCTGCACCACTCATTTTAACAAAGCACTGCTGAAAAAAGGCATTCATGCCGATCTTTCTTTGGAAGAAAAGAAAATTGACGCGCCCTTTGGGGCAGAATTTTACCTTTGGATACCAGTCAAAAATCACCTGCCCCCCACTCCAAAACAATTTTCCATAGGCGTGGCTTTTATTCACCACGTCCTGAAATCTGGAGAAAAAATTTATGTTCATTGCGAGCATGGTCATGGCCGGGCCCCTACCCTGGTTGCCGCCTACCTCGCCCTTAACAACAAGCTTTCTGCTGAAAAAGCTGTTGAATTGATTAAAATTAAAAGATCCAGGGCCCACCCCAACAATAAGCAGATCGCGGCCGTGAAAAGATTCGTTCAAAAAAATCGCGGTATGTTAAACTATAAATAGACCGAAAGGTCGGGTGATTTAAAAAAATATGCTTACAATACTTGCTATCTTCAGCGAATGGGCGCTTTTAGTGCTTCGTTTTGTTTTTGGAGCGATTTTTCTCGCTCACGGCTGGCCGAAATTAAAAAATCTTAAAGCCAATTCGGAAAATTTCACAATGATGGGTTTTAAACCCGGCGCTTTTTGGGGCACCATAGTCGCATTAGTTGAGACGCTCGGCGGCGTGGCTATTATTTTGGGAATTGCCGTTCAATTAGCCGGCATCTTGCTTGCTTTCAATATGCTCGTGGCAACTATCTGGAAAATAACGCGCGGTCAAAAATTGGTTGGCGGTTTTGAGCTCGACTTATTGCTTCTTTCGGCTGGTTTAGTTTTGGCGACTCTCGGCGGCGGTGCTTATTCTCTGAATCTTTTCTAAAATCCAAAACTGTGTTTCAATAAGCTGACTTATGAGGCAGCTGGAAATTATTCCAGGCGTGTTAGCTTGGTTAACTTTAATCTTAGTAATTGTTTTCTCTTGGCAACTGCCGGCAATAGTGGCCGTTTTTATAATTCTTTTCGACATCTATTGGCTGCTTAGGACAATTTATTTAATCATTCATCTTCGCGACGGCTATCGCCGCATGAAGCAAAATCTCAAAACTGACTGGATTGGAAAATTAGAAGGCACTAACTGGCGCGACATTTATCATCTGATTATCCTTCCGATGTATCAGGAGCCACATGCGTTGGTTAAGGAAACGTTGGAAAGTTTAAAAAATAATAAATATCCAAAGGATCGCTTTCTGGTCGTGATTGCGGCGGAAGAAAAGGCCGGCGCCGCATCTAACGAAATCGCTGATCGGCTCGCGGGGGAATATAAGGACGAATTTTATAAAATTTTTGCCACCCACCATCCCGCCGGATTAACCGGAGAAATTCCGGGAAAGGGGTCAAACAGCGCTTGGGCCGGCAATGAAGCTAAAAAGGTTGTTGATCAATTAAAAATTCCTTACGAAAACGTTCTGGTTTCGGTTTTTGACGTGGACACGCAGGTTTTTCCCGACTATTTCGGCTGTCTCGCCTGGAATTTCTTTAATTGCGAAAATCCGCAACGCTCCAGTTTTCAGCCAATTCCGCTTTTTACCAACAATATTTATCAAGCGCCGGCGCCGGCCCGAGTAGTCGCCTATTCCGCGACTTTTTGGCAATTGATTGTCCAGACCCGCCCCGACCGATTGGTAACTTTTTCCTCCCATTCCATGCCGTTTAAAGCGCTGGTGGAAATCGGTTTTTGGCAAAAAAATGTGGTTTCGGAAGATTCAAGAATTTTCTGGCAGTGTTACTTGCATTACAACGGCGATTGGCGGGTAACCCCGCTTTTGTATCCAATCTCCATGGATGCCAATGTCGCTCCGTCTTTTTGGAAAACAATGGTTAACACTTATAAACAACAGCGGCGCTGGGCTTACGGAGCGGAGAATATTCCGTTTATTATGCGCGAATTTTCCAAAAACCGTTTAATACCTCTTCGAAAAAAATTTTTCTGGGTTTTCCAGCAAATTGAGGGAATGCACTCCTGGGCTACCAACGCTTTTATTATCTTCGCGCTCGGCTGGCTGCCACTGCTTCTTGGCGGACAGGCGTTTAACTATACCGTCCTAGCTTACAATCTCCCCAACGTCACCCGTTTGATTATGGCCGTGGCAAGTATCGGCATTGCCACTTCGGCCGTCTTGGCGTTGGCGCTTTTGCCTAAAAAACCGGATTGGTTCCGGCCGTTTCATTACGTTTGGTATCTTGTGCAGTGGCTGCTCACGCCTTTAGTTATGGTTCTTCTTGGCTCTCTTCCGGCGCTGGAAGCCCACACCCGCCTAATGCTGGGCGGTAAATTCAAACTCGGTTTCTGGGTAACTCCAAAGTCCAGAACTTAGAATTATTCAAAATGGATCTGGTTTCGGAAGGCTATCAATTGGTTTTTTAGTTGGGGGTACTTGGTTAAAGAAGCGTCGGTTTTGAGCACTTTGACAGCAGCGGTTCGGGCGGTTTTTACCAATTGAATATTATTGAGCGCCTTCATCGCCAAATCGGGCATTCCAGTTTGTTTATCGCCAATGAATTCTCCCGGTCCGCGAATCGCCAAATCTTTTTCGGCGAGCTCGAATCCGTTTTTCGCTTTCAAAAGAGCGTCTAGGCGGTTCAAGGTAGTCGAGGAGGAAGAATCAGTAAAAAGCAGACAGTAAGATTGGTGCTCGCCGCGGCCAACGCGTCCCCGGAATTGATAAAGCTGGGCTAGCCCAAATCGGTCGGCTCCCTCAATTACCATAATAGTGGCGTTAGGCACATCAACGCCGACTTCGATAACGGAAGTGGAAACCATTATGTCGTAATTTCCCAAAGCGAATTCCGACATAATTTTATTTTTCTCCAATGATTTCATCCGGCCGTGAAGCATTGCCACTCGCAACTCGGGAAAAACCTTCTTGGAAAGCCGCTCGTATTCTTCGGTAACATTTTTAACTTCCGCCCAAAGGCGTTTGCGCTCGTCCATTTTTTCATCGGAATTTTCAGCGGCGGAAATTCTCGGACAGATAACAAAAATCTGTCTGCCATTTTTAACTTCTTCGCGGATAAAAGCGTGGGCTTTGACACGATTCGATGGAGAAACGATTTTAGTAATAACTTCTTTTCTACCTTTAGGCATCTCATCGATTATCGAGAGATCAAGATCGCCAAATATTGAAAGGGCTAAGGTGCGCGGGATTGGTGTGGCGCTCATAGAAAGAAAATGGACGGTGGTTTCAGCGCCGGGATGAATTTCTTGCTTAACCAACGCTGCTCGCTGGTCAACTCCGAAGCGATGCTGTTCATCAACAATAGCAAGGGCCAAATCATGAAACTGAACCGATTTTTTAGATTCGCTGGAAGAAATAAGAGCATGAGTTCCCAAAATTAATTTTATTTTCCCGTTAGCGATATCTTCTAATAATTCGAATCGGCCAACTTTCCCCTCAAGACCATCGCCGTAAAAAGCTTTGGCTTCGCTGCCGGTTAAGATACCGATGCCGATTGAAGAACTTCGGAAAATTGTAGTCAGGGTTTTATAATGCTGGTTGGCAAGCACTTCGGTTGGCGCCATAAAGGCGGTTTGTTTGCCGTTCTCGGCAGCCACCAGCGCCGCAATCGCCGCCACGGCGGTTTTGCCGGATCCGACATCGCCTTGCAAGAGTCGGTTCATCGGCTGAGGTTTTTGCAAATCTTCCAGAATTTCATCAATGCTTCTTTTTTGAGCGCCGGTCAATTCAAACGGCAAAGTGGCAATAGCCGATTCGACAAATTGTCTATCAACTTTTAACGGCGGCGCTTTTTCTCGCGCGAGACGTAAGCGGTTCACCTGGTTAACCAATTGCAATAAAAAGAGGTCGGCGAAGGCGAATCGTTGTCTCGCTTTTTCAGTATCAGTGGCGTTTTTAGGAAAATGGATTAAATGAAGCGAATCGGATAGATTGGGGAAATTTCCTTCGGCTAAAATTTCTTTCGGAACAAAATCCGAAATTGGCTGTAAATTTTTAAAAATGGCGGCGATGAGAAACCGCAATCCTTTAGAAGTCAGGCCTCGGGTTTCCGGATAGACCGCGATCAAACCACCGGTGTGTTTCGTTTCGGCGGTTAATCCGGTAATTTCATAGGATGGGCTTTGAAAACAAAGTTCCTCGTTTGAAAAAATAACTTTTCCGGCAAAATTAATTCGACGGCCGATCTGCAACGATCTGGCAATATATGGCTGATTGAACCAGATTGCTTTGATACCCGCGGTTTCATCAGCGATTATCGCTTCAACAATCATCATTTTTCGCCGCCAGGAACGCCTCATGCCGACGTGTTTAATAATTCCCCTGACGGTGGCGGTTTGATTTGCTTTCAAATCGGCAATTTTCACGACTTGGGAAAAATCTTCGTAACGAAACGGAAAGTGCCACAAAAGATCCTTGACCGTTTTGATTTTAAGTTTATCCAACTTGGCCAAAAATCTGGGCGGGATGCCTTTAATTTTTGCTAACTCAGTTTCGAGTTTCAGCATTGGCGGATATATTATAACAATTTTATGAAAAAAGGAATAGTTGTGGAAAATTAAACTCCCCAACGTATTCACGTTGGGGAGTCGTTCGGAGGGAGGGGGTTTCAGGCGATCTTCAGAAGGACCGCGAGAACGGCCTTCTGGAGAAGCTTGACGTTTTCTGCGGTGCGCTCCGAGCGCCGCTCCATCAAGATTTTTTGCTCGAGCTGACGAGGGCTCATCACCCTCATCCCTCTCATGATTCGAACTTCCGCTTCCCTTGCCCTTAACATAAACCCTCCTTCAAATAAAAGGTGTTCTGATTGTTAAGTTACCATATAAAAAGGCTTTTGTCAAGTGTCGGCCTGGCAGGGATCGAACCTGCGACCCGTGACTTATAAGATCACTGCTCTACCACTGAGCTACAGGCCGTTAATGTCCCTTCGGACACCAGCATTATAACGTAAGCGGCTTCAATTTGAAAGGTTTAAGCAAATTGTTGAATTCTTCTTGTTCCAAAGTTTCTTTTTTTATAAGCTCCCCCGCTATTTTATCCAACACTTTTCTGCGGACGGAAATTACTTTTTTGGCGGTTTCAAAAGCCCGGGTGATAAATCCGTTCACCTCCTCGTCAATTTCAGCGGCCACTTTTTCCGAATAATTTTTCTCGGCGGAAATTTCCTTGCCCAAAAATACCAGCTCTTCATTTTTCCCGAAAGTTATCGGGCCAAGCTTTTCGCTCATTCCATATTTAGTCACCAATCGCCGCGCCAACTCCGAGGCCTCTTTAATGTCATTGGAAGCGCCGGTGCTGATATCTCCAAAAATTTCTTTCTCGGAAGCATAACCGCCAAGCATCGCCGCAAGCTCCGTCATAAATTGGGATCGGCTACGCAAACGCATTTCCTCTATCGGCAATTTCAAAGTATATCCCCCGGCCGGCCCGCGACTGATTATGGAAACCTTTTGAACCGGATCGGCGTCTTTCAAACTGGCTGCCACCAACGCGTGACCGGCCTCGTGATAGGCGGTGATTTTTCTTTCTTTTTCGGAAATAGTGCGTCCCTTTCGCTCTGGTCCCAAAATAACTTTCTCGATCGATTCAAGGAGCGCTTGCTGTCCGATTTGTTTGTGATTCTGGCGCGCGGAAAAAATCGCCCCCTCGTTCATCAAATTAGCAAGATCAGCGCCAGAAAAACCTGGCGTACGGATAGCCACCTTGCGGAGATCCACTTCTTTGGCCAATAACTTGCCGCGGGCGTGAATTTTTAGGATTTCTTCGCGATCATTGATGTCCGGCATATCCAGAATCACGCGGCGATCGAAGCGGCCTGGCCGCAATAGCGCCCTGTCCAAAATATCGGGGCGATTGGTGGCCGCAAGAACTATCACGCGCGTATCTCGGTCAAATCCATCCATCTCGACGAGAATTTGATTAAGCGTTTGCTCACGTTCGTCATGGCCGCCGCCTACTCCGGCTCCCCGTTCCCGACCAACGGCGTCAATTTCGTCAATGAATAAAATCGCGGGAGCGGCTTTCTTGGCGGTAGCAAAAGCGTCCCGGGTGCGGGCGGCGCCCACTCCAACAAACATTTCCACGAATTCGGAGGCGGAAATGTGGAAAAACGGCACGGCAGCTTCTCCGGCAACGGCGCGGGCAAGCAGGGTTTTACCGGTTCCGGGCGGACCCATCAAAAGCACGCCACGAGGAATACGAGCTCCAATTTCGATATACTTTTTAGGATTTTTAAGAAAATCCACGACTTCCTCAAGTTCTTGCTTGGCCTCTTTAAGACCGGCGATGTCTTTGAAAGTCGCTTTGTCTTTCTGATGGGTGAAAAGCCGAATATTAGCCCGGCCGAAAGTAAACGCTTGGCTGGCGCCGGATTGAGCGCGACGGAAAATGAACAGGAACAAAACTATAATGATTATTAAAGGCAAAAGGGTCGGTATAAGAATACTGGCCCAGAAGCGCAAACCCGATTCATCCTCAACGATCAAATTGACGTTCTGCAAGGCGGCTTGACTCACTCCGAAATTGTTTAAAGTTTCGGTGAAGCCGGCTTCGCTCTCCTTTCTGGCCGTTCCTTTGCTATCATCGGTAAGAATAATCGAGAGATCGTCTCCATTAACAATGATTTCCTTCACTTCGCCGGCGTTAATTTTATTGACTAAGTCATTGATACTCAATTTGGCAATTTCCTCCTGCGATCCCAGTAGAAAGGAAAAGGCCACCGAGAGCGTCATTAAGACCAGCACCGCCCAAATTATGTTTGAATAAAAAGATTGTTTAACTTTCATACAGTTGCGTTATACTATAACTATATTATATTATCTTAATCAAGATGAAAACAGCCAAGGGTCTTTTCAAAATAGTTTTCGTCTTATTGGTAATTTTTGGATTGGTCGCGAGCTATGTGCTTTTCAACATTCCAGTCCAATCTCCAAGCCAAGGAGCGCCCGGGTTTGAGGGGCCGACTTCAGCGCCTTCGGTAAAAGGGCCATCCGGCCCGCCGCCAACTACCGAGTAAGTTATTCACGGGTAAAAACTGAACGGCTATGCTATCATCAGGTGTACAAATCACAGCGGTTCTTTTTTATGCGGAAAGATAAAGAAAAAGCCGTAGAATTACGAAGGAGAAATAAAAGCTATAACGAAATAGTTAGAGCTTTGGGTATTCCTAAGGGAACCTTGGCCGGTTGGTTCAAAAACGACAAGGGTTCACAAAAGGTAAAAGAATTGCTTGATAAGAAAAATCGCAAGAAAGCTTCAATAAGAATCAGAAAGCTGGTTGCCATTAATGCCGTTAAATGGAACAAGTATTATGCAACTGCGGACGACGAAGCAATAAAAGAATTTCCCAACCTATTAAAAAACCCGCTGTTTGTTGCGGGCCTTATGCTTTACTGGGGAGAAGGAGATAACAAGAGTAAATGGGTAATAAGATTGTCTAATACGGATCATAGAATGATCGCTTTATATGTGCGCTTTCTCACCAAAACATTGCGGATCAAGAAAATTAAAATTAAAATTGGTTTGATACTTTATCCAGATCTCGATGAACAACGTTGCGTTAGTTTTTGGTCTCGGGTCACCAATATACCGCTTATTCAATTTTACAAAACTCAATTTATAAGAGGTCATCACCCTACTACGAGATTGAAAAACGGCATTTGCATGGTTAGTTTTAGCGACAGTTATCTAAAACGGAAGGTGTTTAAATGGATTGATTTATTTGGCATTAACTTATAAAATGTTTATGAAAGTTTTGAACGCGGGCGTCGTATAGTGGCTATTATATGACATTGCCAATGTCAAGATGGGGGTTCGATTCCCCTCGCCCGCTCCAAGATAGAAAAAAGCGGTTCCTCTAGGAACCGCTTTTTTCTATCTTGGAGTATATTTACGACCTCGCTCGAACCTATTTTATCAAAAATTGCTAACGAAAACCAGTGCCCGCCCCGCTTTGCGGGGCGGGCAGGAAAACCCGTCGGCTCGCGGGCAAAAAATTTCCTCCCCTAAAACCCCTCCATTTTTTGCCCAAACGATTTTTTTAAGGTTTAGGAACTAAAGACCCATTAAGAAACTTATAGTTCCAAACAAAATTTGGCAATGACGTAGAATAATCGACGACATTGAAAGCGCCTGTAGCCTGTCTCACGAGCTCATCTCCTACCAAATTAGGTTGCTGTTTGAGGATAGTAACACTCTGGATGTCGCCACTTTGATATTCTCGGCCGTTGAAAACATTAATTTTCAACCAATCGTACTTTTGCCTTAATGCATCGCTTGATTCAGCCAATTTCCTAAAGACTTTCCCGTCGGTTACATATAATGAAAATGATTCTGCAAAATCTTCAGCGGCACTAAAATAATCTTTTCCATTTACTGTACGTTTCCAACCCTGAGCATAACTTGAAACAAATTCATTTTTAACATTTTGTGGACGCCTATAGGCAAATTCACGTACACCTCCAGGGGCCGGATCTGAAGTATCGTAAGAGATATTGTAAAAACCTGCTGTGTCTATAACTCCTTTGGATGTACCTGATTCTGGGCTATATAATTTCTGGTCTAGATAGTGGGCATACTCATGAAGCGCCAGCGAGGCAAATGAAAAATCATCGTTTTGGGGCGAATTAGCTGGAACTTTGTTAATTAAAGGAGTGCCGAAATATACTCCTATAGCACAATCCATTCCAAATTCGGGGTAAATAGCACTTTCACAAATTTGATAATCAGGACTGTCAGCGTTTTTAATTCTTTGACCGAATTGTCTTATATAAAAATCCTTAAAATTCTTTTCACTCCAGACTGCTAAATTGGCGGGGAGTTCACCGAAAACCGCTGACAATAAAGCCGTAACGTGTTCGCTGGTTGGTTCATTTAAGGGATGATCTGCGAGATGATTGTAAAGTGGAAAGTTAAGAGCAAGATTTCTATCAAGATTTTCTCTTTCCGCAAACTCTGAGTCAATGATTTTCAGAATAGACCCGTCAATAAAAGGAGAGGATGTCAAGTTATTGAACCGCTGAGCTCTATTTAAATATTGTTCTGCAATATATTGACCGCCTACGGTTTTATAACCCCGTGTATAACCTAACATTCTTAGTGCACTAAGAAATTTATACGCAAAATTATCAGTGCTATAGGGTCCTTTCTCGCCATAAATCGATGAAAACGTTCTGATATTATATTTATTCATTTTACCCGACGCCATCGCTTGAGCCGTTGGATCGTTTTGTAAATATTTGCTCTTGAGTGTAAATGTGGTCTCTGGTGATGTAGGCGTTGGAGTTGGAGTTGGTGTTGGAGTTGTCGGTTGGTTAAGATCCTGAGTCGTTTCAGTTATTGTAATAGGTGGTTGGATTGCTTTTTTGGAAACAATAAAATAATAACCAGCAATGCTAACCACGACCAGCACCATAATAATCACGACTACATTTATAAAACCTTTTTGATTGTTCATATTATGGAATTATACCAAATATATTTTCTCAAAACAAATGTCAAGTTATCTATCGGGCAAAAAATGGAGGGGGTGAGGGGGAGGAAATTTTTTGCCCGCGAGCCGTTGCGGTTTTTGTGCCGCGCCTGCGGCGCGGCACTATTCAACGTCAGGATTTTCTGATAAAGTAGGTTCGAGCGAGGTCGTAAATATACTCCAAGATAGAAAAAAGCGGTTCCTAGAGGAACCGCTTTTCCAGTATTTCACGTATTTTCCAATGAATTTCATCAATCGGCAGGCTAGCGTCAAGTTTTGTCCAGCGATTGCGAGGGGCAACGTATTCAAAATATTCTTCGTATCCCCGGCGAACCGCCTGATGAAAAGACAGTTTTTCTTTTTCGAATCGATCTCGTTTTCCTATGGCCACGTTACGTTTCAAACCTATGGCCGGATCGAGATCCATCCAAAAAATATGACTGGGTTCTAGCTTGCGAGTCGCGAAATTATCAATCGTTCGAAATTCCGGAATATCACAAACTTTTCTGGCAACGCATTGATAAGCGAAAGTGCCGGCGCTGTATCGGTCGCTGATAACTGTGTGACCCATTTCCAAAGCTGGTTTGATAATTTTGCCGACATGCTGGGCTCTGTCTGATTCAAAAAGCAAAAACTCGGCAACATAATCCATGCTTTTTCCGTACTTTTCATTCAACAAAATTTTTCTGATATCGCTGCAAATTCCCTCATCGCCGCCCGGCTCTTTTGTAAGAACTGATTTATAACCGTTGCTTGTAAGCCAATCACGTAAAAGCTTAGCTTGGGTGGTCTTGCCGACTCCCTCACAGCCCTCAAACACCAAAAACAAACCTTTTCTTTTTTTCGTGGCGGCCATAATAGATTCTCCTTTAATTATACAAAGGTCTGGAAGCAATACTAAAGCTTCCGACAAAGTTAGGCAAGCAGCTCTTTAAGGGCGGGGTAGTCCGGCTTTATCAATACGCTGCGCTTCTCCTTATTTAGGACCTCGTTAAGCGCGTTCGGAATATTCACTTTTTCGCCGATAGCGGATTCCACGATTTTCGGAAACTTCGCGGGATGGGCTGTCGCCAAGACAATTTTCGGTTCTCCCGGCGGCTGCCGAAAAGCGGCGGCGACGCCGACGGCAGTGTGGGGATCGACGACATATCCGTAATTTTTATAAACCTCGCTGATAGTTTTCTTGGTTTCGGCTTCACTGATGGCAATCGCTTCCAGATCTTTTTTCATCGCCAAGCGGTCGCCTTGATAAAGATCGGTAATGCGCGCCCAATTGCTTGGCTTGCCGACATCCATCGCGTTCGATATTGTCATTCTGGTTTTTCTTTCGATTAATTTCCCCGTCGCTAAAAATTCTGGAATGACGCTATTTTCATTTATCGCGGCGATGAATTTCTTGACCGGTAGTCCGATTTTTTTAGCAAAAAGCCCGGCGGTAAGATTACCGAAATTTCCCGAAGGAACAACGAAACTCGCTCCGGATTGAAAACCTTTGAAATAATAAAACATCTGCGGCAATAAGCGTCCGATGTTTATGGAATTAGCGGAAGATAAATTTATCTCTTCGCGCAAATTTTCATCGGAAAGCGCTTGCTTGGCTAATCTTTGGCAATCGTCAAAATCCCCCGCCACTTCCACCGCGGCAATATTTCCGCCGAAAGTGGATATTTGTTTTTCTTGCAATTCGCTAATTCGTTTCGATGGATATAAAACAACAACCCTGATATTGGAAAGACCGTAAAACCCGCTAGCAACAGCGCTGCCGGTATCTCCAGAAGTAGCGACGATAATGGTTAATTGCTCATTTTTACGTTGCAAGTAATAGTTCATTGCTCGCGCCATAAAACGCGCGCCGAAATCTTTAAAAGAGAGCGTTGGTCCGTGGAAAAGCTCCAAAATTGATATCTCTCCGAAAAGTTTTTTTGAAGGCACCGGGAAAACGAAGGATTCATCAACGATTCTGGCGATTTCCGTTTTTGGAATATCTAAGAATGGCGCTAGGGTTTCGCTAAAATTTTGACTCGCGCCTTTTGTTTTCCTAAGCTCCGGAAACGATTCCGGCATATAAAGTCCGCCATCGGGCGCCAAGCCGCGCAAAAGCGCCGTCTTAAAATCCACTCGATCTGAATTATGGTTGGTGCTGTAATAAAGCATAAATGCGGTCGGCTATCTTTTCTTCATCTAATCCCTGGCATTCTACAACATGGCGCGCGAAAAGTTGATAGAGCGGGCTGCGGGAAACAAAAACCCCTTCGATTCCCCAACGGGTAAGACCGACAATTCCTCGAGTTTCCAATCTGCCGGCCAGCCGTTTCCCAATTTCCGAAAGCGGCAAACTTAAATAAATAATAGCGGTCTCTTTTTCCAGTTTTTCCATTGCTGGATAAAAATAGATAATGCTACCGCCGGGAGCAAAAACCGTTTCCGTTAAATCAAGACCGCAAGCAAGTTCGCCTTCAAATTTAATGAGCTCTCGTTCGCCCCTTTCCTTGATGATATCGGCGTGACTTTTTCCAGTTTTTTCTTTTATTAAAACATCAAGATCAATAAATTTATAATTTAATTTCTCCGCCAACAGTTTTCCTATTGTTGATTTTCCGACGCCTGGCATTCCAATTAAAGTGATTCCCTTCATCGATGTTTCAAAAAACCTTTTTTATAAAGAAGTTCGGCATTGAGAATGCTGCCGCCGGCGGCGCCGCGGACCGTGTTATGGGAAAGGGCTACGAAGCGCCATTCGCCGTTCGCCGTTTCCCGAAATCTGCCGCAAGTAATTCCCATACCGTTCGCGTAGTTTCTGTCCAGCTTGGTTTGCGGACGGTCATTTTCGACAAAATATTTTATGAATTTTTCCGGAGCGGATGGAAGCCCCAATTCTTTTAACGGATTTTGGAAGTTATCAATTGCCTCATAAATTGCCTTAATATTGGGCTTTTTACCGAATTGTATAGCAACACTCGCCATATGTCCGTCTGAAACCGACACCCTGATACAGGTAGCCGATATTATGGGGCAAGCCGATCCTAAAATCTTTTGCGGTTCTTTTTCAGTTTTTTCTTCTTCGCCGCCGATGAAGGGTATGCAGTTATCAATCATCTCCGGCCAGGAATCAAAAGTTTTTCCCGCTCCGGAAATCGCTTGAAGAGTAGTGACCGAAACAAATTTCGGCTCAAACTCGCGAAGCGCGTGAACAACAGGAAGATACGACTGCAAAGAACAATTTGGTTTAACGATTATGAGACCGGTTGCCCAGCTACGACTTTTTCTTTGTTCATCAATCAAAGATAAATGATGCGCGTTGATTTCCGGCATGATCATCGGCACGTCTTTCGTCCAGCGATGAGCGGAATTGTTGGAAACCACCGCCACACCGGCGGTGGCGTATTTTTCTTCAATTTTTTTAACCCATTCCTTTTCCGCGTCTATGGCGGAAAAAACCAAATCAACTTTTTCGGCAATTTCTTCTAAATTTTCTTCTACTGATAGAATTTTCGTTCCTTTGTAGAGTTTACCGGCCGATCGCGAGGAAGCGGCTAACACCGCAATTTCAAACCATGGATGGCTTTGCAAGAGAGTAATGAATTTTTGCCCAACCATTCCGGTCGCTCCGAGAATTCCGACTTTTATTTTTTTATCCATGTTGTTGAATTATTTTTAAAATTCCGCTTAATACCGCCGCGGCGGTGACTTCCCGACCGGCGCCGGCGCCTTTTATGACCAGGGGGGTTTTGTAGTAACGGCTCCAGATGGCAATAATATTGTCCGTGCCGGAAACATTGGCCAACGGATGGTCTGCCGGGAGTTCTCGGAGCGACGCCGATATTTTGCCGTTTTGTATCGATCCGACGTAACGCAAAACTTTTCCCGCCCGTTTCGCTTTTTGAAAACGGGATTCGAAATAAGCGTCTGGTTTTACTAAATTTTCCAAAACAACTTCGCGTGATTCGGCTGGTAGGCCGATTTCCCTTGATAGAATCAGCAGTTTCCGGCCCACGTCCTTTCCGCTCAAATCTTCTCGGGGATCCGGTTCGGTATACCCCAACACTTTGGCTTTCTGCGCCAACTCGCTAAATTTTTGCCGACCATTGTAATTATTGAAAAGGTAACTCAAAGTGCCGGAAAAAATGCCTTCAATTTTATTAATTTCATCTCCAGCCGCCATCATTTTTTTAATACTTTCGATAATAGGTAGTCCGGCTCCGACATTAGCGTCGTAATAAAAATGTTTGGCGCAATCAGCAAGAGCTTTTCGAAGACTAAAATAATTTTTCATCGGCAAGACATTGGCTTTTTTATTGGGGGTAACGATGTGAAACCCCGATTTAACGATATCGGCATATCTTCTGGCTACCGAATCGCTGGCGGTGCAATCAACAAAAATTCTTTTTTCGGAAACTAATTTCGCTTTTTCAAGAAATTTTTCGATGTTCATCGGATCCTGGGATTGCCGCAAGGCCTTTTTCCAATTACTGGAATTAATGCCCTTGTGATCAAAAACCATCTTTTCGCTGTTAGCAATCCCGCAAATTTTAAGTTGGTTGCCGGTAAGTTGACGGATTAGTTCTCCGCCAACATTGCCGGTTCCCACGATGAAAATTGCTGGATCTTTTTGGAAAAATTCTCTGTGAATAGCCGCGACGGCCGCCGTTTTGTCTTTTTCCGCGACAACACAAGAAATATTTCGTTCCGATCCCCCCTGGGCGATCGCGGCGATATTGATATTGTTATCACCCAAAGCTTTAAAAATTCTTCCGGCAACGCCGGGAACACCGCGCATGTTATCGCCAACAACGGCAATAACGCTTTTACCATCAGATTTTTTCACAAACACTTCTTTCCGGCTGATTTCCGAAACGAAATCTTTTCCGATCGCGGCAA
Source organism: Candidatus Harrisonbacteria bacterium (assembly GCA_016182295.1). GTDB lineage: Bacteria > Patescibacteriota > Minisyncoccia > UBA6257 > WO2-44-18 > JACOXP01. Next base: position 24,425 of record JACOXP010000008.1, on the reverse strand, counting down.
TGGCTTTTTCCGTATCGTCTCTGTTTACAGCGAAGCAAATGGCGCGTTCAGAGGAGGCCTGGGCAATTAAAATTACATTGATTTTCCCTTTGGCAACAGCTCCGAAAACCCGTTCGGCTACACCAGGATGACCCGCCAAGTTAGCTCCGCCAACCTCGATTAGGGCTATTTTGCCTATGGTGGTTATGTTCTTGAGGCCCCAATCGCTCTTTTTCGGGCTTTTTAAAATTAAAGTGCCGTTATGATTCGAGTTAAAGGTGTTTTTAATCAGTATTGGGATTCTGCTTTTGATCGCGGGCAACATAGTCGCCGGATGAATGATTTTGGCGCCGAAGTAGGCCATTTCAAACGCTTCTTCATAACTAATCTCCGGCAGAGTAAAAGCTTCGGCGATTACTCGCGGATCGGCAGTCATAATGCCGTTGGCATCTGTCCAAATTTCAATAACTTTAACTCCAAGCGCCGCGCCGAAAATGGAAGCGCTGTAATCCGAGCCGCCACGACCGAGAGTGGTGGTCTGACCGCGATCGGTTGAACCGACAAATCCAGTTACAACCGGAATTCCCCGCAACTTCTTAAAAAACTTTTTTATACAAAGATTAGTTTTTTTAAAATCAACGGCAGCGTTTTGAAAATCATCATTAGTTTTTATTAATCCCCGAGCGTCAACCGCGATAGCCGGAATTTTTTTATTCAAATAGTCGGCAACAAGCTGGGCCGAAAGCCGTTCGCCGAAACTGGTTACTAAATCTAAAATTATCGGCGAGACATTGTTTAGAATTTTTGCGGCTTTTATCACGTTTTCCAATTCATCTAGTAGATTGGTTGGCGGCAGTACACGCAATTCTTTGGCAACCGTAATATGTTTTTCTTTTACAAAATCAAAGTCCAATGCCAGTAATTTATCCGTTATGCCTTGCATGGCGGAAACAACAATGGTTATTCGGTTGCCTTTCGGCAAACTCAAGGCAGAATCACGAATGATTCCGCAAACGTTTTTAATCCGTCCAGCCGAACCGACCGACGAACCTCCGAATTTCAATATTTTGATAAATTTTTTCATAAAAAAGCCCCGACGCTGATGGTCGGGGTTTGTTAGCTTGGAAATCGAGAACCACAACCTCAGCGCGCTGGGCACACAAAGATTGTTGTTGTTGTAACCTTAGATTTAATCACCCTTACATTGTAACATATCGTTCTCCGCATCAATAGAGTCCATTCGTATTGAATAGTGGTAACGCAATTGAATGTAGTCATTTTCCAGTTTCTCTATTGTTTGAGCCAGTAAGTCATTAATCGTAGACACCGCGTAAAAGGATCGGCTGTTTTTGACAATGGTGAAGGCCCTTTGAACAACCGACATCTTTTCTTTAACGCCTTGTATCGTGTTTTCATTAAGCTCTTCAAGAATGTCATAACCTATGTTAATTATCTCTTCGGTAAGATAAATAATCATATTCATATGCGGGTCATGAGAATTGATCAAATCAAGAAATTCCCCAACCGGTATATCCATATTTTCAATTCTGAGATCAAGCTCAATCTCGGGATTCCAAACGACAGCTTGTTTAATGAAAAAAGGCCAAAGTTTTAGGAGGCGGGCTTTATCCTGGATTGCGCCTTTCAAGAAAATAACTTGTTCTTCTATCGGGCGTAGTTCATCTTCTCGAATTACTTTCGTCAGTAAAAGCTTCAGGTCCTCCGGGTCATATATCGAACCTTTGTCCCTCAGGGATTCCAAGCGGCCAATTTCTTTATCTAGTTTAATTATCGAACGTTGGAGATAATCGGTGAAAAATCGCTCGAGGTTTTCACTCATCTCGATTCACCTTTCAATGAACTTTCAGGAAATGTCGTCTACCTACTTGTATCAGAGTTTCGGCCTTAATTTCAATAGTCTCATCTGGATCTAATTTTTTCTCATCGTTGATTTTGACACCCCCCTGCTCAATGAGTCGCCGTGCTTCGCTTTTGCTTTGCGTCATTCCGACTTCAACTAAAAGATCGCTTAGTTTCAATTTACGATTTGCTATTTTTTTTACGGGTATTTCGTTTGGCTTTCCACCTTCCGAAACTACTCGTTCAAATTCTGCTTGAGCTTTTTTAGCTGCTTTCTCGTCGTAATACATCGCGACAATGGTTTCGGCAAGTTCTAATTTCGCTTCGCGGGGATTTTGAGAAGACCGCTGCCGATCGGTAAGCAATATAAAATATTTATCAATCAATTTGTCCGGAACGGACATTATTTTCCCGAACATATCATTCGGTTCGGCGTTAAGCGCTATATAATTACCGGCGCTTTTAGACATTTTCTTGACTCCATCCGTCCCCTCAAGAAGCGGGAGTGTCAAAACGTCCTGCTCTGGCATTCCAAAGTGTTTTTGAACTTGCCGCCCCATTAAAAGGTTGAACTTTTGATCGGTGCCGCCGATCTCCACGTCGGCTTTGACCATCACCGAATCATAGCCCTGCATCAGCGGATAGAGCGATTCCACCATTGAGACGCCGCCGCCTTCTTCGATGCGTTTTTTAAATTCCGCTCTCTGAAGCATTTGATTAAGCGTGCCGATTTTGGCAAGCGCCATTATTTTTTCGATTCCGTCTTTGGCAAACCAACGGCTGTTGTAATGAATTTCAAATTTTGGCGTTTTTTTCGGCCGGCCAAGCCAGTTAAATTTAATGTCCAGTACTTTGGCGGCCTGCCGCAGATACTTTTTCAAATTGGCTTTGACCTCATCGGCAGAAAGCGATTTCCGCTCCTCCGATTTTCCGGTTGGATCGCCAACGCGAGCGGTAAAATCGCCGATTATCAAAACCGCGGTGTGGCCGGCGTCCTGAAATTGGCGCAATTTCCGGAGCGGCACCGTATGGCCCAAATGTAAATCCGGCGCCGTCGGGTCAATGCCAAATTTCACCCGCAGTTTATTGCCATTTTTGAGCCGATTTTCCAAATGCGTTCTTTCGATTACTTCTTCCACTCCTCGGCTTAATAATTTTTCTATATCGTTCATTGCCTTCTATTTTATCGCGATTTTGGGCAATAAAAAAGCCCCGACGTTGCGTCGGGGCGGAGAACTCTAAACCTTCATTCCGTTGAGGGAATTTACCACGCACTTATCCTGCTGATTCAGCGTGTAGTAAACGTAGCTATGTCCCTCATGACGGAGGAGCACTTGGCGATTGACCATTGCGGTCATCGCTGATTTGAGATGATGCTCACGTTCGAAAATGCGCCCCCACCTCAGCTTCAGACACTCCCAGAGCCACCACAGCATCTGCTTGAAGCCAAGATGATCGCTGGAATACCGATTCGCGATCGTCCTGATTATCTCCCCGACGAAACGAACTCGCTCTTCCTCTGCGGCAACCAAGCCGCCCCAGCTCGAGCGAATCTGCTCGATCGCTTTCCCGAACCTGTCGACCATGCCGCTTTCATAGAGCGGGTTTCCTGACTGTTCGTCATAGCCCTCGACATTTTCTTTCTCGACAACAACGTTCAAAAACGCGCAGGTCTTGTGGACGTCGGCCGCCGAGTGCTCGAGGTTGATGAAATCCCGATCTCGACTAATCACTACCACTCCTCCGAGAGACGAAAGATGGAGATAATTCAGCGCTCGATTGATTATGTGGGCATCGACGCTGTCCTTATCCTTCGCCTCCGGCGGGCAGGCAACAACGGTCCATCCTGCCTTGTCCAGCTTGGCTACGATTTCCGGGCGGTTGGTTGTCGGAGAGAGAAAAGCTTCGGCAAAAAGAATTTTGCCAAACTTTCTCACCAATTCTCGCAGCCGCGAAAACGAGATCGGAAAACCCGCATTGCGGGCTGATCCCAAAACGTTGTCGTAATCCAGAAGGGCCGCGAAAAACGACGGCTCTGCTGGACTCAGATTTCCAACCCTTGTCGGCGCGGAATCGGGAATGGGTTCCGGTTTGCGAGACGCGACCAAAGATTGCTTGTCATCCAGCGCTTCGTGATTCTGAAGATCGTCTGTCGAAACTGAGATCCCATCCCGCTTTTTTACGATTAAACGGGAAACTGCAAATCCCCGACCGCGGACATCGCCAAGAACAATCTCAATAAAACCCTTTGCCTTGAGTTCATCGAGGTAGTTCCGAATCGATGTCTTGGTTAAGCCGGTCTTTTCGTGTAATTTCTCCACCGGCAGAGAAAGTTCGTTCGCTTCACCTACGAGCTCGAGAATGCACATCATCATCCGACCGAAACCAAACGCAGGCCTTCCCATAAACCACCTCCTCCTAAAAAGGTTTCAATATGAAAGAACACTGCACGTAATCTATCACAAACCACTAAAAAAGTCAAATAAAAAAGGTGTTGGAAGGGTACATTTATTTGATTATTACTATTTTTCCTGATAACCTGGTCTTTGGGTTCTTTGAAAGGAGGCGTTGAGATGAAACGTTTCGGTATTTTTTCGGTAGTCGCTTTAATAGCTTCATGCAGTTTCACTATAAAAACCGATGAAGCTACGTGGGCTGAAACTGAAATTTGTGAAAGCGGTATTGAATTCGGCAAAGTTTCAACCTTTGAAGAAGAAATGGAAGCCCACAAGGACTCTACTACGGACGAATCATTATTTGAGAAATTGGTATCTGAATACGCCAAAAATGGAAAGGCTAAAATGTCATTTCCAACAAATTGGGGATACTTCACAGACGGACTATCTGGTTCTTTCACGACTATCAAGCAACAACTGCCCGGTGTGGAAAGGTGTGAGATAGAAATAGACAGCTGGAATGATTTCTCGATGGTATTTAGCGCCGCAATGATTGAGACCACCGTTCGCTGTTTTTTAAAATCCGGTGAGATTTACGAAGGCGCTATTATTGTGTGGCTTGAAGGTTTAAAACTAGATAGAGAAAGGAATAGGTTGGTATTGACGGAAGGTCGTCAGAGTTGGGTCGCCAAACCCCTGAATTGGGGAATTAAGTGGCTAAAATTCGAAGAAGAACTCCCTCTTCATGATATTGGATTTGACAACAAGACGGGCCATTACTATTTAAGAGTGATTAAGGAGAATCAATTAGAAAGAGTTACGGTATGTTATTGGAGGTTTGATTGTGATTTGCGAACCGACGAGAGGGGGTACGCGAGTGTGAGACTTTACAATCATCGTTTCGCTGGAAAGTATAAAGCCGCTACCGTTTTGTTGCCTAACGACAATGACTTACTAAAGTGGTATGCATGGATTAAGAAAAATAGGACTGCTTTTGAAAAATCACGAGAAGACGCCAGAGGAGAAAAAAGCAAGATGCGCGAGAAACCAAAACCCAGACGGGTGCTTCCGCCGAATTAATAATTACCAAAAAGGGTAAAACAATAACCCCCGATTAGTCGTGGGGGTTTTTTATTGATAAATTTTGGGATTTGGACGCAAAATTTTTCTATACGCAACAAAAATAACTACTTGACTTCATTTAAAGCACCGGTTAATTTTGAAAAATGATATTGAGATTTAGGAGGATCAACAAGGATATTTTTGAGGCAATAAAGCGAGGTAATAAGAGAATAGAAACGCGGGCTGCAACAAAAAAGTATAAAAATATCAAAACCGGCGATAAAGTTATTTTAAGCTGTGGGAGGGATAAATTTGAGAAGCACGTCAAAAAAGCAAAAATTTACAAAAAAATCGGATCGCTATTGCGAAAATACAAACCGACAGAGCTAAATCCGCACGTTAAAACAGCTAAAGAGATTGAAACCATGTTATATAGCTTCCCTGGCTACAAAACAAAAATCAATAAGTGTGGGATTATTGCTTTGGAATTAGAATAAAAAAAAATCCCCGATTAGTCGGGGATGGTTTGTTTTGAAGTTTACATTGGCGCGGCGAGAATAAGGGCTTCGTTCGGGAAACTGGCGTCTTCTGTAAGTTGCGAGGACAGAAAGTGTCGATCGCCATTATCTAGACGCCTTAAATAGTTCACTGCTCGAAGATTGCAGACATATTGCGTCGAACCAAGTGCGTAAATTTCGTATCCCTTAGGCGGCAAGTTCGGATACTCTTTACCAAGAACAAGAAGCTCTCTCGATGTGGCATGTCTCAGCCCCCTTCTTGTCAATTCGGCATTTATCCACTGCTGGCTATTCGGCCAATGACTGCTATTAAGAACCCCGCCGAAAGAAAGCAATCTTAAAGAGACGTTGCCGCTCCAAATTTTCTGAGTGGGAAGGTAACAGACCAACGCCCAATCATTAAAATCGTAGTTGCCTAACTCAATTAAATCCTCGATGGAGGGCTCGGGATCGATCGTAACATTGTACCCTTCTTCTCTAACCACATCTTCGTTAAACGCCGGCTCATCGAGCGTAACTGATTTCATTGAAAGCCGTCCGTTTTTAGAAAGAAAGTCGATAGTCGCAAGCAAAAGATCGTTAATGTTTTTATCAGTTATTTCTTTACCAGTGAGGGGCTCAAATACTACCGTTTTTGTTGCTTTATTCTTTAAGAGAGTGGGGCTCAGTATTCCGTCGGAAAATATCAAAAGGGATCTTTTGGTCCTTGGCCTGAAATTCGCCCCATTGCAGCACCAGATAAAAAGACAAAGATATTTTCCATCATGGGCATCTATCCACTCTTGTATGGGTCGTTGAGTTCCATCATCGCTATATTGCCAATAATTCTTCTTGAATAAGTGACGAGTTGATGATCCGTGGGCAAACAACATGGCATGATTGGATAAGTCCGTAATCTTCGAGTAAATTTCCAAGAATATCCGAAATTTTTCTTTCAAGTAAGTGGTATCGTGGTAAAACTTAAGAAAACTATTAATGTGGCCTTCTATGAATGATTGGATAGTTGAGTGGTTGTATTTAGATCCCTCTAGAGCATCGTCCGCTGCATACAACACATTGCCGTTAGCACGAAACATTTTCATTCGCAACCTCCCTAAGAAATCAAGGTTCCGGAAACATTCTACAACATATCTTCAAATTTTTCAATAGAGAACGAAAGCATGCTATCGGGGCTGGGCCTCGAAATAAAATTTATCAATAAAAATCCCCTCCGATGGACATCGGAGGGGTGACGGGATTCAAATTATCGCTTCTTGATTATTTCGTCAACAATGCCGTAATCTTTCGCTTCATCGGCGCTCATATAGAAATCGCGATCGGTGTCTTTCTCGATTTTAGATAATTGTTGGCCGGTGTTCTTCGCTAAAATCTGGCTGAGGCGATCTTTGATTTTGATGATGTGTTTGGCGGTAATCTCAATTTCCACCGCTTGCCCTTCGGCGCCGCCCATCACTTGGTGTAAAAGCACTTCTGAATTCGGCAAAGCGAATCGTTTCCCCTTTTTTCCGGCGGCCAAAAGCACCGCCGCCATGGAAGCGGCCATGCCAACGCAAACCGTCGCCACATCCGGCTTCACATATTGCATAGCGTCGTAAATTGCCATTCCGGCGGTCACCGATCCGCCCGGGCTGTTGATGTATAATTTAATATCTTTTTTCGGATCTTCGTGTTCCAAAAACAAAAGTTGGGCAATTACCAAATTGGCCATCGCGTCGGTCACCGGACCGCCCAAAAAAATGATCCGCTCCTTAAGCAGTCGGGAGTAAATGTCGTAAGCGCGCTCCCCTCCGGGAACCCGCTCAATAACTGTCGGTACTAAGTAGTCGTTTGTAATTTGTTTGTTTGTCATAGTTAGATCGTTTATTGGCGCTCCAGAAACGCAAATACCCTTTGCGTCTGAATTACATCGTAATTATGCTGATAATTTCCTTTTTCGTCAACTTCCTCCGGTTTCGGTTCTAACTTCTCCGCCTGGGCTATCTTATATAACACCAGATTCTGGGCAACGTTTTCCTCCGCCCTCCGACGCACCTCTTTTTTAATTTCTTCTTCGGATTTTCCGTTAGCTTTAAGCATCGGACCGACGCGCTGTTGAATATTCTCGGCGGTTTTTTCAACCATAATTTCCGGCATATCAATTTTGGAATCTTTGGCAATTTCTTCGAGCATCTTGATGCGCAGCCGATCCTGCTCCTTCAAATCCCTTTCCATCTTCAATCCATCGGCAACGCTTTTTTTAAGCTGATCAAGATTTTCAAATTTCCCCAAACTTTTTGCAAATTCGTCGTTTAATTCAGGAAGTTGGTCTCCTGTCTTACGAGAATTGCGGACGAATTCAAGAGTTTGATCAATTTCTTTTTGCTCCACGACCTGCTCTTTTTTTCCTTTCATCACTTGATGGGCGATTTTTTTGTAGTTGCCAAGTTTCACTTCCGGAAAAACGGTCAGCTCGGCTTTGTATTGAATTCCAAGATCTTCGGAATCCTTAATTTCAATTTTTGGCTGATCGATAATCGTCCAGTCATTATCTTTGGAAATTTCGTCCAAACTCCAGCGCACCGCTTCTCGAGCCGCCTCATTGAAAACTTCGTCTTTGTCTATAAAACGATCGGCCATTTCTTTGGGAACGGCGCCTTTGCGAAAGCCTTTTATTTCAATTTCCGAAACCGTCCGTTCATAAACGGCCTGGTAATAAGGCAGGAATTCTTTTTTATCTAAACTGACCTCGAGCTCAATCTTTGAACCCGGCAACTTCTTAAAAGAGGATTTCATTTTTTATAGAAACGGTACTATCAAAAGGGCCACGATATTAATTACTTTGATGAGGGGGTTAATGGCCGGACCCGCCGTATCTTTATATGGATCGCCAACCGTGTCGCCGGTGACAGCCGCCTTGTGCCAGTCGGTGCCTTTTTGTCCAGCGGCTTCAATGGATTTTTTGGCATTGTCCCAAGCGGCGCCTCCGGAAGTCATTGAAAGCGCCACGAAAAGACCGGAAACAATCGCGCCCATCAAGAAGCCGCCGAGAGCTTGAGCTCCAAGAAAGATTCCAACCAATAAAACCGCCGCTACCGGCAAAATCGCAGGCACAACCATCTTTTTGAGCGCCGCTTGAGTGACGATATCAACGGCGCGGCCGTAATCCGGCTTGGCTTTGCCTTCCATCAGACCAGGAATTTCTCTAAACTGCCGGCGAATTTCTTCAACTACCGCGCCGGCCGCTTCTCCGACTGAACGCATGGCGATTGAACCAAAAAGAAACGGGATTGCGGCTCCCAAGAAGAGCCCGACAATCACGCTCGGATTTTGCAAATCAAAAACAACGTTTTCAATAAACGCTCCCAGCTCCTCGACATATCCGGCGAATAAAACTAAAGCCGCGAGTCCAGCCGAAGCGATCGCGTAGCCTTTAGTAACCGCTTTAGTGGTATTGCCGACAGCATCCAAAGCGTCGGTAACCTTACGGACATCTTCCGGAGCGCCGGACATTTCGGCGATTCCGCCGGCATTGTCGGTAATCGGGCCAAAAGAATCAATGGCAACAACAATTCCCGCCACCGAAAGCATCGCGGTCGCGGCAATGGCAATGCCGTAAAGGCCGGCAAAGGAAAACGCGGCTAAAATTCCGGCAACGATTATCAAAATCGGCAAAAGAGTGGATTCCATTCCGACGGCAATCCCCATAATAATATTGGTGCCGTGGCCGGATTTAGACGCTTCAACAATTTTTTGCACCGGCCGATATTTTTTGGCTGTGTAATAATCGGTCGCCAAAACCATCAAAACCGTAACGGCCAATCCGACAACCGAAGCCATAAATATATTCAGGGCGTTTTCCGGAAAAAAAACGGAAGAAGCCCAATAAAATAATCCAACGGAAACAATAAGTGAAACGGCGAGCGCTTTATAAAGAGCGCCCATGATGGACTGATTTTTTCCAAGCTTCGCAAAAAATCCACCAACAATAGAAGCGATTATGGCAAGACCGCCAAGCACCAAGGGGAAGGCCAAAGCGCCGCCGGCAAGTCCGATACCGATGCCTAAAAGCATCGCGGCGGTCAAAGTTACGGCGTAGGTTTCAAAAAGATCGGCGGCCATACCGGCGCAATCGCCGACGTTATCGCCGACATTGTCGGCAATAACTCCCGGATTTCTCGGATCATCTTCCGGAATTCCGGCCTCCACCTTTCCAACCAAGTCAGTGCCAACATCTGCCGCTTTGGTAAAAATGCCTCCGCCAAGGCGAGCAAAAACAGAAATCAAGCTGGCGCCGAAACCGAGCCCGATTAGAGCTTTGGGGTCATTAGTTAAAAAATAAAATCCGGCGACGGCAAGAAGTCCAAGAGCAACGACTAAATAGCCGGTTACTGAACCCGCTTTGAAAGCCAGCGCCAAAGCCGGCGCCAATCCCTTACTGGCGGCCTCGGTGGTTTTGGAGTTGGAACGGACCGCGATAGTCATGCCGATGTAACCGGCAAGCGCCGAAGCGACAGCTCCTACTAAAAATCCAACGGCCGCCAAAGTGCCCAAGCCAAAGTTGATTAAAATGAAAAGCGGAATAGCAACTAAAGCCACCGTTTTATACTGACGATTCAAATAAGCGGACGATCCTTCCTGAATAGCGCGGGAAATTTCCCGCATCTTTTCATTGCCAGCCGAACGCCCCTTAAGCCAAGAAATGATATAACCGCTATATAAAATAGCGATGGCGATTGGAATGAAGATTAAATAGTAAAGCATTTTATTCTTCGGACTTCGTCGGCAATTCTTCCGGTGGAACCGCCGCGGCAACGCCGCCTTCTTGGGATTCTTCCGGTTTGGCTTCCGAGCGAACGTCTATTTTCCAACCTGTAAGTTTAGCGGCGAGACGAACATTTTGACCACCTTTGCCAATTGCCAAACTCAACTGATCGTCCGGCACGAAAATTCTCGCTTCGCGTCGGGGCAAAATCTCAACGCTGGTAACTTTAGCCGGAGAAATAGCTTTGGAAATAAACTTTGACGGATCTTCAGACCATTCTACAATATCCAGTTTTTCTTGGCCAAGTTCATTGGAAACCGCCATTACCCGCGTGCCTCTCTGACCAACGCAAGACCCAACCGGATCCACGCCATCGGTATTGGAAACAACCGCGATTTTAGTACGGCTTCCCGCTTCGCGAGCGATACCCTTGATTTCAATTACGCCGTCGGCGATTTCCGGCACCTCAATTGAAAAAAGCCTGCTAACAAATCTCGGGTGGGAGCGGGATAAAATTATTCCCGGCATTCGAGTATCGGATTGGACAGCCAAAACATAAAAGCGCATCCGTTCGCCCGCTCGATAATGCTCGGTTGGGATGGACTCATTTTGAAACATCACTCCGGTAGCGCGGCCAAGGTCAATAAAAACATTGCCTCGCTCAAAGCGCTGGATAATACCGCTAACAATCTCGCCCTCCTTGCTTTTAAATTCATTGAGGACGGAATCGCGCTCGGCCTCGCGCAAACGTTGCAAAATAACCTGTTTAGCCGTCTGAGCGGCGATGCGGCCAAAATCTTCCTTAACCTCAAGCGGAAATTCTATTTCTTCGCCAACCACCGCTCCCGATTTTTCTTTTTTGGCCTCTTCAAGAGTAAGATGACGCTCCGGATTATAGCGCGGCAATTTCTCTTCGCCGGTGGCTTCCCCTCCTCTGCTATCCGTAGCTTCAGCGGCAGAGAGTTCCCCCTCCTCAATAAAACGCACCGTTGTTTCATCAACCACGGTTTTTACTTTCCAGAATTTTAAAGCGCCGGTTTTAATGTCCATTTTGGCGCGCACAACCTCGCCTTTCTGGCAATACTCTCTTTTATAAGCGGCGGCGATAGACGACTCGATGGCCTCTAAAATCTTGCCTGCTTCTATTCCTTTTTCTTCGGCAATTTGATCAATTGCCCGTTTTAGTGTTTTTAGGTCGAACATGCCAATTTTATCTCAATTTTCGAGCTCATTCGCAGCGAAGAAAATTTAGCTACAAAATTGAGCACCCCGCACCATTTACTTGGAGACACGGGGTAAAGGAAAGCAGAGCCGCTAGGCGGTGCTATCCGTAAAAATATAGTTAGTAGATCAAACATAGTAGGAAATGGTGCGGGGTAAAGGTTTTCTGGACAAATTTTGTTCGCCTTTTTGGCTCCAAAATTTGTAGAAAGCCCTTTAAAAGAAACGGCCGCCCTCAGGCGACCATTTCAGTACGTTTTTACTGTATCAAAGTATTGTACAGAAAGTCAAGTGCCGATCTCATAGATCGGCACAAAGTTTTTTAAAATCGCAAATTAGATGTCGGATAAGAATTTCTATGACTATGTTTATTTCACGAATAATATCTTGGTAGGCAGCGCCGTCTTTAACGAATAAAATCGCTTTCACTTCTGGATGAAGTTTGAGATGGCGGTTGACTTTGTGTCGCATTGATCTATAAAAACGACCCTCTATACGATCTGGTTGAACTTCGGGAATCGGTAAGGCAAGTCCAAGCGTTTGCTTGCCGGCTTTTATCTGAAATGGTATAGCCAAACCACTTTTTAATATAATCAATACATCTACGCCCTTGGGGTCTAAATCTAAATTTACTTTTCCGCCAGGCACTGTATGAAAAAATTTCTCTCCAAGCTTCACTCGGAAATGATTTGGAACATCTTTGGAAAAAGCGTACGTAAGCGCATTAACAACCGTTTCTTCGTGGGGATCGATTCTGGATTTTGCCATCCATTCTCCCTGAAAAATTTTGTTTAAAAGAACCTTGTCTTATTCTACATACTTCTTTCCAACAATTCAATTCTGGCTGTGTCCGGATGAAATTCTAGTTCTTGGTCGGTGTAAATAATCCTCGGGTTGTGTCCAAGCTCTTTTTGAATACCGTTTTCGATTCGAGAAATTTGGATTTTGCGAAGTCGCTTTTCTAAAAAATCTCCGGCCCAGCCGCTCAGTGTCCATTCAACAAATCGAACTGGCCAGGACTTGCGGCGATGATAATGTCGAAGATCGTCAACGTAAGCAATCTCCTTGCCAAGCCAGTCGGAATTCGCCGCGAAAAAATCATTTACTTTTTTATCCGATCCGAAAAGCGGCACTAAATTTTGATAAAGTTTCCGCCAATAGGCGTTGTGGGGCGGCGAAAGTCGATAGCTTGCCGGTGTTACAAAATGATTGAGGCAAATTTTGTCGGCGGCCGCTTCCCGATGGTCAATTTTTTTTCGCCGCCAGCCAAACGCGCCGAAAGCGATTACCGCGAAAAATCTGGCGGTAAAAATTCTGCCGGATCGGGCGCCGATTATCACGTCGAAATCCGACTCCGGTCGCACGTTACCCATCGCCATCGAACCGGCGGCAAGGGCAAATTCAACAAACGGCGCGAATTTAAAAAGCCAAGTTCGCTTTAAAAATTTTATCCATTTTTTATCGTGTAAAACTTGCTGGTCGCGCACGAAATCAATTAGTTAAGTTCCTCGACTTCCGCGGGTTTTTCGATCAATTGCGGCTCTATTTCCATGGCTTCGCCGGTGATCTTCAGCACATCTTTGTCAATTTTGGCGAACTCTTTATAGGCGCTGTTATACATACTGACGCTGGTGCCGAGATTTTTGCCAAGTCTCTGCATATAATCGTCATATTTAATGAGGTGGCGGCCCAGATTATCCACTTGTTTGACAATATCTTGGGCTTGTTCAGAAATTTTCTGGTTGCGAAGACCCTGCAAAACCGTCTGGAGGTAAGCTAGAAATGAGGTTGGCGAAACCACCACCACTTTCTTTTGCGCCGCGTGCGCCAGCAGATTGCGATCTTCGGCTAGCGATCCCACCTTGTTGATCAAAAGATCGTAATAAACTGCCTCGGACGGGATGAACATAAAAGCGAAATCGGTAGTATTTTCCTGCGGTTTTACATATTTTGAGGTCTCCTCAATGCGATTTTTAAGATCGTTAACAAAAGCCACTTCATGTTTTCTTCGGCCTTCGTCGTCTCGAGCTTCCAGAAAACGATTGTAATTTTCTAAACTGAATTTGGAATCCACCGGAATCACCTGCTTGCCGACAAAAACCGCCGCGTCCACGATTACGCCGTCTTTGAAAGAATACTGCATCTGATAAGCGCCGGGTGGCAAAACATTTTTCAAAACTGTTTCGAGATAATACTCGCCGAGAATGCCGCGTTGTTTGGGATTTTTTAAAATATCCTGCAGACTTTTCAGTTGGTCGGCAAAACCCACTACTTGCTTATTGGTTTCATCAAGACGGGTCAGTTTTTCCGTAACATCACGAATGATCCGAGCGCTCTGGCCAAATTGCTGCTGCATCACTTTTGCCGACTCGCCAAGTTTGGAATCGAGCACCCGCGAAATTTCGTTTACTTGATTTTGCAGCATCAGCAAAGATTGGTCCGGGGATTTTTCCTTCGGTTTTCGTAAAATTAAAATCGCGAACCCCGCGACAACAACCGCTAAAATTATTCCGAGAAGCAATTCCATAACCTCACTATAAATCAAAAAGAGCGTCCTCACAACGCTCTTTTTGATTAGAATCGCCGCCGAAAATTATTTATCGGCTGGCTGATTTCAACGTGTATTCTCCAGTATAGCATATGCCTGGACTGCGCAACTTATGTTTTCCACAACCTAAAATATGGCCCGTCCGGCGGAAACTATCACCAAAATTCCGAAAAAATGAAGCAGATACATCACCGGCACGAAAATTATAGTTTTAATTTTCGATACTCCGATCATAGCCAGACCTATTTCGTCCGGAAGGGGCGAGGCAACAATAATCGCTCCGATAATTGGTAAAATCCACCGAACAGCTTGGAGTTTTAAAAATTCCGCGAGCGGTTTCATTCTTGTACTTTCAAAGTAAGCTATGAAATCGTCGGAAATTTCTTTTTTAACGAACTGAAAAAGCGCGAGGTTGGCCACCACCGAACCCAAAGCGCCGATTAACGCGATTAGCACCACTGGAACATTTTCGCCAATTCCAATGAGAGTCGCCGCCGCCGGACCGACAGTCAAAACAAACGCCAAGAAAAACCCCGCAACAAGCGCGCCGAGGATATAAAAGTCATGAATGTAAATCAGCAGATCTTCAACCAATCCCGATCGCACAAAAACCACCGCCAAAACCACGCTCGCCGCAAAAACAATAAAATTGCGAATAAGATGATGTTTTATTTCGCGAAGATGGCGGCGATTCGTTGGACGCTGAGTTTCCTGCACTCTAGTAAATTTCGTAAACTACGTTAACTTGCACAGTCACTTCTTGGCTTCCCGGCTCGATTGTCGGAGGTGTTGGGGCCGCTACATCGCCTCCCACTCCCAACGCGACAGCGCGTTCATAAACAGGAATCGGATAACCGCCACCATATTCGTTAAAGGTTATAACTCTTTTAACTCTTACTCCCACCGCCGCCGCCATCGTTTCCGCTTTGGCGCGGGCTTTTTCAAACGCTTCTTTGCGGGCTTCATTCAGGAATTTATCAGGATCTTCAATATCAAAACTCAATCCGCTGATTCGATTAACGCCCCGAGGAGTAAGACCGGCGATTATCGGGCCGACTTTGTCAAAGTCGCGAATTTTTACAATAACCGTTTGGGTCAAAGAATAACGGACGATCTCGCTTCTTTGCTTGGATCGGTCATATTCATATACGGGATTAAGGTTGTAGCCGCTGGTTTTTATATCTTTTGATTCAATTCCCTCGGCTTTTATAAACTCGATAACTTTGTTAATTTTTTCGGTATTCTTCTCTTGAATCACGCTTGGATCGGCTCCTTCGGTAACAACGGAAAATGACAAGGTCGCGATATCCGGCGCCACCACGACTTTTCCTTCCGCGCTCACGTTAATCGTGCGAGCCGGAAAAACGGACTGGCCGTATTTCCAAAGAGATTTTATGGACGCAACGCCTAAAACAATCACGATTACCAAAGCGATATCCAGTAAAACCCAAAACCAATTTTTTGCCAATTCTTGTTTACTCATCCCGTTAGAACCAGGTCGCCAAAGGCGACCGTGACTCGGCCGACTGGCGTTTATTGATATCTGACCTTTTTACTTTGTTAATTATGATTTTCATAGCTTAGTTGGTTCTAACGGGACTCATATTTTTTTCCTATTTCGACTATTTTTTTAATTTCTTCTCCTTTTAAACTGGCGCCGCCGACCAGCGCGCCGTTGATTTCTTTATGTCTGAAAAAACTTTCCGCGTTTTTGCTTGTGACAGACCCTCCATAAATAACGCTGAAGGTTAAAGCGCGGGATTGAGGGTTCAATACGTTCTTTATAAATTCTACCATTTCCAGCATGCTTTCGGGGGTATCCGGCGTACCGGTGCCAATCGCCCAAATTGGTTCATAGGCGACAACGATTGACGACTTCTGATTTTTGGTCAAAAAAAGTCCCGTTTCCAATTCCCGCTGCACTACTGATCCGGTTTTTCCGGCATCTCGTTCAGCGCGAGTTTCCCCGACGCACAAAATCGGTTTTAATCCGGCTTTGAGAGCGGCGGCGATTTTTTTAGCGACCATTTCATCGGTCTCCCCCAAATTTTGACGACGTTCAGAATGTCCGATTATTACATATTCCACGCCGATATCTTTAAGTTCGTCTGCCGAAACTTCTCCGGTATAAGCGCCCCCCTCCCCCCAAAAAAGGTCCTGCGCTCCCAGTTTCGCCTTCCTAATAGTAGCGCCCACCTCTTCCAAAAAAGGAAATGGCGGGCAGATTATTAAACCTTCAATATCGCTCGCTTTGGCAAGCTCTCTCGCTTCAGTAAGCGTCCGCGGGTTCATTTTCCAGTTGGCGATTATCAACTTAGACATTTAGCTTCATTCTAACATTAAACGGCAAAAAATCAGCTCATTGCCTTTGGCCAATTTTTGTGATAATATAGGCAAGCGGGGTAGAGCAGTAGTTAGCTCGCCAGGCCCATAACCTGGAGGTCACATGTGCAAATCCTGTCCCCGCAACATGCTTTCGAAGGAAAGTCGCCGGCGTAGCTCAGTGGCAGAGCAGGGTTTTCATAAGACCAAGGTCGCAAGTTCAATTCTTGCCGCCGGCACCGGAATTTGACTTTTGATAAGTTTGGATATATCATTAAAGCAACGTTGAATTTCTTATAAAGTTAATAATTAGCGGGCATCGGCAATCTGAGTTTCTTTGTGGAGCCCCCCTGGCGGAATCGGCAGACGCACACGTTTCAGGTACGTGTACCCGCAAGGGTGTAGAGGTTCAAATCCTCTGGGGGGCACAAACTATGTTTTGGACATACATTCTCCAGAGTTTAAAGGACAAGAAAACGTATATCGGTCACACAAAAGACGTGCGATCGAGGTTGAAGGAGCACAATTCTGGAAACGTTATGGCTACAAAGCATAGAAGGCCACTAAAAGTTCTTTTTACAGAATGCTACGATAATCTGCAGGAGGCTAAAAAACGAGAGCTTTATTGGAAAAGTGGCGCCGGTCGGAGAAAATTAAAACAATATTTTCAAAAAGGGTTCCCGCCCATCGATTAAATCGATGGGCGAGGCTCGCCCAAATAAAATTTGGGCGGCGAATCCCTCTCTGCCCACACAATTGAATGATTAGAGTTCTTAAACCCAAACCAAAAGTAAAAGAAGCTTCTTCCGAAAAAGAAGTTCTTAAGTTTGTCCCTTTGGGCGGACTTGAGGAAGTCGGGCGCAACTGCGCTTATTTTGAGTACGGCAACGAGATTGTGATGGTTGACGTTGGCATCCAGTTTCCGGAAGAGGAAACTCCCGGCATTGACTACATTATCCCAAATGTTTCGAGCTTAGAGAAAAAGAGAGAAAACATCCGCGGCTTGATCCTCACTCACGGTCACTACGATCACATTCACTCCCTTCCTTATATAATCGAAAAGATAGGCAATCCGATCATTTACACCTCCGCTTTCACGCGGGCGCTGGTGGAAAAACGATTCCAAGAATTCCGCAATCTGCCGAAACCGAGATTCCAGGTTGTTAAAAACGGCGACAAATTGCGAATCGGCGAATACTTTCAAGCCGAGTTTTTCGATGTCGGCCACACCATTCCCGATTCCATCGGATTAATTTTAGACACGCCAGTCGGCAAACTAGTCCATTTTGGCGATTTCCGTTTGGAAACTGACATAAACGGAAAGCCGGAAAAAGAACATTTAAAAATTTTTGAGCATATCGGCAAGATGGGGGTCCATTCGATTTTTTTGGACAGTACTAACGCCCAAGAAGAAGGCCACGCCACTTCCGAAAGGATTGTCGAAAAAAATCTCGAGGAACTTTTCCAAAAAGCGAACGGTCGGATTATTGTCGCGACATTCGGCTCGCTGGTAACGCGTCTTGCCGAAATTATTAAAATTGCCGAACGCCTCGGACGAAAAATCGCCCTCAACGGCAGGACTATGAAAGACAATATCCAAATCGCGGTGAATATGGGCTACATCAAAACCAAAAAGGATATTTTTATCCAACTGGAAGAAGTAAACAGCCACAAAGACGACAAAGTTATGATTTTAACCACTGGCGGACAAGGCGAACCAAACGCCGGCCTTACCAGAATTGCCAACGGCGAACATCGCTATATTACTTTGAAGAGAAGCGATATGGTGATTTTTTCTTCCTCCGTTGTTCCGGGCAATGAACGAAGCGTCCAGACCCTGCAAGATAACATCGCTCGCCAAGTTGATCAGGTCTACAATTCCCGATTTCTGGATATCCACGCCAGCGGTCACGGACCGGCTGAAGATTTGAAATTGGTGATAAAACTTTCCAAGCCGAAATTCGTCGTGCCGGTGCACGGATATTATTTCTTCCGCGCGGCATCCGCCAAGCACGCTCAATCAGTCGGTATTCCAAAAGAAAACGCGATTTTGGTGGATAACGGCCAAGTATGCGAACTTACGAAAGATACTTTTCAAGTAACCGATAAAACCGTTGACGCGTCATACGTGATGGTTGACGGACTTGGCGTCGGTGACGTAGGCGAAATTGTGCTTCGCGACCGTCGTCTGCTCGCGAAAGAGGGCATGGTGGTAGTCATTACGACCCTTGACCGCCACAATCGCCGGCTTCTCAAAAATCCGGATATTATTTCCCGCGGTTTCATTTACCTTAAGGAAAATCAAGGACTCCTTGATGACGTTCGCAAAAAAATTCGGGCTATTTTGGGTCGAGTTACTGGCCATCGCGATATCGAGCCGGATTATCTCAAAACTTTGTTCCGCGACCAGCTTGGCCAGCTTCTTTTCACCAAAACCCAGCGCCGGCCGATGATTATTCCGGTTATAATTGAAGTATGAAGCCCGTTCTTATTTCTGGAATCCAGCCAACCGGACGCCTTCACTTGGGAAATTATCTCGGCGCTCTCAAAAATTTTGTCGATCTGCAGAATTCGGGCAAATATAATTGCCATTTTTTCATTGCCGATCTTCATTCTCTGACTGAAGAATTCGTCCCCAAAGAAAAACCTCACCAGATTATTGAACTGGCCGCGAATTATATCGCCGCCGGATTAAATCCAAAAAAATCGCTGATTTTTCTTCAGTCGCAAGTGTCGGCTCACACCGAGCTTAGTTGGATCTTAAATTCTATTACGCCCTTCGGCGAACTTCGCCGGATGACGCAGTTTAAAGAAAAAAGCGGATCGCACCAGGAGTCGGCCAATGTGGGGTTGTTTACTTATCCCGTATTGATGGCGGCCGATATCTTGCTCTACGATGCCAACCAGGTACCTGTTGGAGAAGACCAACTTCAACACTTGGAACTCGCTCGCACTTTGGCGCGCAAATTCAATAAAAAATTTGGATCTATTTTTAGGGAGCCGCAAGCATTGATGACTGAAACACCCCGAATCATGAGTTTGGATGATCCGACTAAAAAAATGTCCAAGTCCCGATCGGCCGGCTGTCTTTTTATTGACGATTCTCCGGAGGTAATCAATCAAAAAATCCGCGGCGCCGTGACCGATTCCGGAAGTAAAATCGCGTACAATCCCAAAGAAAAACCGGCTGTTTCCAATATGCTGATGATTTATAAATCTCTTTCCGGCGAATCGATGGAAAAAATTGAGCGGCAATTCGGCAACAGGGGTTATTTCGAATTTAAAAAGGCATTTGCTAAATTAGTCGCGAGCCATTTCGCTCCGCTTCGCCGCAAGAAAATGGAATTATTAAAAAAACCGGCTAAAATTAAAAAAATTCTCCAGCGCGGTTCGGCGCAAGCCGCCAGAATCTCCGGAAAAAAAATAGCGGAGGTGAAAGAGAAAATCGGCCTGGCAATATAAAGGACCCCAGTTCTGGGGTCTTTTGTTGTTCAAACAAATTTATTATTTCCAATGTGCATGCGCACAAATAACGCGGAAGCGGCGCTTAAAGACGCGAAAATAACAACTATCAAACCGTTGGTCTGGTCGTATGAGAAAAATACTAAGCCGCAGATAATCACTATTATCAAACCGAGAAATCCCGCCGCCAAAGTTGAGCTCGACACGCGCACACCGGCAAAAATTCCCCAAAATATTCCCCAGATCGCCGCGACTACAGCGCCGGCAGCTCCACCAAAAACACGGACCATAACAACCGCGGCTAAAAGGCAGACGGCGATTGTCAGTAGAGTTTCCCACAAAAATAAGCCCAAAGACCCGCCAGAATCTGGATTTTCATCCATTTTCCCATTCCTTAAAAAGCTGTTTTAAGTGTACTCCTAAACTTTTCGCACCGCCAGCCAAATTTTCTGGCCATCAAGATTGGTGGAAATTTCAGCGTCGAATTTATCTCGTTTAAATTCAACCTCTTGGGCATTCACGGCTTTTTTAAATTCGGCAAGATTCGCCTGCGCTACTTTGAAAATATCGCTTGGCAATTCCGCCATCAGAGCGATTTTGTTATGCGGCTGATAACCCGCGTCGTGCCGCAATCCCTGAACCATCCGGATCAAGTCGCGGAGAATGCCTTCATTTTTGAGCTCCGGAGTGATTTTAAGATCGAGCTCGATTTCAGCGGTGATTTTATCATCAAAAGATACCGTTTTTACATTTACTTCATCGGCTAAAATATCCAGCAAACTTTTATCGGATTTTTTTAATTCTTGATTTTTGATTCTTAACTCTCGCAAAGGTTGACGAACTTTAATGCCCGCTTTTTCTCGTTCCGCTAAAGCCAAACTGGCTAATTTTCTCACTTCCGCCATTGCTCCCAGTAATTTTTTATCAAAAAGTTTTTTCTCAACTTCCGGCCAATCGGCAGAATGAACGGATTCTCGATTGCCAAGAGACTGCCAAAGAGCGTCGGCGAAAAACGGGGTGAGGGGGGCGATTAATTTGCTCAACATTGAAAGCACTTTATTTAAAGTTTGGCCGGAAACATTTTTTCTGGAGCGGCGAATATACCATCGGGAAAAATCATCAACTAATCTTTCGATTGATTTTGCCGCGTCTCCTATTTCGTACTTATCCATCGCTTCGGTAACTTGCGCGATTGTTTCCTGCAAT
Organism: Candidatus Harrisonbacteria bacterium; assembly: GCA_016182295.1. Classification (GTDB taxonomy): domain Bacteria; phylum Patescibacteriota; class Minisyncoccia; order UBA6257; family WO2-44-18; genus JACOXP01. Next base: position 3,110 of record JACOXP010000008.1, on the reverse strand, counting down.
CGGGCTAAAACCCAATTATCGAGCGCTGGAATTGGTTCGGAGCTTCCCTCGCCGTAAGTTTTGTAAAAAACAAACGAGTTATAAATAATCATAAACAATTTGTTTACGGTTTTACGCAAATCGTTTTCGTCAAAGCGCTTCGGCTCTCCGGGTGGATTGATCGTGAAAAAATACCAACGAAGAACGTCGGCGCCGTATTTATTAATCATTTCCCATGGATCAACAATATTGCCTTTGGATTTAGACATTTTCTGGCCATGTTTATCGAGCAACAATCCGAGCGAAATGACATTTTTATACGGCGCGCCCCGCTTCAAAAGAATAGAAACCGCGAGAAGCGTGTAGAACCAGCCGCGCGTCTGGTCAATGCCTTCGGTTATGTAATCAGCCGGAAACTGCTCGCCTTTGTCGATCAGTTGTTTATTCTCAAAAGGGTAATGCCACTGGGCAAAAGGCATCGCGCCTGAATCAAACCAAGCATCGGCAACATCTTTAACGCGGTTCATTTTCGCTTCGCAATCGGGGCATTGAAGACAAACGGCGTCAATGAACGGCCGGTGCAAATCAAGTTCGCCGTCTTTGTTAAGCGGCCAATTATTGGAGCTTATTTCTTTCCAGCCGGCCACCGGCAAGCTCGAAATTTCAGATATTTTTTCATTGGAAAGGCCCTGTACTGCGCCCTCAAGCACAAAAAGCGGGTCGCCGTGACTGACAATTAATATATTTTTTTCGTTGTGTTTCTGGTTAATATCACGAATCGCTTCAAGCATTCTCTTTTTAATATCGGAGTAATTTTCTCCCCCGGGCGGCGTTTTGGAAAATCTCTCCATCTTGCTTTTGAAAAACGCGCCGAATTCTCCAACCGAACGGTTATTGAAACTCCCTCCGTTGACTTCGGTTAATCTTTTATCGGCAATGGTTTCCGCCCCCGTCGCTTTGGCAATAATTTGCGCGACTTCTTTTGTCCGAGCCAAGGGCGAATGATAAATAACATCTATCTTTTTCTTCGTGAATTCTTTAGCCATACTTTCGGCTTGTTTGACGCCTTTCTCGGTCAATTTGGAAGCATTATTGCCACTTTCGGAACCGTTGGCCAACGTGCCGCTAATATTATGCTCGGCCTCGGAATGTCTGGCGATAAAAAATCGATTTTTATTGAAAGCGTGCTTATTCAGATCTTCGAGCGAGCCGATAAACAAACGGTGCGTCTCGTCCTTTTCGCATTCCCAAATCGGCAGCGGCGTTCCCCAGTAGCGGTTGCGGGAAATCGACCAATCTTTGAGGTCGCGCAGCCATTCTCCAAATCTCCCTTCCTTGATATGCTCCGGAATCCAGTTTATTTTTTTGTTGGCCGAAAGCATTTCGCTCCGCAGTTTCGACATTACGATAAACCAGGACTTGCGGGCAAAATACAAAAGCGGGGTGGAGCAACGCCAGCAAAAAGGATATTCGTGCTCTATTAAACCGCTTGAATGCAAAATTTTTCTTTTTTCAAGATCGGCGATAATGTCACTGTCCGCCTCTTTTACAAATTTTCCTTCTCCGGGAATCCGCCAGCTGGCGGACTTTTTCATAATCCCCCGATCATCAACGCTCATTGGAATCGGCCCATGGCCGGCGACGCGCAAATCGTCTTCTCCATAAGCCGGCGCAATATGCACCAGACCGGTTCCTTCCTCCGTGGAAACAAAATCAGCTTCGATGACTTTATGAGCGCCTTCATTCGGATAGGGCGGTTCGTATTCCAGGCCGGCCAATTTTTTTCCGGAAAGCTTTTCAACGACTTCTGGTTCTCCCTTTTCGGTCTTCGGGGGAACGTTATAGCTCCAAAGATATTCACCGCCAACCTTATATTTTGTGTAGGTGAGTTTCGGATTAACCGCGACCGCCACGTTGCCAGGCAAAGTCCAGGGCGTTGTCGTCCAGATCAGCAGGCAATCGTTGGTTTTTGAATTTTTAATTTTTAATTTGATATAGACGGAAGGATCTTTGGTGGTCCGATACGCGCCCGGCTGTCCAAGCTCGTGGCTCGAAAGCGGCGTTTGGCAACGCGGACACCAGGGAACGATTTTGTGAAGTTTTTTTAAATGGCCCCGCCGCTCTATTTCTGAAAAGATCCACCACAAACTCTCAATGTATGGATTGTTGTAGGTAATGTAAGGGTCGTTAAAATCAAGCCAGAAACCGATCCGTTCGGTTAATTTTTCCCAATCGCTTTTATACGCCCAGACGGACATTTTCGCCTGGGTATTAAATTCAACGATTCCGAATTTTTCTATTTCCTGCTTGGTTTTAATGCCAAGTTTTTTTTCAACTTCCAGCTCAACCGGTAGACCGTGAGTGTCCCAACCGGCGCGCCTTAAGACAAAAAACCCGCGCATTGTTTTATATCTCGGAATGACATCCTTGAAAGAACGAGCGAGCACGTGATGGATGCCCGGCCGCCCATTGGCGGTTGGGGGGCCTTCAAAAAATTTAAAGGGTTTGGCTTTTTTCGATTTTTTCCGTAATTCTTGGATTCTTTCAAAAACCCGGCCTTCTTTCCAAAATTTCAGAATTTTCTCCTCAATTTGAGGCAAATTAAAAGATTTCAGTAAATTCAACATATAATATCTATATTTTACCCGAAATTAACAGGCTCGCCAATTAACTTCTCGTCGTTAGTAGAAACATTTTCTTTCTTTGCGCCTCATAGCCACACAGCTCGATTTGAACGATTAGCTCAAGCACCAGAAGCTTACTATCACGCTCTGGACGACGCTATCTATGATCTCTCTTGCGAAGCATTTGTTCTACTGCCAGGATGGAAACATTCAAACGGTGCCAAACGAGATCGTGAGCGAGCTATCCAGCGGGGTAAACCGGTGTTTCCTCTTGAAAGCTACAATAACAGTGCGATCGAGGAATTCTTGGCCTCACTAAAATCATGGGCTCGACAAGCTTAATTGTCGGGCTCTTTTTTATCCCTGCGTCATGTGACACTTTTATTACTTTTCCTATAAACTATTTTGTCATGGAAATTTCCTTGACATCTTCATCAATTTAGGCTATACTGTTCTCTAGAACATCGCTAGAAATGGAGGCTACTATGGATCGTGCAGAAATGGGGG
>JACOXP010000014.1 GCA_016182295.1 Candidatus Harrisonbacteria bacterium | reverse complement strand
CCAGAGATTTCAAGAGAAACAAAACATCGCTTTCCCCGGAGATTCCGGTTACGGACAAGTTGGACCTAAGACGAGGGGTATGTTGAATGAATTGCGTTAGATCTCGAGAAAATTGATACCGTTTTGATTTATCAAATAGAGTTTACCGTCAGCGTAAACGTGTTTTTTGGAAACAGCTAAAAAGGAAAAATTCAAAGGGTCTCGATCATCCACTTCCAAAAAGTAGATCGAATCAGTATATTGCACAAAGAGATAGGGGAAATTGCGATAGCGGGAAACGCCAACCACCTTCCCGGGAATTTTTTGGGTTAGTTTAGCAATAATCGCTTCTTCTTTTTCAGAAAGTTTTATTTTAGGAATTAATATTTTTTCTGGCAGGATTTCAATAGTCATTTTATCAACATCAATTAAGTACGATGCTTTGGCGCTGTTTATTAGCCAAAGGTACGGATGCTCTTGAAGTTTTAAATCTTCTATCGGCACATAGCCGGGAAATTTTAAAATACTGTTTTTAAGGTCGTTGAAAATAATTTCAATATCTCCGCCGCTAATTTTCTCAGGATTTATTTCGGATGGTATCAAGACCACCGGATTTGTTTCACTCACCATTGCCGGATCAACATTTATAATTTTTTCCCATTTTTTGAAACCAAACTTTTCTATTTCCAGTTTGTACTCTCCCGGCAAGAGGCCGTCAAGTAATCTGCCGGTGAGAAATTTCTGGCCATAGTTGTCCAGCTTTTCATTATTAAGCTTCATTACGGATTCAGCGGGAAAATTCTTAACAAAAATCCCCCCGATTTTAACGATTTCGAAGTTTTCCAAATTAACACGCCAACCATAAGCGTAAAGAACCGTGACCGGTCCCAGCACCAGAAACAGCGCGATAAAAAGCGGCAATAGTTGATTTCGTCTCTTAAAAGCCATAAATTATACTTATTCTTAACTAATGCGGTTTATAATTCAAGGCGGCAGAACATTAGAGGGTAATATCAGGTTAGCGGGAGCAAAAAACGCCGCTACCAAAATGATGGTGGCTTCTTTGCTTACCGGCGAACCTTGTGTTTTGGAAAATTTTCCGGAAATTGGAGATACCAAAATAACGGAAGAATTATGCGGTTCGTTGGGCAGTAAAATAGAAAAAAATAATAATATTTTAAAAATTTCCACTCCTGAATTAAAAACTTCCAAAGTGACCTCTCTTAGCCGACGCAACCGAATTCCCATTCTCGCTCTCGGCCCGTTGCTTGCGAGAATGGGGGAAGCGGAAGTGCCTATTTTAGGAGGAGATAAAATCGGTCCCAGGCCAGTTGATATACATTTAGCGTCGTTGACCGCTATGGGCGCTAAAGTGGAAGTGTTGGCGGATCGTTACGTAGGATTTGCCAAGAATGGGCTCCGCGGAGCTAAAATCGCGCTTCGTTATCCAAGCGTCGGCGCCACGGAGAATACAATTTTAGCGGCAGTTTTGGCTAAGGGGAGGACAATTATCCAAAACGCGGCTATAGAACCGGAAATTTTAGATCTGGTGAAATTTTTGCAGAAAATGGGAGCGTTGATAGAATTTGGCGCCAACCGCGTCATTTATATTGATGGCGTTGAACACCTTCGCGGCGCCAATCATGAAATCATGCCCGATCGCAATGAAGCGGTGTCGTTCGCGTGTTTGGCGATTGCCACCGATGGAAGAATTCTAGTCAAAGGGGCCCAGCAGGAAAATCTTTCTACTTTTTTAAATACCATTCGAAGAATCGGTGGCGAGTATGAAGTTAAAAAAAATGGAATAGAATTTTACCGCGCCGGCAAGCTTTATCCCGCCAATATTGAAACAGACACCTACCCTGGTTTTATGACTGATTGGCAGCAACCAACGGCAGTTTTGTTAACTCAAGCGAACGGATCATCGAATATTCACGAAACTGTTTATGAAGATCGGTTTGGCTATGCCGCTGATTTGAATTTAATGGGCGCTGATATTAAGGCGCAGACAAAATGCCTAGGAGAATTACCCTGTCGTTTTATTGGAGGTGATCATTGCCATAGTGCTATAATTAATGGTCCGACTGAATTGGAAGCGGCAAAAATATCAGTGCGCGATCTTCGTTCCGGTATTGCTCATGTGATCGCCGCCCTGATTGCGAGAGGTGAATCATCTATAAATGGGGTGGAAGAATTAGACAGAGGCTACGAAAAATTAGATGAACGATTAAAAGCGCTTGGAGCAAATATCAGCAGAGTTTAAAACTTTTTCAAAAATATGTTTACGCGTAAAATAGGAATTGATTTAGGAACGGCGAATACCATTGTCCTTGTCCCCGGGAAGGGTTTTCTTATTAATGAGCCGACTATCGTCGCTCTTAGCACTGCCGACAGCACTGTTTTAGCCGTTGGTAGAGAAGCTAAGGAAATGATAGGCCGTACGCCGGATACCATCGCTGCTTATCGGCCGCTTAAAGATGGAGTTATAGCCGACTACTATATCACCCAGGCGATGCTTAAATATTTTATCCGCAAAGCCACTGGCACTTTTAACATCTTAAAGCCGGAGATTGTCATATCTGTTCCGGCCGGAATTACTCCAAACGAGAAAAGAGCGGTTATTAATGCCGCGAAAGAAGCTGGCGCTAAGGAAGCTTACGTTGTGAGAGAGCCGATTTTGGCGGCTTTAGGCGCGGGCATTCCGATCAATTCCCACACCGGCAATATGATTATTAATATCGGCGGCGGTACTTCCGAAGTCGCGGTGGTGGCTCTTGGCAGTATTGTTTCTTGGTCCAGTCTACGAGTGGCGGGCAATAAATTTGATCAGGCGATTATTGACTATATTAAAAAGAAATATTCACTTTCAATAGGAGAACAAACCGCCGAAACGGTTAAAATAGAAATAGGTTCGGCGTTACCGACAAGAGAAAAGAAAGAATATCAGATTCGGGGACGCGATCTAATTTCCGGTTTGCCAAAAGATATAGTAATCAACTCCAATGAAATCGCCGAGGCGCTCAACCCGAACCTTTTGGATATTGCTTCTTCTGTTCAGAATGTTTTCAACAACACCCCGCCGGAGTTGGTGGCTGACATTATGGAAAAGGGATTGATTCTTTCCGGCGGCGGCGCCCAGCTTGGATATATAGATGAATTTTTCAAAAGAATGACCGGTGTGCAATCCTATATCGCCGAAGAGCCGCTGTTCTGCGTTGCTAAAGGAGCGGGCATAATTTTGAATCATTTAGACGTTTATAAAAGGACGGTTTTAAACAAGAGATAGGCAGTTCCCCGCCCGTGGAGTTCTCGGAAAGTCCCCTCGGGAACCGGCCATCGACCTCTTCCGGCGAGAGGTCGTGGCACTAGAGGCTCGCCGCGACATTTTTCGCGATATCTTTGAGCCAACCCTTATCTTTTTCTAAAATTTCTCATCGCCCACATCTCCGAGAAGAGGATCTCGGAGTCCCCGATTGGCTACACAGATTTGACAAATTCTGATTTTGGTGTATAATCCGAGCAGTTCCTTGAGGTAAGGAAGCCGTGATTCCCGACGGTTTCGGGATATTTAAAAAAGGTCGCCGTTGCTAAAGCTATGGCGAACCAACGGAGGTGTGCGGTGGAAAATCACTCCAAGCCTCTCAACGAACTGATCTCCGCCGGCAACTTCGGCGATGTCAATCCAAACATCACCGAAGCCAATTTCCCGGATGTCGGAAGCATCGGGCAGGATTTCAAGGTGTACGATTTCGAGAAAGCCGTCTCTTCGGATTACGCCATCGAACAGATGGAAAAAGACGGTTACCAGCCTGCCAACCTTCGTAAGCTCCTTATCTGGGTGCCTGCGAACTGGAATGAAAAGGACGTGGTTGTGGCTCTCGGTCAGTTCTGCCAGGACGCGGATGGCAACCGCTGCGTGCCTTGCGTCCGCAGGTGGCGCGACGAGCGGAGACTCGGCCTCGGCTGCCTCGTCTGCGGCTTGGGTGGGGGCTGTCGTTTTCTCGCCTTTCGCAAGTCCTAGACTCCTGGTCTGTTGGACCCAAGACCCGCAACAAAAAAAGTTATTGTTAGTTTCCGCCTTTGGCGGAACAATCGGGGGCGAGAGCTTCTTCGAGGAGATTGGGCGAGGATAGAAAAGGCGGGTTGGCTCACAAACCGGAGATTTGCGCTTTTTAAAACTTTTTGCTACTATTTTCCTCATAATGCCCACGATTAGGCAGTTAGTTAAAAAAGGCAGAAAGAAGATGATTTATAAATCGAAGTCCCCAGCGCTTGGGCGGTATTTTAATTATTTAAAAAATAAACCGCTTGATCGTTTCTCGCCGTTCAAAAGAGGAGTGTGCTTGAAAGTTTTTACTACCACTCCTAAAAAACCAAACTCGGCGCTTCGCAAAGTTGCCCGCGTGCGGTTAACCAACGGCATGGAAGTTACCGCTTACGTTCCTGGTGAGGGCCACAACCTTCAGGAACACTCCATCGTGGTTGTTCGCGGCGGTCGTGTTAAAGATTTACCGGGCGTGCGTTATCACATCGTCCGCGGTGTTTTAGACACCACTGGCGTGGAAGTTCGCAAACAACAGCGATCAAAATACGGAGCGAAAAAGCCGAAAGAAGGAAAATAAGGCATTAATATATTGCGATTATGAGAAAAAAGGGAAATTATAGAAAAGATCACAAACCGGATTTAAAATATGCCAATGTCGCCATCGGCCGGTTTATTAATTATTTAATGACGGATGGAAAAAAATCCGTTGCCGAAAAAGTTTTTTATGACACGATGGACATCGTCAATAAACAAACCAAAGAAGAGCCGACAAAAGTTTTTGAAAAAGCTTTAGAAAACGCGGCGCCTACTTTGGAAGTCAGCACCCGCAGAATCGGCGGCGCTAATTATCAAGTCCCGCGAGAAGTGCGGGCCGACCGCCGTTTTGTTTTGGCCATTCGCTGGATAATTCAAGCCGCTCGGTCCAAAAAAGGGAAACCGATGGCTTCGAAACTTGCCGAAGAATTAATCGCGGCCGCTAAGAACGAGGGCTCGGCTATCAAAAAGAAACAAGACACTCATCGAATGGCGGAAGCGAATCGCGCCTTCGCGCATTTTAGTTGGTAATTATGGCCCGCAAATATCCGATAGAAAAAGTCCGAGACTTCGGAATTATCGCCCATATTGACGCCGGCAAGACGACGGTCTCCGAGCGCGTTTTATTTTACACCGGCATTTCCCACAAAATCGGCGAGGTGCATACCGGCGACACTGTCATGGATTGGATGGAACAGGAACGCGAACGTGGCATCACTATCACCGCCGCGGCTACAACTTGTTTCTGGACCCCGACCTATAAGCACGGCGATAAAGCGTTTGAGCATCGGATGAACCTTATTGATACCCCCGGCCACATTGATTTTACCGTGGAAGTTAAGCGATCATTGCGCGTTTTGGATGGCGCGGTGGTGGTTTTTGACGGTGTCAGCGGCGTTGAGCCGCAATCGGAAACCAATTGGCGATATGCCGATGAATACGGCGTGCCGCGTATTTGTTTTATAAATAAACTCGATCGGATGGGCGCTAACTTTGTGGAAGACGTAAAATCAATCCGCGAGCGATTGAACCCGAGCGCCGTTCCTATCCAAATTCCGATTGGACTGGAAAGCGCTTTTGAGGGAGTAATCGATCTCTTAAAGATGAAGGCCTACTACTTTGAAGGTGATAAAGGCACTACCGTGGTGGAAAAAGAAATTCCGGAAAATTTCAAAGAGGAGGCAAAAAAATATCGCCACGATTTGATTGAAAAAATTGTCGAGCAAAACGACAAGCTAATGGCGGAGTATCTAGAAGGCAAAGAGCCGGATTTGGAAACTTTGAAAAAAACTCTCCGCAGGGCCTGTTTGGAAATTAAGCTGATTCCGATTCTTTGCGGTTCGGCTTTAAAAAACAAAGGCGTTCAACTGGTGCTTGACGCGATTGTTGATTACCTTCCTTCTCCGGCAGATCTGCCGCCAACCAAAGGCCACGATTTGAAAACTGGGGCGGAGATTGAGAGAAAGCCCCTCGACGAAGAACCCTTCGCCGCGCTCGCTTTCAAAATTGCCAGCGACCCTTATGTCGGTTCTTTGACCTTTTTTCGAATTTATTCCGGGTCATTAAAACGCGGGAGCTATATTTTAAATTCCGTTAAAAATAACCAGGAACGAGTTGGCCGCATTTTGCGCATGCACGCCAATCAGCGCGAAGAAGTCGAAGAAATTTACGCCGGAGACCTCGGCGCGATTGTCGGTTTGAAAGCCACCACGACCGGCGACACGCTTAGCGATCCGGAAAAACCGATTCTTCTTGAGAAAATAATTTTCCCCGAACCGGTCATCGGCATCCGCATCGAGCCGAAAACCAAAGCCGACCAGGAAAAAATGGGAGTCGCTCTGCACCGCCTTGCCGACGAAGACCCGACTTTCCGGGTAGCGGGCGATCCCGAAACGGGAGAGACCATTATTTCCGGCATGGGTGAGCTTCATTTGGAAATTATCGTTGACCGTATGAAAAGGGAGTTTGGCGTTGAAGCCAATGTCGGCCGTCCGCAGGTTGCCTACAAAGAAACCGTCAAGACGACGGCCGAAGCCGAAGGAAAATATATTCGCCAATCGGGCGGCCGCGGTCAATATGGTCATTGCTGGTTGAAGGTTGAGCCCAACGAGCGCGGTAAAGGTTTTGAATTTATCAACGCTATCAAGGGAGGGTCCATTCCGCATGAATTTATTCCGGCCGTTGAAAAAGGAGTAAAAGAAGCGATGGACAAAGGCGTGGTCGCCGGCTTTCCGATGATAGACGTTATGGTAACCCTTTACGACGGATCCTTTCACGAGGTTGATTCTTCGGAAGCGGCTTTCAAAATAGCCGGTTCAATGGCTTTTCAGGAGGGAGCGAAGCGCGCCAAAGCGATTTTACTCGAGCCGATTATGAAGATACAGGTGCTTGCTCCGGCGGATTTTTTGGGCGATGTTACCGGTGATATCAGTTCCAAGCGCGGACGCATTGAAGCCATGAACGATCGTATCAACATTAAAGTTGTTGACGCCAAAGTGCCGCTTTCGGAAATGTTCGGCTACGCAACAAAGCTTCGCTCCATGACTCAGGGCAGGGGATCGTTCACGATGGAGTTTGCCAACTACGAAGAAGTCCCCAACAGCGTCGCCGCATTAATAAAAGAAGGAAAGAAGTAGGATGTCAGAGGAACCCCCTCCTTTTTGAGTTATTAACACTACCCGCTTGCGCCGGTGCCCCGATCCGTCATAATCAAGTTATAAATCAATACGATTCGTCATTATTGGAGATTTCGTTTACGTTTATTCTCTCCAATCCACGCAAGGGTTGAAACAAACCCCCACCCAAGTCGGATGAATCGTTTCCGATTTTTTGTTATGAAAAAAGACATAGATTATTTTCACCCCACAGGTACCTTAGAAGATAAAATCCGAGTGTATTTTAAAAAATACCGAGGTAAAATTGCTAAATTTATTATTCAATACTTCAGCTTGATTAATAGCAGGTGGCGCAGTATAATGCGGGTCGATACTTGTCACGGTTACGCACATATCCACACCTATCATCTATCCAAGAAAGAAAGCGTGGTAAAGTTAAGTAGTCATCCGGAAGATAATAATAAGTTATTCACAATATATAAAGGATATATTATAAAGAACTTCCAAAAGATAAAGGAAAACTTCTTATTTAACTAAACAACATGAGCAAGCAATACGTAGCGAAAAGCATAAAATTATCGCTGGAACTGGATCGTTATCTGGCGACCCACCCCGGCGCATATGACAAAATCCCCAGAGGGGCTTGTATTGTCATTACCAAAGAGGGAGACTCTGCTTTCAATAAAGTGAGCCATAAAATTGCTGAGGGGTCTGCCGAGAAATGTGTTGAAGCAAGAAAAATCGGCCGCCGCTGGAGCATCAAACCAAGAAAATAAATCCTCCGCTTCGAAGATTTGAGCCATATTATCTTAAAGGAAATTGAAGAAAAATATGAGATAAATCCAAGAAGTTAAATAGATAAAATTTTATGGATGAGAAAGCTTGTAAAAGTTTATTCAAAAAATATTTGGAATTGGAAGCAAAAATTCGTTCAGGAGTGCAAATAATTAAACCCGGCCAACCGTATAAAACTATCATTGATAGTCGTGATATTGACGAATCGAACAGAATAAGAAATACATTGAAAGTTTGCTTAGAATTTCTATCGAATGAGGAGCTATTTGAGATTTATACGGATGAAGTTTTGGGACCAAAGGTAAGAGAAATTTTGAAAGAGAGAAGAAATTTGCAAAAATAACCCGAAGGGGTTACTTTTGTTTCAGTTCTTGAAAGGAAGGAGAAATGAGCCTAAGAGAGTTTAAGGATCTGTTGCCGATGATTTGTAACGGGGATACTTCGCAGGATCCAGGCGGATGGACGAAGAACAATCCGCTCTGGGGGCATTGCGCCGTGGTTTCTTTGCTGGCGCAAGATGTTTTTGGCGGAGAGCTGTTAAGAGCTTCGCTTGAAGGAACTGAATTCGCGAAAATGCGTTCGCATTATTGGAATAAACTGCCAACTTTCGGCGAAGTCGATTTTACCGGACCACAATTTGGTGACAATTATCCAGAATACCTCAGGTCAACTGTCCGTGAGCGCGACTACCTTCTTTCAAATCCGGAAACTAAAAGACGCTATAGACTTTTGGCCGAGCGTTTCAAGAAATTGAAACCCGCTTAATCGCGGGTTTTTTTATTCACAAACCTCCTCTTGACACGGATGGGCAGGTTTTGTAGAATCGTATTTATCATTATAAATATAAAAAAGTCGGTTTAATTCAATAAATATAAAGATAAAATGGCAGAGAAAGAAAAATTTCAGCGGACGAAACCGCACGTAAACGTCGGAACAATTGGACACGTTGACCACGGCAAGACGACCTTGACCGCGGCCATTACGCATGTCCTCTTTTTAAAAGGTTGGGCTAAAAAGGAAGAAAAAGTTGACGATATTGACAATGCTCCTGAAGAAAAAGCTCGTGGTATTACCATCGCGCTTCACCACTCGGAGTATGAATCCGAAAAGCGTCACTACGCTCACATCGACGCTCCTGGACACGCTGACTATATTAAAAACATGATTACCGGTGCCGCTCAGATGGACGGCGCGGTTCTCGTTGTGTCGGCGGCTGACGGCCCTATGCCTCAAACCCGTGAACACATTCTCTTGGCTCGCCAGGTTGGTGTTCCGGCAATCGTGGTTTTCTTAAATAAAGTTGACATGGTTGATGACCCAGAATTAATTGATTTGGTTGAAACCGAAGTTCGCGAGCTTCTTAAGAAATACAATTTCCCCGGCGATCAAGTTCCGGTAATTCGCGGATCCGGGCTTAAAGCGCTGGAGGCGAAATCCATCGATGATCCAAACGCCAAGCCGATCATGGATTTAATCAAGGCTCTTGATGAATACGTTCCGGAGCCGGTTCGTGACGTCAGCAAACCGTTCTTGATGCCGATCGAAGACATTTTCTCCATTGAAGGACGCGGTACCGTGGTTACCGGTCGCGCCGAGCGCGGTATTGTTAAAGTCAACGAGGAAATCGAAATTATCGGTCTTAAACCGACTCAAAAATCCGTTGTTACCGGTATTGAAATGTTTAACAAGCTTCTCGATGAAGGGCGAGCCGGAGACAATGTTGGAATTTTGCTCCGCGGTCTTAAAAAAGAAGACGTTGAACGCGGTCAGGTTGTCGCCAAACCGGGCAGTGTAAATCCGCACACTGAATTTGACGCTGAGGTCTACATTCTCAGCAAAGAGGAAGGCGGCCGTCACACCCCGTTCTTTAAGGGTTACAAACCGCAGTTCTATATTCGTACCACCGATGTTACCGGAGAAGTTACTCTTCCGCAGGGCACCGAAATGGTGATGCCTGGCGATACAGTTAATCTTTCTATCAAGCTCATTGCTCCAGTCGCTTTGGAAGAAAAGCAGCGGTTTGCCATCCGAGAAGGAGGCAAGACTGTCGGCGCTGGCGTGGTGACTAAGATCATCAAATAATGGTCAAACCGAAGGAAGAACAAGAAAAGCTTCGTTTGCGGATTAAGGCATACGACAGCAAGCTGATAGATGTGTCAGCTAAGCAAATTGTGGAAACTGCCAAACGGCACGATGCCGAAGTAGTTGGTCCAATTCCGCTTCCAACGGAGATAAAAAAGTACACCGTAAATCGATCAACTTTTATCGATAAGAATTCTCGCGAGCAATTTGAGCTAAGAATTCATAAACGCCTGGTGGATATTCTCAATCCCAGCCAAGGAATTATAGAATCTTTGTCTCAACTTAACCTGCCTTCGGGGGTTGATATTGAGATTAAAATGGTGTAAAATCTTAATCACTGACGAGCGTCATGAAGATAATCCCGACGTAGCGTCGGGATTATTTTTATAAAATTTTATGGATAAAATAATCGGCAAAAAAATGAAAATGGATCAGCTTTTCCGAAATGACCGGGTTTTTCCCGTTACGCCGGTAAAACTTGAATCAGGCGATCCAGCCGCCTTTAAGGCCGGTGATTTGGTTAAAGTGAGCGGCATCTCCAAAGGAAAGGGTTTTGCCGGAGTCGTTAAACGCCATGGTTTTCATGGCGGTCCCAAGACCCACGGCCAGAAAAATCGTCTTCGAGCCCCCGGTTCTATTGGAAATACCACTCCGCAGAGAGTTCTTCCGGGCCGAAGAATGGCCGGCCGAATGGGCAACGAAAGAATTACCATCAAAAATCTTAAAATTGTAGAAATCAATTCAGATCAAAAAACTATTTTTCTAAACGGCGCCGTTCCGGGAAATCGCGGCGGAAAAGTTGAGATTCGCAAATAATCATGAAAGCCAAACTCTACAATATAAAAGGGGACGCTATAGGCGATATGGAATTGAAAGACGAAATTTTCGCGCGTCCTTGGAATCCCGATCTTGTTCACCAAGCGCTTATTACCCAAACCGCCAATCGTCGCAAACCCTGGGCTCACACCAAGGGTCGATCGGAAGTTCGTGGAGGTGGTAGAAAGCCCTGGAAGCAAAAACACACTGGCCGATCAAGACAGGGCTCGTCTCGTTCGCCAATTTGGCGCGGCGGAGGCATAACCCACGGCCCGCTTAATGAACGCAACTATGAACGAAAAATAAATAAAAAAATGCTTCGCGCCGCGATTCATTCGGTTCTTTCTAAAAAGCTTTTAGAAGGCGAATTGCGGGTTGTGGATTCGTTGGAATTGAAAGAGCCGAAAACAAAAATATTATTCAATGAAATCAAAAAAGTTATCCCGGCGTTGTTAATCGCCAATACCGGCAATAAAAATATCTTTCGCGCTTCTCGCAACATTCCCAAAGTCAAAAGTTTAAATGGGGCCTCGATCAATGTCGAAGATTTATTGAAATACAAAAACGTGTTGCTTGATAAAAAAGCAGTCGCGGAGATTAAATAATATGGCAAATAAGTTTTTAATCAAAAGACCAATAATTACCGAAAAAGCCACAGCGATCAGCGCTTTGGGAAAATATATTTTTCTGGTTGATAAAAAAGCAACCGCGCCGGAAGTGAAAAAAGCTGTTGAAGAAATTTATAAAGTGAATGTCATAGGCATTAATGTTATAAATACTCGCCCGAAGCCTCGCGGCGGATTTCGTTTCCCCGGAGAAAAAGCCGGTTACAGGAAAATTATCGTTACTTTAAAGGAAGGTCAGAAGCTCGACATCCTACCAACATAAAATTATGAAAAATTATAAACCAACAAGTCCATCACGAAGACAAATGACTTCCGTTGATTACGGTTCGGTTTTGACTACTAACAGGCCGCAAAAGGCATTGACGAAAAATTTGCGGGTCAATGCCGGTCGCAACAATCGTGGTGTTATTACTACCCGTCATCAGGGCGGCGGAAACAAAAAAGTTTATCGGATTGTCGATTTTCGGCAAATAGACAAAAAGGGCGTGCCGGGTCGCGTAGAAACGGTTGAATACGATCCTTATCGTTCCGCGTTCATATCATTAGTTGTTTATAAAGATGGCGAGCGTCGCTATATTATTGCTCCTAAAGATGCCCGGGTAGGGGACGACTTAATTGTTTCTGAAAACGCGCCGTTAAAAGCCGGCAACAGATTAAAGATCAAAAACGTTCCGATTGGATATTTTGTGCACAATGTGGAAATTCGAGAAGGAGGAGGCGGTAAATTAGCTCGTTCGGCCGGTTCTTTCGCCGAAGTTTTGGCCCACGAAGGCGGCTGGACAGACATTCGCCTCGGCTCTAAAGAAGTCCGCAAAGTTTCATCGGAGGGGTGGGCTTCTATTGGACAAGTTTCAAATCCCGATTATAATCTGGTGAATATCGGTAAAGCCGGACGATCACGGTGGCTGGGCATTCGGCCCACGGTCCGCGGTACCGCCATGAACCCGGTTGATCACCCATATGGAGGCGGCGAAGGTCGTCAAGCCAGAGGAACCAAGCGTCCAAAGACCGCTTGGGGTAAAGTAACCGGTGGTCGTAAGACGCGAAGCAAGAAGAAATGGTCGAATAAGTTGATTATCCAGCGTCGGCCAAAAGTGCGTTAACGATTCACAGTTTAAATTTATGAGCAGATCAAGCAAAAAAGGTCCATACGTTGATCCGAAGCTTCTGAAAAAAGTGGCCAAGTTAAAGGCGGGCGACAAAACCATTATTAAAACATGGGCTCGCAATTCGGAAATTTCTCCGGAAATGGTTGGCCGGACGCTTGGTATTCATAATGGAAAAATTTTTGTTGAAGTAATTATAAAAGAAGAAATGGTTGGTCACCGATTGGGAGAGTTTTCTCCTACTAGAAAATTTACTAAGCATGGTGGTAAAATGCAGCGCGAGCTTGAAGTTGCTCAGCAAACCGCTGAAGCGCAAAAAGCCGCCGCGGCCAAACCCGCCGCTAAAAAATAATCATGGTTACACTTGAAACAAAACCCAAAACGCAATTAGCCCAGCTTAACTATTTGCATATAGCGCCGAGAAAAGTTCGGCTCATTGCCAACACCTTAAGAGGACTTTCAGCGAAAGAAGCTGAAGCCCAGCTTTTATTGCGTTCTCAAAGATCGGCCACCCCGCTTCTTAAATTGCTTCGTTCCGCTTTGGCCAATGCCCGAAATCGCAACTTGGATTCGAACCGTCTCTTTGTTTCTACTATTCGAGTAGATCAAGGCCCAATGTTGAAAAGATTTTTGCCCCGCGCCCAGGGAAGAGCAACCCCAATACAAAAAAAGATGAGCCACGTGACTTTGGTTTTGCAGGAAGCGGGGACTCAATACCAGGAGAGGTTTACAATTAATCCGCCGGTTAAAAAGACCAAGACCAAAAAAGAGAAAAGAGTTAAACCAAAAACGGAAGCTATAAAAACCGAGCGTCCGAAAGAAAAAAGGGGCGGATTCTTTAAACGCTTGTTTAGACGAAAGAGTATATAGCGACCATGGGACAAAAAATAAAACCATTTTCATATCGTTTGGGAATCATCAATACCTGGAATTCCCGTTGGCTCCCCAAAAAGCTGAAGTTTAAAAATCAGCTGGAGGAGGACGTTTTGGTTAGAAAAATTATTAATGAAAAAATCGGCCAGGCCGGAATAGTCAAAATAGAAATCGAACGCGGTTCCGATAATTCTTTTAAAATTAATATCAAAGCAGCCAGGCCGGGATTGGTAATCGGTCGCGGCGGACAAGGAATTACCGACTTAACCAAAGCCATAGATGCTGAACTTCGTCAGCTTTATCGAAAGCGCGGAGTTCCGGCCACTAAATTTGGATTAAGTTTAAATGTTGAAGAATTGCGGCGCTCGGAGCTTTCAGCGCAATACATGGCTCAGTCAATCGCTTGGGACTTTGAACGACGATTGCCGTTCCGCAGAACGATAAAAAAATATATAGAACAAGCGCTTCAGAACAGAGAAGTTCAGGGCGTTAAAATTAAAGTTTCCGGCAGATTGGACGGAGCGGAAATTGCTCGTCGCGAATGGCTTGGCAAGGGCAAACTGCCGCTCCAAACACTGCGCGCGAACATTGATTATGGAGAAACCACCGCGTTCAATACTTACGGCACGGTCGGCGTGAAGGTCTGGCTTTATAAGGGTGAGGTTTTTAACAAATAAAAATAAACTAATATGTTGATGCCTAAAAAAGTAAAACATCGAAAATGGCAAAAAGGACGATCTAAAGATCGTGCGGTTGAGACGCGCGGAACCAAATTATCGTTTGGTAATTTTGGCTTGAAAGCGGAAAGCTCCGCCTGGATAAACTCCCGTCAAATTGAAGCCGCTCGCAAAACTATAAATAACTTTATTAAACGCGAGGGCAAGGTTTGGATTAGGATCTTCCCAGACAAACCGATTACTCAAAGGCCGCCAGAAATCACCATGGGTGGCGGCAAAGGCGCCGTCGATCATTATGTTTTTCCGGTGAAACCCGGAAGAGTGCTTTTTGAAATGGATGGCGTTAAGCCGGAGATTGCCAGAGAAGCTTTGCGTCTCGCGGGTTTTAAATTACCGGTGAAGACGAGAATAATTACCAGGCAATAACATCATGAAACACAAAGAATTTGAACAATTAAAGACGAAACCGGAAGCGGAACTTCAAAAAAACCTCAAGGAATACCGAGAGCGTCTTTGGAATTTGAGAAATGATTTGGCTGGCGGAAAAGTTAAAAATGTTAATGATATTCAAAAAACCAGAAAAGGCATCGCGCAAATTTTAACGATCATCAATCAACATGGAAAATAAAATCATAAAATCCGCCGGCCGGCGGAGAAAATTGGAAGGAATCGTGGTTTCCGACAAAATGCAAAAGACAGCGGTTGTCGCGATTTCTCATTATAAAAAACACCCGAAATATCTTCGGTATTTTAAAGCAACCACTAGATTAAAAGCAGAAAACGAAGGCAACCAATACAAAACTGGCGACAAAGTGATTATTGAAGAAACCCGACCGCTTTCTCGCGAGAAGCGATGGAAAATCGTAAAAAAGATCTAAATTTACCATGATACAAGAACGATCCATTTTGAAAGTCGCGGATAATTCCGGAGCAAAAATAGTCCGCTGTTTTAGAGTTTTAGGCGGCAGCCGTCGTCGTTATGCCGAAGTGGGGGATTTAATCGTCGCTTCTGTTCAGGTGGCTGAACCGCGCAAACAAGTAAAGAAAAAGGATATTGTTAAAGCGGTTATTGTCCGGCAGAGAAAGCCGATGCGTCGTTCCGACGGGTCTTACATCCGATTCGACGATAACGCGGTGGTTTTAATCAACGACAAAAAAGAACCGCGCGGCACCCGTTTATTTGGACCATTGCCGAGAGAAGTAAAAGAAAAAGGATACGAGGCAGTCGCTTCTTTAGCGGAAGAGATACTATAAAAATAATAATCATGGCTATTAAAAAAGGAGATACAGTTCAAATAATCAGCGGCAAGGATAAAGGCAAGAACGGCAAAGTAATGAAATTGGACAGCGCGGCCGGAACGATTTTAATTGAAGGTCTTAACCTTTTTAAAAAGCATACCCGGCCAAAAAAACAAGGCGAAAAGGGTCAAATAATTTCTCTGCCCAGGCCTTTAAATATTTCCAAAGTTATGCTATTTTGTTCGAGTTGTAAAAAGCCGTCCAGAGTAGGCGTAAGAAAAGAGGGAGAGGCCAAAGCCCGTTATTGTAAGCGCTGTAAGGCAACACTATAACCATGACTAAAACTACGAATAAAATTAAAGAATTGGAGAAAATTGTGGTCAACACCGGAGTTGGCCGTCTTTCCGCTCAGCCCAATTTCAAGGACAAAGTTTTGCCGTCTATTACGGAAGACTTTGCTTTAATTACCGGCCAAAAACCGGAACATCGGCCGGCGCGCAAGTCCATTGCCGGATTTAAATTGCGGGAGGGCGTAATTGTCGGTCTTCGATCTACTCTGCGCAAGAAAAGAATGGTGGATTTTCTGGAAAGAATTGTAAAAGTGGTTCTACCCCGCGTGCGAGACTTCCGCGGAATTGATCCCAAAAATATCGATAATCGCGGCAATCTCTCTTTTGGAATAAAAGAAAACGTTGTTTTTCCGGAAATTTCCCAAGACATGGCGAAAATCAATTTCGGAATCGAAGTGACTATTGTCCCGAAATCAGAGAAAAATAAAAAAGAAGCAGTCGGTTTTTATAAAGAATTGGGAATTCCGTTTAAAAAATAATATGGCTAAAAAATCAGTTATTGCCAGATCTCAAAAAAAACCAAAATTCTCCACGCGTATAGTGCGGCGTTGTTTTCGCTGTGGCCGCAAGCGAGCCTACATGAGGCAATTTGGGCTTTGCAGAATTTGTTTCCGCGAAATGGCCAGTCGGGGCGAAATTCCGGGAGTTCGTAAATCCAGTTGGTAAATAATCCCAAAAAATATGTATCAAGACCTAATCACAAAAATTAGAAATGCCCAACAGGCCAAAAAGGAATTTATCAAAGTCCCATATTCCGGAATGGATTTTGCGGTTGCCGAAATTCTTGCCAAAAATAATTATATTGAGAATGTTGCCAAGAAAGGAAGGCTGCCAAAAAGGATTATTGAAATCAAAATAAAATACGATAAAGACGGCAGCGGGGTGATTAATGGAACTAAGTTTCTCAGCGTTCCTTCGCGTCATCTTTACGCCGGCTACCAAAAGCTTAGACCGGTCAAACAAGGCCATGGATTGGGGGTAATCTCCACTTCAAAAGGACTTCGTACTAATACCGAAGCCAGAAAACAAAAAGTCGGCGGCGAATTATTATTTGAAATTTGGTAGCTCGACAGCTTGTTATAAATAACATGTCTAAATTAGCCAAAAAACCAGTACTAATAACGGAAGGAGTCGAAGTAAAACAAATCGACGGCGTGTTGGAATTTTCTGGAAAAGAAGGGAAATTAAGCATTAGGGTACTGCCCTACGTTGACGTTGATATTAAGGATAAAAATATATTTTTTAAACTTGAAAAAACTGTAAAACAGGGGAGGGCCAATCTGGGAACCATGGCTTCCCTCGTGAAAAACGCGATTGCGGGAGTCGGCGGTGGATTCGCGAAAATTTTAGTTTTAGAGGGTATTGGATTCCGCGCTTCTATGGATGGCGCAAATTTGGTTCTCAACGTCGGTTTCAGCCATCCGGTAAAATATGTTTCGCCGGCCGGGGTTAAAATCGTTGTTGAAAAGAATACTATAAAAATTACCGGACCAAGCAAAGAACTAGTAGGGCAAGTTGCCGCT
>JACOXP010000017.1 GCA_016182295.1 Candidatus Harrisonbacteria bacterium | reverse complement strand
GACGGTTGTTCCGGAAATGGAATCCATTTTCCAATGAGCAATCGGGGAGTCGCTGACTGGAGTCGGTGTGGGAGTTGGGGTTGGCGTGGGTGTGGGAGTGGGCGAAGACGTGGGAGTAGGAGTTGGGGATGGCACTCCTGAAGCTAAAGATGAAATTTCGGAGGCGGAAAGGACGCGGTTATACAAACGAACATCATCCATGCGGCCGTTGAAGTAGTTGGTGGTTTTGTCATTGCCGATTATTAAACCACCAATACCATAATTAACAGTGCCAAGATCGGCTACGCTAACCGCACTTCCGGAAGCCGAACCGTTGATGTAAACTTGGCCGTTGCCATCACGATCAATGGTAAGAACGATGTGATACCAGACGACAGGTAATTCTGTTTACGCCATCAGTTTGGAAATAACAATACCAACTATCTCCGCTGGCGGTGTCGTTTTTATGCAATAGATAACGAGCGGAAGTGATATCGTCAAAATAAAACCAACCCGCGGTACTAAAATCGGAAGTGCTGAAATCGGTTGAAGCGCTGGCTGGAACTAACACGTAGCCACTAGTCCCATCGAAGTCAGCGCAATTACCACCTTTACATTGCGCGGTATCTGTTACGAAAGTAACACTGCCATTGATAGCGCCCGTATTGCCATTTCCGGAAGAATCGGAGGCGGTGGTGCCGGAAGATTCGTCAAAAGCCCAATGACCAACGAGGCCGGAGGTAAGTTAACCCAAAAACGGCTAAAAATAAAATAACGGTTGTTAATATTAATCCCCTCCTCATTTTTGATATATATATGTATTAAGTATATATAAATTTCTGAGGGAGTTTAATGGGGGTGTGAATAAGTTAATTTTTTCGGGATTTGAGGTAAGCGATAACGAAAAATCCGCCTCCGAGAAGGTCAAATAGGAGGTCGGTTAAAGTATCGGCAAGTCCGCCACCCGTTTCGTTGGTTTGAAAAATCGCGGCCATCCACCGATTTAGGAAAGTGAATTCGGCGAATTCCCAAATTACACCGATAAGCGCCGTAAAAGAAATCGCAAAAATTATTAAAACAGGCCGGGTCTGATTCCCAATGCGTTTTGAATTAAAAAACCAAACGAACAGCGCGCTGGCCCAAACTCCCCCTAAAAAATGCAGGGCCGAATCATACCACGGTAAAAGAATATACCAACCATTGGCCAATGCCAGGAAATTCAATCCCTGGATTAAGAAAAAACCTAAGATTAACGCTTTGCCCACTGAGGTGCTCTGCGAGCTTTTTTGAGCCCGTACTTTTTCCTCTCAACCATCCGAGAATCCCTGGTAAGAAAACCGGCCCGACGAAGAGCTGATTTTAAATTAACATCGAATTTCGCCAAAGCCCTGGCCACGGCGTTGCGGACTGCTTCCGCTTGCGCGTTGATTCCCCCTCCCGATACTTTTACGGAAGCGGAAACTTTATCTTTAATATTGAGAATATCAAACGGCGCCGAGGCTGCTTTTTGATTTTTTGGTATACGGAAATAATCTTTATAATTCTTACTGTTGACGGTTAACTCCCCCTTTCCTGATAAAACGCGGGCAAAGGCGTAAGCGGTCTTGCGGCCGCCGCGAGCTTGGAAATATTGAGGGGATTTTGAAATTTTTTGAGCAGGTTTATTAACCATTTTATTTTTCCACAATTAAACGATTTAATCTTTTTTGCAAAAGAAAATTCTGCGGCAACATCCTTTTAACGGCTAATCGCAGAACTTTCTCCGGAGATTTCGCAAAAAATTCTTTTAAAATTCTTTTGCGAAGATGGCCCATATAACCGGTGTGGCGATAGTAAATTTTTTGACTGGGTTTGCGACCCGTCGTTACCAATTTAGAAACGTTTTTTACAATGACTTTTTTAGTCCCAGGAAGGCGGGGCTCATAATGAGGGCTGTCTTTTTCTTGCAGCACTTGGGCTATTTGAGAAGCAATTCTTCCCAGTTTTTGATTTTTGGCGTCAATAATGTAATCCATTATTTTACAAATTCTATAATAGACTGTTGAGCGGCGTCACGTTTTCTCAATTTTCCTTCCTTGGTAATTCTTAAATAACCTCCGGAGCGTTCTTTATATCGGGGACCGATTTCAAAATAAAGTTTTTGAGCCGCTTGCTTTGGAAGGCGCGAAAGTAAAATCCTCAATCCGGCAAGCTCCTGTTTTCTGGCAATAGTTACAAGACGCTCTACCAAAGGACGGATTTCTTTAGCGCGACTAGTCGTTGTCTCAATCTTTTCTTTCATAATAAGATTGTTGGCTAATCCTTTTAAAAAGGACCGGCGCGGCCCTCTTTTTTTTCCAAACTTTCTGTGCATCTTATTCTTTTTCTTCTTGGGTTTTCTTGGTTTTTCTGGTTTTCTTGGGTTTTTCCTCCTTTACCACGCCAGCCGCTTCTTTAACTTCAACGCTGGAAATTTTAACAAAGTGATCCTGTAAAATATTGCTGGCTTTGCGAAGAGCGGCTGAAGGGGTAACGCTGCCGTCCGTCTCCACTATAAGACGCAAACGATTGTAGTCGGCGCGCTCGCCAACCCGCATATTTTCCACTGTAAAATTAACACCTACCACCGGAGAAAAAAGAGCGTCTAAAGCTATCACGCCAATCGGCAGTTTTTCGCTTTTGCGCGCTTCTGCCGGAGCGTAGCCCAAACCCTTTTCAACGGTTATTTCCATATCTAGTTCGGAGTTTTTTTCAGTTAAGGTGGCGATAGAGATATCGGGGGTAATTAACTCCACTTGGGAATTTATTTTTATATCGGAAGCGGTAATCGATTTTTCTCCTTTAATTTTTAAATTCAAAACCTGGGGTTCATCGGTATGAATTCGGAAACGGACTTTTTTGAGATTCAGACCTATTTCCACCATGTCTTCTTTGATTCCATCAAGAGCGGAAAATTCATGATTCACACCCTTAATCTTAAATTGGGTTATAGCCGCTCCCGGAAGGGACGAAAGCAATACTCTGCGAAGAGCGTTGCCGATAGTAAGGCCATAACCGCTGTAAAGCCCATCTACCTCAAAAACACCTTCCTTGTCGGTCTCGGAGATTTTTTTTATTGCGACTGTTTCGCTTAAGTATTGATATTCCATAATTAGTTATTAACTTTAGCACTATTTAGCGTAAAAGTCAACGATCTGGTTAATGTCAAAAGGGGCTTCAAAATCTTTTGGTTCGGAAATGATTCTTCCCTCTAATTTGCCCGGGTCTAACGCCAACCAAACCGGCGCTTCGTATTTTTTGAGCTTATCGGCTAAATCTTTGAAAACCGGATGATTTTGCGATTGAGATCTGATAGAAATAATGTCGCCGACTTTAACTCCGTAAGAGGGAATGGTCACTTTACGACCATTAATTAAAATGTGACCGTGGCTAACCAGCTGGCGGCCGATTGATCGGGAAGCCGCGAAACCAAGACGATAAATAACGTTGTCTAAGCGCCGCTCGAGCAAACTAATAATCATTTCACCGGTAACACCGGGGTTTTTTGAAGCTTTCTGGAAAATTTTTTCCATTTGAGCTTCGCGAATGCCGTAAGTAAAACGAACTTTTTGTTTCTCGCGAAGCTGTTGGCCAAATTCAGAAAAATTCTTATAACCTTTGCCGTGGAGCCCCGGCCGGGTTGGGCGGCGAACGGTGGCGCATTTTGGAGAATTGCAACGAACCGCTTTAAGGAAAAGCTTAGTGCCTAACGATCTTTCTTTTTTTTCTCTGGTATCAAACATAGTTTTAATTTTTAATTCTAGACCCTCCTGGTCTTCGGCGGCCTTGGGCCATTATGCGGAATTGGAGTTACGTCTCTAATGGAAAGGATGTTGAAACCATGATTGGCAAGAGAGCGCACCGAGGAATCCCTGCCGCCGCCAACACCGCTAACAAAAATTTTCACGTTGACCGGACCGGATTTTTTTAATTTTTCGGCAAGAGCCGCCACGATTTTAGAAGCGGCGAATGGGGTGGCCTTTTTAGGACCGGAGAATCCAAGCGAACCGGCTGAACTCCAAGCCAGCATATTTCCCTTGTCATCGGTAACGGTTATTAAAGTGTTGTTGTAAGAAGCGTTAATGTAAATTCGGCCGTTTTCAAAACGTTTGCTAACTGATTTTTCGGTGGTTTTACCGACAGCGCCCTCGACTTTCTGGCTTTCTTTAATCGCTGCCTCCGTTGTTTGAGTTGTTACTTTCTTTTTACCCATATTTTATGGTTGCGTTATTTGAGCTCCACCTTTCTCTTACCGCTTCCAGCAGTCTTACGAGTGTTGCCCCGCACACTCCGAGAATTGGTTTTAGTGCGTTGACCGCGCACCGGTAAATGGCGGGCGTGACGATTACCTCGATAAGTTTGCAATTCTTTCAGAAGGTTTACGTTTTGTTTGATAATTTGCCGCAGCTCGCCTTCAACTTTGAAATTCTTTTCGAGAAAGCTCTGAATACGGTTTATTTCTTCCGAAGTTAGATCTTTGGCGCGTTTGTTTGGATCAATTTTAGAGGCGGCTAAAATCTTTTTAACCGTCGAGTTGCCCACTCCGTAAATGTAAGTCAGCGCAACCTCAACGCGCTTATTATCTGGAATATTTACTCCTACAATTCTCATAATTTTTTAACCTTGTCTTTGTTTATGTTTAGGATTCTTGCAAACTACATAAACCCGTCCTTTGCGACGGACGGTTTTACAGCTAACACAAATAACTTTTACCGAAGAACGAACCTTCATCCCGTTAGAACCAGGTCGCCAAAGGCGACCGTGACTCGGCCGACTGGCGTTTATTCATATCTGACCTTTTTACTTTGTTAATTATGATTTTCATAGCTTAGATGGTTCTAACGGGATTCATCACATTATAGATAGTCTCCTAAAGCCTCCTAACTATCCTGCCCCGAGCGTCATCATAGGGGGTCATTTCAAGCAAAACGCGATCGCCCGGCAGAATCTTTATATAGTGAATTCTCATTTTCCCGGAAAGATGGGCTAAGACCATTTTCCCTTCTCCTATATTGACCCTGAAAGTGGCGCCCGGCAACGCTTCTTCCACCCGACCTTCTACACGCTTTACACTCTTTTCAACCATTTATAAGTGAAAAAATACCATAAAATATGAAGCGTGGTCAAGTACCCGATTATTCGACAATAATTGAGATCTTTTTGTCTTCATTGGGCACGCGTTTCACCCAAAATGGCCACAGCGAAATCTCCGCTGATTGGAGATCGATAAGTTGGTTCACGGCCGCTCTTAATTCAGGTTCGGATTTCCCTTTAACGCGCTTTCTGACCAAATTTGTGTCAACGAATTTGGAAATGCTTGCCGTAAAATTTATGGGAAAACTGATACGACCGTTGGCAAAGTCGGCGCGCGCTTGGCCATACTTAATTTCAAAATCATTAATAATATAATCCCCGTTTTTTTCTTTTTCTATTTTATTTTCCATTATCTTTAAGAGGTCTTGCTCATTAAAAGCGATGATGGTTATTTGAGCTTCCACATTAATGGCAAAATTTCCATTTCCGTCAACAACATCATTGACTTCCTGCTTAACAATGCTGAATCCCGCCGCGCCATCGATAACGCTAAAATTTTTAGGAATCTGCTCGATAACTTTTTTCCGCAAAATTTCTGAAACAGTTTGACTGACGTTGGCTTTGGCGGATTTTATGTCTCCATCGGTTGGAAACGCGACCTCTCCAATAAATCCGCCGGTCATTGGATTTTTCGATTCTCCATAAAATCCCTGAAATTTATCGAGAGACCCCGATTCTTTGAAGCCCGGTATGCTGAAATAACTTACCGGGCCGATGTTGTATTCTACCCCAGCTTTATCAGCAACCACGTCCGTCTCGATTGAAGAAGGGATAATTTTCCCGCCGGATACGCTGGCGCCGGGAACGGTAATCGTCTTAACCAACCGAAATATTTTTCCGTCAGGGGTTACGAATCTGGTCGTTGCCACAAGCGTCTGCGGTTTGGAATCATAAGCGTTGTAGACGACTATTTTTCCGGCGGCTTTTCTTTGAACGTTTTTTGTTCCGGTAGCCGGATAAGCGAGTTTAACGGTATCGCCCTGACTAAATACTTGGGCCGGGATCAGGGAAGCTTCGGCGTCCAAGGAAACGGATTTTTCCACGCGAATGGCGTCATTGTAAATCCACGACGATTTCGCGGTAACTATTTTGATTTCCGCTTTGGCAAGCACCTGGCCAAAAACAATCACCAACGCCGCGGCTCCCAAGGTAACTCCCAGCCAAGCAATTTTTTTGCCGAATTTAGATTTAAACTCCGGTTTTGGCCTTTTGTGGCCTACGGTTTCCACAAGTTGTTTTTTGGAAAGGCCGGCGTTTTCTTTTCTTCTTTATCTTGCGTAGCCGAAACGATATCGTAAAATTGTTTGCGCGATCTGGTTAAAAAAGGATTGAGTGATTCCAGTCCGGCTAATCCGGCAAGCTCGATTATCTTGTCATCAACCGATTCTATGACAATTTTTTTGCGCAACAACTTGGCTTCACGAGCGATTAAATGAAAATTGGCCAGCGAATCGGCAAGGCGGGAAAAGCGCGGGATATTCATAATCACTTCCCCCGCTTCGGAGTCAATGATTTTTTCCACCACTAAAGCCACCTCGTCAGTGCGGCCTACCGTAAGCTTCTGAATTTTTCGAGAATTTCCTTTTTGCATAACTTTTAGATCGGTGATAACCAGCGTACCCGACGCTTGGCAAGTTGGCTGAGCTTATCGTCCTGGGGAGACAAATACCACTCCAACAATCCGGCAATAAGCCCGAAGGCGTATTTGCTATCGCCGTCATTTTTAAAGATTATATCAAAATCGAAGTTTTGGGCAATAAGGTCAACTGTTAACGGTTTTAATTCAACCGCTCTTTCAAAACGATTCCGGAAATTCCCGTTAAATAAGTTGGGTAAATCAAAGAAAGTATGCACATAAATTGTCTTAGTATCGGTTTTTTTGGCTGCCAGATCCAACCCTCTTGCCAAAACATCCAATTCTTTCGATAACAGTCCCTCCAGCCGCCTCTTAAACGTTTCAGAAGCGTCTCCGGCAACGTATTTACTGATTATTTTAGCCGAGGTTTCCGTGTCCAAAGACAAATCGCCGGCTAATGAAAGATGCAGGCTTAATTCCCCCCAATTAAACTTATTCCAGTATGAATGCTGACCGCCGTCCGCCAAAAAAAGCAAGGTTTTGTCCTGAAAAAGACCGGCTAAAAGAAAATTATCGGTTTTGTGAGATTTGGTAATCACGCTGGACCAAGCTGGGCCATGCTCGCTGACAAAAACCATTTGATCCAACGGCAGAGAATTTTTAATTTTGTTTATAAAACCTCGAAGAAGGAATGTCTGGCTGAATTGCACCTCGACGGTCTTGGATTTAAAACCGATTGGATTAACAACCTTGTGTCCGTCGAGTCTCATTCCCCGAATTTTTACGTCAGTCAGCACTATATCCAAATCGGTAACGCCCATTTTGGTGGCGATTTTGTGGCGCTGGCGATCAAAATATTTCCAAATTGCCTGGGATATAAGATTATCAAGCTCCGGTTCGTCTATCAGCTCTTTATAATTTTCTCTAACCAGAACCATCGATGAGTAAACCGTGGTAGCTAGATGAGAATCCAAAATGGTGAGTATTTTATAACGTTTGGGGTTAGGAAGCTGTTTGAGCAATTTCGGCAACGAATCTTCCGAAAGCACGCTCATAACCTTAATTTGCTTTTTTGAAAAGTTAGCTTTTATTTCCGCGGCTCTGGCAAAATTCTCAAAAATTTCTAGCACTAAGAACTTATCGTTCTGTCCATTTAATAACGATAGTATGGTTTTCGCCAACTTGACTATCACTAAATTCATTATACCATATGGTCCTCATTTTTACGGCTCGACGGTGGCTCGAATTCTTCTCACGCCCGCTCCAACCGCTTCCTCTTTTAAAATTTTGAACTTCCCTATTACAAGCGTGTTGGTAACATGCGGACCACCGCAGAATTCTTTACTGAACGCGTCTTCCAAAGAATGGCCCGCGTAATAAACTCTCACTCGGTCTGGATACTTTTGTTTGAAAAAGAAAAGCGCTCCGGTTTTTTCCGCTTCCTTTTTGGGAAGTTCCACGAATCGCATCGGCAAGTTCTCGTCAATGACTTCCTGGACAAGCGATTCAACTTTTTTAATTTCTTCCGAAGTTAGTTTTCTCGGAAAAGCAAAATCAAATCTGGTGCGCTCCGCGGTAATATCCGATCCCATCTGCTTAACTTCCGGTCCCAGGGTTTTTCTCAAAGCGGCTTGCATAAGATGCGTGGCGGTATGGAGTCGGGTAACTTTTTTTAATTCTTCTTCGTCTTTGGCTTTCAATTCTCCGGTATTAAGAAGCAGGCCGTGCCCTCCAAATTTTTTCTCAACGCCGGCGCGAGAAACTTCTTGATGTTTTGAGAATTCTTTCTCAAACTCTTCCTTATTTAAACCTTTGGCGGCTTGGGGAGCCAGTTCACGAACAAGCTCCAATGGCAATCCGAAAGTTTCATATATATAGAAGGCGTCTTTCGCGGAGATATTTTTGTATTTTTTTAATTCTTTAATTCCCAAAGCAATGGCTTTTTGGAATTTATCACGCTCTCCTCTTATTACTTCCAAAATTATCGGGTCTTCTATTTCCGGATAAGATCCGCTGAATTTTTCTTTAACAACGTCAAAAAGAGCTTCGAAAAGGTCGGTATGAATATCCTGAACGACCTGATAAGCAAGCACTCGTCTCAAAAGACGCCTTAAAATGTATCCCGCTTCCTTATTGGACGGGCGCACTCCGTCAGCAATCAGGAAGATAGACGCCCTTAAATGATCGGCTAAAACCCGTTTCGTTTTTTCTTCCAATTTAGGCGCTATTTCCTTTATTTTCTTTAAAAGGGGTTCGAAAATATCGGTGGCGAAAACATTTTCAGTGCTCTGCATCATCGCCGTTAAGCGTTCCAGGCCCATTCCGGTATCAACGCCCTTAATTTTAAGGGGTTCTAAGGATTTATCGGTTTTGCAGTAGTATTCGTTAAAAACCAAATTCCAAATCTCTACGCCGTCAACGTAAAATTCCACAGTCGGACCGCAAGGACCTTCGCTTCCGGTAGGACCCCAAAAATTATCCGCCCGCCCGTGGGCGCTGATTTTAGAATCTTGGAAATATTTTTTAAGTTCTTGGTAGGATTCCTTATCGGATTCTATTTTCAAATTTTTATCTCCGCCAAAATAAGTCGCGGTTATTCTTTCATGCTTTATGCCTAACTCTTTTTCCAAAAACTCAACGGCGTAAGTGATTGCTTCTTTTTTAAAATAACCGCCAAAACTGAAATTTCCCAACATTTCAAAAAATGTCAGATGGGTTTTATCTCCCACTTCGTCAATGTCGGAAGTTCGAAAACTTTTCTGCAACGAAGCGACGTTTTTACTGCCAAATTCTTCCACTGGATCAAGCTCGCCGGTAAAATATTCTTTAAATTGTTGCATTCCGGCGGTTGTCAGAAGAACCGACGGATCGTCGGGAATCAGCGATGAGGAGGGCACGACCACGTGTCCTTGTTTTTTGAAAAAATTAAGAAAGCTTTCCAGTATTTTTTCGGAATCCATAAATAATGTATATCCTTATTAATATAAAATAAAAAAAACCTCCGGTCGAGCCCGGAGATTTATTTTAGTAAACCATCAATGGTAGCAAGTATAAGTTTTATACTGCGCAAAGAAGAGACGATTGTTTCGGAAGTGGCTTTCGTTTCAATTAATCGAGAAAGCTCGACGATTCTCCGTTCTGCCTCCGACAACAGTTTAAAAAGGTCTGCGTTGTTTTCTTTATCCAACTCTCTGGATTTTACTTCCAAAAGAAGATTGTCGTACCAAACTTTCATTCGTTCTAAACTCGATTCGTTATCAATTTTATCAGGAACTAATTGAGACCAAGCGTTTCTAGCCGCGGCATGAGCGGCGGTCGCCTGGCCAAAAGCCGAACCGTAATCCCCTTCAGAAAGAAGTAAATCCGCTTGCTCAAGGTTAAAATTAGCCCTTTCGATCAATTGATGAACCGAGGCTTTGACCGCGCCCTCGCGTTCGGAAACTTTAAGATTGATCTCGTCAAGAAGTGTTCCGACGATTTCTATTACTACCATCACCTCCTCTTCGCCTATAATTCCCTGGCCAACAACATTATTTAAAAGCTGCTGCCGACTGATGCTTAATTCGCTTTTAAGATCAGAATTGAGAACTTTTTCACGCAACTCGTCCAAAAGTTTTAGAATTATCACCCATTCGCCAGGAACCGCTTCGAGCTGAAAGCTCGCGTCGGGATCGGAAATTTTCATCGCCTCCAATAAACCGCTGTATTTTATAAGAAAATCTTCTTTTAATTGCCCGATTGTTTTTCTTTTTTCTTCGGACTCAACTTTACCTTCTAATCGATCAAGAAACGCGGAAATTCTCAAATCTTTTAATTCATCGTCAGAATTGTCGGCAATTGTTTCAAATCGGGAAATAAACTTATCGGCAGAATCTATTTTATCAATTACGACTGCGAATACCTCCGCTAAATGATCCCTTGCCGATCCCAAAGCTGAAATAAATTCTTCCTCTTGAAGTTTGGAAAGCAGCTCATCAAAAAACTGCTGATGCAATAAGGATTGTTCGGTCAGTTTATTTATAATCTTATCAACGTTCGGATTAGAGCTGGTTTCATCCAACGACTCCAAGCGATTTTTAAGCTGATCCGCCGCTTCGGCGTAATTTTTAATTGCTTTTTCCAATGCCTCAATATTGTTTGGGGTTATTTCCCAAAGTTTCTGCAATTCGGCCGCTTTTTCGTTAAGAATTTCAACTTCAAGCTCGGCCTTGCGAATTTGGCTTGTTAAGAAAAGTTTGCGGAAATTTCTCCCGAATTCCTTCAAAAAATAGAAGGGGTTGCTCGGCAGCAAACCGGAACCGTCGGCGCCAAGATCAACGGATGATTGGGCGAAGCCAATCCCCAAGGGGGCTATTAAAAGCGCCGCTAATAGAGCGATTAAGATATATTTAGCTTTTTTCACAGATTTATAGGCAACAAAAAAGGTTGAGCCTATTTCAGTTGTAATCTCTGTCGCGAAACCCCTATTTAAATTCAAAGCGAGGCGCGAGGGCGCAGGCGTAGACTCTACGCCAAGCCCGAGCAACGAAGCTATGAATTTCAAAGAGGGGTTTCCCGAAGGGTTGCGGGATAAATTTAATCATTACTTTGTCGCTCGCCCTTGAAATAGAGTCTATTTCTGCGGGCTCGCTTCGCGTACTGATCAAATTTATCACGCAACGCGACTGGGAGTTACAACTAAAATAGGCTCCTTTACACCCTTGCGAACACTGTAGCACATACAACCCCAATAATCCACAGTGGTAGTCAAGGGAGGTTTGTGAGCCAACCCGCCTTTTCTATCCTCGCCCAATCTCCTCGAAGAGCCGGCGGTTCTCTGATCGCTCGGCAACCTCCTTCAAAGAAGACGGGAGAGTTCTAATTTTGCCGAGCGACCCTCTTCGAGGGCTCCAGCGGTCAGAGACCGCCTGGCTCTCGCCCCCGATGGTTCCGCCAAAGGCGGAAACCCAGCCAATCGGGGACTCCGAGATCCTCTTCTCGAAGATGTGGGCTCGGATGAGAAATTTTAGAAAAAGATAAGGGTTGGCTCAAAGATATCGCGAGTTTTCTAATCAAGCCAATGGGGAGCGCCCTGTTCTTCGGAGTCAGCGTTCAAACTACCTTTTTCGAGTCGAAGCCCGACCCAACACCAATATCCTATCGGGGGATAGTGGTGTTGGGGAGAGTCCAGCACCATTTGCGACGCAAATGGTGCTGGACGAGGTGAGCCGAGCGCTCCGATGTAAATCGGAGTTATAGCGAGGCGAAAGATTTATGCTCGAAGCGAGAAATAGCGCTGACGAGAAGAACGGGGCGCTCCTATCATTGGTGGGCGAGATTGGGAAACTACATTAGTATCCCTCCAAAGTGTGGGATTTTTCGTGGCCCTTGATGCGAGCGAGGGCTTTGGCTTCAATCTGACGGATACGCTCGCGAGTAACGCCAAATTCCTTTCCGACTTCTTCCAAGGTGTGGGTAACGCCGTCTTCAAGACCAAAACGCATGCTTAAAATTTTCTGCTCGCGAGGAGTCAGGTCAACCAAAATTTCTTTTATCTTGTCGCGAAGCAGGGTTTGAGACGCGGTCTGCGCGGGCGTTAGATTTTTTTCGTCGGGAATAAATTCGGAAAGTGTTGAATCTTCATCATCTTCGCCGACCGGTGATTCCAGCGAAACCACGTCCTGGGAAATTTTTTGAATATGATGAATTTTATCTATCGGCAGATTCATTTCGATCGCGATTTCTTCCGGCAATGGTTCGCGGCCTAATTCCTGCAAAAGCCGGCGCTTGGCCTGGGTGTATTTGGAAATCGTTTCAACCATGTGCACCGGAATGCGGATAGTGCGCGACTGGTCAGCCAACGCGCGGGTAATGGCCTGCCTGATCCACCAGGTGGCGTAGGTTGAAAATTTAAATCCCCGGCGGTAATCAAATTTTTCCACGGCGCGGGAAAGTCCGATGTTTCCCTCCTGAACCAAATCAAGAATTCCCAAATTTGGAGAACGGTTCACGTAGCGCTTGGCAATAGACACAACGAGCCGGAGGTTGGCCTGGATGAATCTTCGACGCGCTTCCTGGTCGCCTTTTTCAACTCTTTTGGCAAGCTCTTTTTCATCATCGGTCGTTAAAAGCGGCGTTCGGCCAATTTCTTTAAGATACATTTGCACCGAATCCGGAAGACCTTCACTGAGATTTTCATCTTCCAGTTCCTTGGCGTTAATTTCATCTTTGGGAAGCTCGATCAACTGCTCGGTTTCAACAACCTTAATATTCACTTGCTCCAACCTGTCGTAAATTTCTTCAAGAAAACTTACGTCCTCTTCAACGTGGGGAAAATAATGAAGAACTTCCGTATCTGTGACAAAACCGCGGTTCCGGCCGCGTTCAATAAGTTCCTGTAGAGCTTGGAGATCAAGCTCCCGCTTCTTCTCTTTTTTAGTAAGCTTCTTTGGCTTTTTGCGAGCTTTGGGAGACATTTTTATCTCTAAATTATGCTTTTTTATCGGCTATTTGTAAAGAGCTTATAAGTTATTAATTTCTTCGGAGATTTTTTGAAATTCCGCCAAAAGCGTCGTGGCGTCGCCTTCGGTTTGCTCCGCCTGTCTAATATCAGCGAGTAAAACTTGACGACGCTCCTTATAAACTTCCAGCTTCAGCTGCCGGATAAGCTCTGTTAATTCCTTGCGGGAGTTTTTTGGATCGTCGGTTTCGACGGCAGTTCGCAAATTTACCAAATCCGCCAGCGACCGGAGATCCGCCGACAGAGCTTTGCCGTCGCAATAATGCTCGGCAATGTTTCGATAAGCGACGGGGAGCAACTCTAAAATCGACGTCACAGTTTCGTATAAATTCCGACCAGAAATAGCAAGCGTAACGATTCTTTGGCTTATTAAATCTTTTCTGGAAATACGCGGAGATTCCGGCGGAGGATCTTCAGCTTTTTCCGGCGAAGACGGGACTCTTAGGGAATCCAGCTCTTCCGTAAGATATCGCTCGTCAATGCCGCTGCGATTTGCCAGTTCTTTAAGCCACTGCGAACGCTCTATTGGACTGGATAAATTCTTGATTTTTGTCAAAACCGCGCGAATGTTCTTTTTTAAATCTCCGATGCCAATTTCTCCGCGATTGGCGCTGGCTACCTTATATCTCGAAAAGTAAAAATCCATCGCCGATCGCGCTTTTACAACTAATTCGGAAAGGAGTCCCGGCTTCGCCAACGCGATGTCCGCCGGATCCTTGGCTTTCAATTCCGATGGCAAAGTCAGCACCTTCGCGGTGATATCATTGGCGCCCGCAAGATCGATGGCTTTCTCAACCGCCAATTGGCCGGCCTCGTCTTGATCGAAAGAAACAACGAGATTATCGGCGATTCTCTTCAAATTTCGCAAATGGTCGGAGGTCAGCGCCGTGCCGGAGGTGGCCACCGCGTTTTTCACTCCGTCTTGCCAAGCCATCAGCAAATCCATTTGACCTTCGACCAAAACAGCTATCCGAGAATCGCGAATGGCATTTTTAGTTTTATCAATTCCGTAAAGAAGTTTTGATTTGTTAAAAATCGGCGTCTCCGGAGAATTAACATATTTACCGACATTTTCATTTTCATAATTAGGTAAAATTCTTCCGGTAAACCCCACTGGTTTGCCAAAACCGTTGTGAATGGGAAACATGATCCGATTGCGAAAACGATCAATATAAGTCCCCCGCTCTGTTTTAAAAACCAGTCCGGCTTTTTCTATTTGTCCAACGGAATAACTTTTGTTTAAAAGATGGCGGGTTAATCCATCGGCGACATTGCCGGTAAAACCGATTTCAAATTCAGAAATTGTCTCGGTTTTAAGACCCCGAGATTTCAAATATTGATCGATGGCGGCGAGATTACTTTTGAAAAATTCCTTGGCGGAGCGATTAATTTCATATAAAACGTTGAGGTCGCGCTGATCCGGGCCGCCTACGCGGCGAATATCCAACCCGGCTTTTTCCGCCAAAATTTTCAGCGCTTCGAAAAATTCAATATTTTCATAACGCATCAAAAAGGCAATAACATCGCCCCCGGCGCCGCAGCCAAAGCAATGCCAGATCTGCCGATCGGGAGAAACGGAAAAAGACGGGGTCTTTTCTTTGTGAAAAGGGCAAACGGCTTTCAAATTTTTGCCCGCCGGAAAAAGCGTCAGGTAACCGCGCAAAAAGTCGGCGATATCAATTCGCTCTTTGACCTGCTGAACCGTGTCGGACATGCCATCATTCTATTCTATCGCGCTCATCGCGGCAATTCATTCAACACCCCTCTCGTCTTAGGTCCAACTTGTCCGTAACCGGAATCTCCGGGGAAAGCGATGTTTTGTCTCTCTTGAAATCTCTGGACGGCTTTTTCAGTGAGAGGTCCG
>JACOXP010000016.1 GCA_016182295.1 Candidatus Harrisonbacteria bacterium | reverse complement strand
GCCGCGAAACAACTCTGCCGGATTGATAACCAAAACCGCTACCGTGGCCAAAATAGCCAGAATTCCGATGACTACGAGAAGTTCAATGAGAGTGAAACCCCCTAGTTTTCTCATAGCTTCAATTATAGACATTTTCCATCATCCTTGGTAATATACTTCTCAACATGCAATTAGCGGTTCAAACAAGGGAGAAATTCGGCAAAGGAGTTAAAACTCTGCGTGAGCAGGGTTTGGTTCCAGCCGAGCTTTACGGCAAGGGCATAAAAAACCTCCACCTTACCGTGCCGCTTAAAGATTTTCGCAAAGTTTTCAAGGAAGCGGGTGAAAGCACAATGATTGACGTGGTGTTGACTTCGCCAGCCGGTGAAGAAAAACGACCAGCAATGATTTATAACGTTGCCGTAAATCCGGTTACCGACGAGATTTTAAACATCGATCTTTACCAGGTGCGTTTGGATGAAAAAATCAAAATCCGCGTTTCCTTGGAATTTATCGGTGAATCTTTCGCGGTTAAGAATAAAAACGGAATTTTGGTAAAGGCTATGCAGGAGTTGGAAGTTGAAGGATTGCCCGGAAGCATTCCTAAAAATATTACTGTCGATGTTGCCAAGCTGGACGACATCGGTAAAAGCATACACGTTAAAGATCTCTCCTTGCCGAACGGAGTGAAGTTTTTAGTTGACGAAGATAACGTGATAGCGACAGTTACCGCTCAAATGACCGAGGAAGAAGAGGCAAAGCTTTCCACCGAGGTTAAAGTTGAGGAGATTAAATCAGAAACTGAAGAGAAGAAAGAAGCGCGCGCCGCTGAAAAAGCCGTTCCCGTTGAGGAAACCCCTAAGCCTGCTGAAAAGAAATAACAAGATTTCCGTTATATAATGTATATATGCGGTTACTCGCAAGTTTTGTCGTTGTTACTCAAATATCGTTTTTGATTTTCTCGCCGATTTTTACGTTCGCGCAGGAAGTAATTACAAAAGAAGAGCGCGCTGAATTAGAAAAGAAACTAGTCGAACTGGAGGCCGAGATTGAACAGCATGAAGCAAAAATCGCCGAATATCAAAAACAGGGCAAAACCCTCCAGGGTGAAATTAGCAGTTTAAATTCTCAAATCGATAAGTTAAATTTGAAAATCAAGGCAATTAATTTGCAACTGGCCAGTTTGGATAATGATATTGAGGAGAACAAAGGCGAGATAAAAACTACCGAGGATCGCTTGGAGAATACCCGTCGGGCGTTGGCGAACCTCATCCAAAATCTTTATGAGAATAGTCAGGTTGGCCTGGTTGAAATTTTATTGAGAAATCCCCGCCTTTCCGATTTTTTCGGCAGTGTTAACAACATTTTGTCGGTGCAGGACAATCTTTCAATTACCGTCACTCAAATCACCGAACTTCGGGGGGAATTGCTGAATAAAAAAGAAAATTTGGCTATTCAAAGAAACGATGTCGCGGCTTTGAGAGCGAGGCAGAGCGCCGCCAAGGCCTCGGTCCAAAGCGTGAAAGAAACCAAAAATCAAATTCTTGTTGAGACTAAGGGACAAGAGGCGAAATTCCAAGATCTTTTACAAGAAACTAAAAAAACCGCGGCGGAGATTAGAAAAAGAATTTTCCAAATTGTCGGCGGAGGAGAATTAAATTTCCAAGAGGCCTACGAGATAGCGCGGCTCGCGGAAAAAACAACCGGAATCCGGGCGGCTATGATCCTTGCTATCTTGGACAGAGAATCAAACCTTGGCCAGAATGTCGGGCGGTGCAGTTATGAAGAGGCGATGCATCCCAACCGCGATTTGCCGGTTTTTTTGGGAATTTTGGAAGAACTGAAAGCAGTCGGCAAAGCCCCGCCGGAGCCGGTTTTAGTTTCGTGTCCGATCACCAGTCACGGCGCTTACGGCGGAGCGATGGGTCCGGCGCAGTTTATTCCATCCACCTGGAATCTTTATAAAGCTCGGATTGCCGATATCACCGGCAATACGCCAGCCAATCCCTGGAACAATTCCGACGCTTTTATTGGTACGGCGCTTTACCTTCGCGACGCTTATAATTCTCAAAGTTGTCGAGATTACGGAGTGGAAGGCAATGCCTCTTATCCGGAACTTTCAATACAATTTCTGCGTGAGCGTTGCGCCGCCGCCAAATATTACGCCGGCGGGCGATGGTATACCTATCGCTTTTTCTATGGCGACCCCGTGGTTGAACGAGCCAACAAATTCCAAAACGATATTGACATTCTCAATAGTTGATAGATACTAGATATTAAATTCGTTGTTCTTTCAGAGGAGAAGAAGTGAAAAAAAGAAAACCCCAGCGGCAGCAGAAGTTTCTGGAAACAACTGAGAGGTTTATCAATCAATTATTAAAGAAACGCAAACTTCCTTTTGCGATTATCGGTCTTCACAGGAAAGGAAATGCTTTTTATTATTGTTTGCAGCTGAAGTGCCGTCGATTCAGATTAACACCCGAAGAAGACGCCGCCTTAAGGGAAGTATTTAAAAAGTATCTCTGTCCGAAAAAAAGAAAAAATAAGGCGCATTAACTTGCGCCTTTTTGTTGGGATTTAGCGATTTTTTCCAGAAGCATATCCAGATCGCCATCCAGTAATTTTTCGATATTATGGACTTTGACGTTGAAGCGATGATCGGTAATGCGGTCATCGGGGAAATTGTAGGTGCGGATTTTTTCTGAACGTTCAGCGGAACTGACTTGAGCGCGGCGTTCTTCGGTTACGGAACCAACCTCTTTTTCTCTTTGCATTTCAAAAAGCTTCGCGCGAAGAATAGACATCGCCGCTTCGCGATTGGCGTGCTGGGAACGCTCGGCGCGGGAAAATACGGAAATGCCGGTTGGTTTGTGGAGAATTCGGACAGCCGTCTCCACCTTATTGACGTTTTGGCCGCCGGGTCCGCCGGCGCGCTGGAAAGTTATCTCCAGATCTCCCGGATTGATATTTAATTCTTTCGGTTCAACTTCTTTGAGAATGACCACCGTAGCGGTAGAGGTATGCACTCGGCCGGATTTTTCTGTCGCCGGAATTCTTTGCACGCGATGAACCCCGGATTCATTTTTAAAAGCTTCGTAAGCCCCCCCTCCGGAGACGTGCCCGACGAAAGTTTTAAAGCCACCGAGCGTTCCCGGCGAAGAATCGGAAATGGCAAAGGCCCAGCCGCGCTTTGCGGAATATTTTTGATACATTCTGACAAGATCACCGGCAAAAATAGATGCCTCGTCTCCGCCCGTGCCGGCGCGGACCTCGAGGATTATTTTATCCATTTACTTCTTTTGTTTTTTGACGCGTAGTTTCTTGATTGCTTTCGGAGCCGTTTCGGCTTTAGCTCGACGAGCTTTGAATTTTTCAACTTTACCGGCCGTGTCAATCAATTTTTCTTTGCCGGTATACAAAGGATGACAGTTGTAGCAAATTTCAACGTCAATGTTCGGCTTTGTGGAGCCGACTGTAAATTCGTTTCCGCAGACGCATTTCACTCTGGACTTCTCGGAATATTTTGGGTGTATATTTTGTTTCATATTTGGTATTTTGCCTTGCCCTCCGAAGCTTTAGCGAAGGAGGGGGAGGATATCCGTTTTCATAGTGAAAAGCATAAATCAAAAATTTGGTTTTGACAAGTTGGTTTATCTGACGTAGAATGGCGACAAGTTCTTTTATAAAGATAGAGCCATGATCAAAGCGACTCCGCTAATACTGATTTTGCTGGTCGGTTGCACCCGCACCGAACACAAAGAAAGAAAGACTGGACTTTTTGATAACGATCTCACCCGCTTTCTCGAGCATTTCCAGAAAATCGAAAACGGAAAAACGAATCTGAACGATCTCGGTGTGCTCGGTTTCGACCTGCGAGCTCACAATATTGAGCTCATTGAAGGAGTGGATGCTTTCAAGACAATCTATGGCCCCGAAGCTTTCCGCAACATCGATCCTTCGAAGATGAGGGAAATGTTGGCAGACTTCAATCGGTACAAGTTGATTCGCATTCCGTACCGAAACATTGTGACAGTCGAAGACCGGTTTTATTTTTCCACCAAAGAGGAAATTAAAACCGGAGATGACGTCAACCTATCCATGGTTATCATGGACAATCAGACGGTGATTTATCACGCCGTTCAACATTTGAAGATCAACGAGCGCGAGGTCGATTACGCCTTCGCTCAAGGCCTCCTCGATATCTTTGAGGATCTGGTTACGCCCACTAAGGCCATTAAGGATCTTGTGGAAAAATGGAAGGAATAGGATAGCCCCCGCTTAATTAAGCGGGGGTGTTTTATCCCCACGCCAAACCTAATAAGGGGTTGACGCCAGTGCGGATTTGTATATAATAGAAAACAAGGGTTAATAAATAAAATTAAAAATTTAATAAAGATTTTTGAACATCCGTCTCGGAGCCTTATCTAAAAAATAGGACATCGGGACGGGTGTTTTATTCCCGCCAAATGGCGGATAGGCGCCCGAACTCTTTGAAAACTGAAAAGCATTTTAAGAAACTCCATTAATTTCTTAAGATGCAAACAACCAAATAAAATTAGTTCGAAAATTTTATAGTTGTCCCAATTTATTCGTGTCAAGTATCAAGTATCACGTATCATGGTTTTCATGACGCATGACACATGATGCATGACACATCTTTTAGAGGATTTGATCCTGGTCCAGGATGAACGCTGGCGGCGTGGATAAGGCATGCAAGTCGAACGGATTATTTTTCAAAGAAGATGAGATTACATCAAGTCAACCGAGAAAAATAGTTAGTGGCGAACGGGTTAGTAACACCTTGGTACGTACCTCAAAGCCGGGCATAGCTCATCGAAAGGTGAGGTAATTCCCGATATTATCGCAAGATGAAAGACGCAAGTCACTTTGAGATCGGCCTAGGTCCGATCAGCTAGTTGGTAGGGTAACGGCCTACCAAGGCTATGACCGGTAGGGGGGCTGAGAGGCCGATCCCCAACGACGAAACTGAGACACGGTTCGTACTCCTACGGGAGGCAGCAGTCGAGAATATTCGACAATGGACGAAAGTCTGATCGAGCGACGCCGCGTGAAGGAAGAAGGGCTTCGGCCTGTAAACTTCTTTTACACATTAGAAAGTTATTGATCAGTGTGTGAATAAGGGGCTGCAAACCTCGTGCCAGCAGCCGCGGTAAGACGAGGGCCCCAAGCGTTATCCGGATTTATTGGGCGTAAAGAGCGAGTAGGAGGTTCAGCGGGTCTGCTGTTAAATGTCACAGCTCAACTGTGTCACCGCAGTGGAAACTACTGAACTAGAGGGTGCTAGAGGCATATGGAACGCACGGTGTAGGGGTGAAATCCGTTGATATCGTGCGGAACACCAAAGGCGAAGGCATTATGCTGGGGCACTCCTGACTCTCAATCGCGAAAGCGTGGGGAGCAAAAAGGATTAGATACCCTTGTAGTCCACGCCCTAAACGTTGCAGACTAGCTATTCCGAGTATCGACCCTCGGGGTGGCGTAGCTAACGCGTTAAGTCTGCCGCCTGGGAAGTACGGCCGCAAGGCTAAAACTCAAAGGAATAGACGGGGACTCGCACAAGCGGTGGAACATGAGGTTCAATTCGACAATAAACGAAAAACCTTACCAGGGCTTGAAATCCAGACGACGATTTGCCGAAAGGCAGGTCTTTCTCTCAAGGAACGGCTGGACAGGTGCTGCATGGTTGATTTATCGACCCGCTCCGAAGTAATTCGGAGTGTAAAACCGGCTCATAACGGTGGAACCCTAATGCATGTTAAAATATATGCATGGGCAATACCGTGGGAAGTGCGAATACTGATTTTTGGAATCTTAAAACGAAGAACGACGCTTACATCGTTGGTTTGTGGTGCGCTGACGGATATCATCGGACAAGTAGTATTGGATTAAGCAATACCGATACTGACTTGATAGAGAAATTTCGGGAATTTTTCCTGAAATTTCTACCAGTCGAGAGATTAAAGTTAAGAATTTATCACCCGGATAAATTCAAACGGCGTACAAAAGCTTATCATTTATATGTAAATAGCCGTCCTTTGTTGAGGATATTCAAGGAATTCAAAAATGATGCGAAGCAAATCGGTAAAGATTTAATTTTACCGTATATCGCCGGCAGATTTGACGGCGATGGTTCGGTGGCAAAAGATTTTTATCGTGATTGTCGCATTGTTTATGGAAGTAGAGAGGAAGCAGGAAATGATCTGGCGTTGATGCGTTTGCTGGGTTTTCAGAAGATGAAAATCTACTACTATCGCACGGCTAAGACATTTTGCCTGTATTTTTCTCGGCTAGAAACAAATAAATTTCTTTCCTTGATTTATCCTTATTCCGTAAGATTACAAAAATCAGTGTTCGCACCCCGTAGAGACTTGATTACTACAAAAGTGGCGTAGTAATCGGCTCCGACGTTAGTCGGAGAAAACGCCGGTCTCCAACCCAAGTTTTTGGACAAATAAAAAAGAGGGCTTTTGGCTATACGCCGAGGTGCCCTCTAGACCTCCCCGCCACATTGTTATTCTGTCTGCTCGAAGCAGACGCGGTTTAGATGGCTATTCACCATCAGCCGAAGGTTTCGGTGGCCGGTGCAGGCTTCAGCATTCACCGTAGCAATGTAGCATACTCTATTGAATTTGTCAATAGGGGTCCAAAAACTTGGGTTGGAAGATGGTATAGTCCATACCTTTAGTAATAAAGGAGCAATATGGTCGTCAGCTCGTGCTTTGAAGTGTTCCCTTAAGTGGGGTAACGAGCGCAACCCCTATCCCGTGTTTGATATGTCACGGGAGACTGCCGTGTTTAACACGGAGGAAGGCGGGGATGACGTCAAATCCGCATGGCCCTCTGATGCCCTGGGCTACACTCGTGTTACAATGGCCGGTACAAATGGTTGCCAAGCCGCAAGGCGGAGCTAATCCAAGAAAACCGGCCCCAGTTCGGATTGAGGGCTGCAACTCGCCCTCATGAAGTTGGAATCGCTAGTAATCGTGGGTCAGCTATACCACGGTGAATACGTTCTCGAGTCCTGTACTCACAAGAATCGCGCACAGCAGGTTATAGCAACTAAGTCGTTAAAATCGACTCGTCCGATGGACATCGGACCGTAGCTGAAGAACAGTCGCCAATCGTGAGAGAGGCGGCAGAAGGGTTCGGAAGCAAATTACAGCCTTAACAAAAAATCGGCGATCGAGCTACGAAAGGGTGGTGAGCGTAGCGAAGATCAAGTGCGAACCGAGTTATGGATGTAAGGAAAAGTTCTATAACTAACCTGTGGAGATCTGATGCGTGAAATGGAAATGATACGCGCATTAGAAGTCAGCTAGCTCATAGTACTCCGACGGACATCGGAGGAAGGAGCTACTCTTAAATAAAAATTTAAGAGCTCGCGTAGTGCGGGAAATCCGCTCGCTACGTGGGAACGTCAATTCTTAATTCTAAAGAAAACATTCGCCCGTCAACTCAAGGAAGCCGGGAGTACCTGAAGTGCGCCTTCGGCGTATCAGGGTAAACTCGGTGACAAGGGGTAAGTCGTAGAAGTATTCTACTTGTTGCGACTTTTCGCAGTAATGCGAAACAAACAATCTGGCTATATGCTGGAACATCTGTAAGTATCCGACGCTACTCATGTTAAAATAATTACGTGAGTAAAAATGCGATCGGTGCAGAAAATCAGCAGGCAACCCCGACACGCGTCGGGGAGTCCTCAGAGACTACACGCCAGACTCCTCTCAAGAAATTAGAAATTTTGGCCTATCTTCACGGAGCAATGCATGACGCTTCTCTGAATAAAAGAACGCGAATAAGGTTTGTTCAGAAATACCCGCAATGGCTAGAAAAATTGCAGATATTGCTTAAAAAAATCGGTTATAATTCTTGGATTTATAAAGAGGGTAAAAATCGAAATCTCTACACGCTCGAGACAACGTGCAAAGAACTAGATTTTTCTTTCGATCCAATGAGTTTAAAAACCGATAAAGAAAAAGCAATGTATTTGCGAGGGTTTTTCGACGCAGAAGGGGGTATTCCAAGAAACAACAAAATCTTTTATGTTCAGTTGGTTCAGAAAAACCAAAACAAGATGACATCGGTTAGGAATTTACTTTCGGACTTAGGAATTGCAACCGGAAAGTTGCATAATCCTAGTCGCAGAGTAGACCCTGATTATTGGCGATTATTTGTTTCAACGAAGCATCATAGATTGTTTGCCAAGACTATTGGTTCTTGGCATCCAGTGAAAGCCAAAATATTTAGTGAGAGGATGAAGATATAGTCCATGCCGCGTGGCGACACGCGGAAAAGCATGAACAAGGCACGGGTAGCGGAAGCTGCTCGTGGACCAATTAAATTTTACTTTTTACTTTTGTAAAAAGGAGCGTCGACCCGCCATTTGGCGGAAACGGTTTTGATCGAGGAGCCAAAAGTCTCGATTATTGGGATAACTATAAAATTTTCGAATTTTGTCCAAAGTTTCGATCCGCTGGAAGCGGAGAGGAAAATTTGGTTACAAAATTCAGAACCCCGCACCATTTGCTTGGAGATTTTGCGTTAAGACGATCAGAGCCGTTAGGCGATGTAGTCAGAAACGGCGGAATGTTGAGTAAGTCTTCAGGTACATGGTGCGGGGTTTGATACATTAGTGTATAATGCAAGTTATGGCCAAAGTTTTGTTAGTAGAAGACGATCCCTTTTTATCATCGCTTCTAAAAACCCGTCTGGAGAAAGAAGGGCTGGAGGTGCGATTAGTGAATGACGGTAAAGAAGCGCATAAAGTTTTGCTGGAGGGAAAATTTCAGCCGGAAGTTATGCTCTTAGATCTTATCTTGCCCGGAGAATCGGGATTTGAGGTGCTTGAAGATATAAGGAAAACCCCCGGTCTTCAAAAAATAAAAGCTTTAGTCCTTTCAAATTTGGGACAAGAGGTTGACGTTAGGCATGCTCGAGAATTGGGAGCGGAATATCTGGTTAAAGCGCAAGCAAGCCAAGAAGATATCGTTAATAAGATTAAAGAGATGATCAAATAGTTATCCACAAGCCCCTATTGCTTAGATAAAGGTCGGTAATATAATTACTTTTATGAACTACAATTCAAATATTAAAAAAGGTTTTACGCTCATTGAGCTTTTGGTCGTAATCGGCATCCTTGCTATTTTGGCGACTGTTGTTGTTTTGGTATTAAACCCGGCGGAGCTTTTCGCTCAAGCTAGGGACGCGCAGAGAATTGCCGACCTTGCCGCTATACAAAGCGCCATTGGTCTTTACTTTGCGACTGCGGCGGCCCCGGATATGGGTGATGGAGGAGGTCCGTTAGACTGCGGAGTTAATTGGGGTGTATCTACCGTTACTGCGAGTCCAACAAAGCGGGTTGCCGCAACTAGCGCAACACCAAGTAACCCCGGCGATCAGTCCA
Organism: Candidatus Harrisonbacteria bacterium; assembly: GCA_016182295.1. Taxonomy (GTDB): domain Bacteria; phylum Patescibacteriota; class Minisyncoccia; order UBA6257; family WO2-44-18; genus JACOXP01. The sequence continues at coordinate 16,753 of JACOXP010000016.1, read as the reverse complement.
CGGATGGCACTGGTTGGGTTTTTGCCAATTTAAGTCTCACTACGGGAGGATCTCCAATTTCGGCTTTACCCAGAGACCCGGTGAATGACGCGACTAATAATTATCAGTACTCTTGCGGAAACGAAGTTAATGGTATTAGCACAACATTTGAAATTAATGCCAATATGCAGAGTTTGCGCTACTCGACAGGTGGCGGTGATGACGTGGAAAGCAATACTTCCGATGGCGGCAACGACGATAATTCTTATGAGATAGGCAATGCCCCCGGTCTTAATCTCTAAACTTACGATCTTAATCGTACTTTGGGGGGCGCAAAAATTCTTGCGCCCTCCTTTGTTGTTGAGAGTTTCTAAAATTATTTTTCTAATTTCCGTAATCGGAATTTTTGCTATTTCGGCGTATTGGACTTATTGGCAGTATCAAATTTGGGACGACAATGAAATGACCAAGATTTTTTTGCCGCCCCATCGGGGAATCGGATACTTTATTCAATACGCTTTTACCAACTTTTATTTCAAAGAACTGGCGGCGCTTGGCTCGGCGATTCTAGCCCTTTTTCTGGCAAAACTTTTAAATAAACGTTTCCGGGAAAGATTTTTTTGGCCGGCGGAGCCATGGATTTTGGCAACCGCTATTTTATTAATAGGCCATCCGTGGTTTCTGGTTTATCTCCCGGGCTTTTTCGTCATTTACCTTCTTTTAACGGGAATTTATTCGATTTTTCGCAAAGGCGAACGAGTTTCTCCATACTATCTTTGGATTCCCGTCGCTCTAATTACTTTGATGTTGGGTTATTTTAGAGGGTAATTTATATCCGGTCTTTGGTATAATAAAAAAAGTTAGACCTTCGTAACTATATGGTTCAAATTCCCGATAAAGTTCTAAAAGAAAAACTGGTTAAGGCCGGTCTGATTACCGAAGAAGAATTCGAAAAAGTTCTTTTTGACGCCAAACGCATGGGTCAGTCGACTGCCGATATCTTGATTTCCCGCAATTACCTCAAGAGCGATTATTACACCGGTCTGTTGGCTGAATATTTCGGCGTGCCTCTCGCCAAACTTTCAACCCGTTCAATTGATGAATCCGTTCTTCGGCTACTTCCGGAAAATATAGCCAAGCAAAAAAGGGTAATTATTTTTAGACGAGAAAAGGATGGTTCTTTGAATGTGGCTATGAATGATCCTAACGATCTAACCACCATCGAATTCCTTTCAAGTTACCTCAAGGCAAAAATTAAGCCATTTTTGGCGACCGGCGAAGATCTGAACCGCGGTTACGCGCTGTATGGCCGCCGTTCCGCGGAGGAATTTAGAAAAATAATCGAAGATAATATTAAAGCTTCTTTGCAAGCGCAAATTTATGGCAAAAGCGCCAAAGAAGCGGCGGCGGAAGTTCCGATTGTGGCAATTGTCGACAATATTCTTTCTTACGCTATTGCTTCCCGCGCCTCCGATATTCATTTGGAAATTTTGGAAGAGAATATATTAGTGCGTTATCGAATTGACGGCGTGTTGCACGAAATCACCAGAATACCGAAAGAAGTTCACCCGCCGATCGCCGCCCGTTTTAAATTGCTTTCCGGTTTGCGCCTTGACGAACACTCCAAGCCGCAAGACGGGCGGTTTCGCTTCCAGGCGAGCGGCGGCGATGTTATTGATATCCGCGTTTCCGTTATCCCTACTTTTTACGGAGAAAAAGTGGAAATGCGTCTTTTGGAAGCGACTTCGCGCCCGCTGTCTTTTGAAGAATTGGGAATGCTGGAAGACACAATAAAGGTTGTCAAAGAAAATATCGCGAAAACCTACGGCATTATCCTAATCACCGGTCCTACCGGATCGGGAAAAACCACGACGCTTTATTCAATTATTAACGTGTTAAATCGTCCCGAAGTGAATATTAATACCATCGAAGATCCGATCGAATACGAAATGAAATACGTGAACCAGATGCAGGTTAATCCGCAGGCCGGTATCACTTTCGCGAGCGGACTTCGGGCGCTTCTTCGTCAAGATCCAAACATTATTCTAGTCGGTGAGATTCGTGACAGCGAAACCGGCGATATCGCCGTCCAAGCGGCGCTAACCGGCCATTTGGTTCTTTCCACTTTGCACACCAACGACGCGCCAACAGCCGTTCCGCGGCTGTTCGACATGAAAATCGAACCATTTTTGGTCGCCGCGGTTTTAAACATGATAATGGCTCAGCGCCTTGTCCGAAGAATTTGCCAGGATTGCATTACCTCATTCAAAGTGACCCCAGAAATCGCCAACGCTATTAAAAATCAATTTAAAGGACTGGAGTTGGAAAACCCGCCTGAAATCCCCAAAACCCTCTACAAGGGAGAGGGTTGTAGCGTGTGTGGTGGTCTTGGATATAAAGGACGTCTTTCCATCTATGAAAATATGAACGTGGATGAAGAAATCCGCAACGAAATCGTTAATCCGAATTTTACCCTTGATAATTTAAAGAAAATTTTACGAAAAAAAGGCTTTGTTACTATGTTTGAGGACGGATTGCGCAAAGCGGAACGGGGAATGACCACCATAGAGGAAATTCTACGGGTTATTCGAGAATAATGTGTTACAATTAGAGCATGGCCAAATATAATTATCGGGCCGCCGATGCTTCTGGAAAAGTTATAGACGGCACTCTTGAAGCCGAAACGACCGGCAAAGTGCTGGAGTTTTTGGCGAAAAAGGGCCTTCGTCCAGTTTCAGTAACCGCTGAACATTTTGCCTCCGAAAGAACCAAAAGCGTTTTTGGGCAATCAATCACGGTTGCCGACAAAATCTTTTTAACTAGATATTTAGCTTTAATGTTGAAAGTCGGGACCGATCTTTTCCGGGCGATTAACATTTTAATCGCCAATTTTGACAAACAGATTCTAAAATCCTTGCTTTTGGAAATCAGAAGCAGTTTGGAAAAGGGCGAGCAATTTTATAAAACTTTCGCGAAATACCCGAAGTTTTTCTCCCCCGTATTTATTAATTTGGTAAAAGCCGGAGAGGCCTCCGGAAATCTGGAAAAGATTTTTGAAGATTTAAGCGTTAGTTTAGAAAAAGAAAACGAGCTTCGCAATCGCATCAAATCAGCTTTAGTTTACCCGATAATTCTCTTCAGTCTCTCCACCGCGATCTTGTTTTTCTTGGTTACTTTCGCTTTGCCGCGAATCGCCGAGGTTTTTAGCGGGGGAGGTTTTAATCCGCCGCTTTTTTCAAAAATTGTTTTCGCAGTCGGCACGTTTTTGGGCGCTAATTTTGTCTATCTCTTAACTGCTTTGATTGTTTTGGTTGCCGGAGGATACATTTTTTTCAGGCGAACTGTTACCGGGAAACGTTTTGGCGCTACTTTATTAAATACCATCCCGATCGTTCGCACCGTAAGTTACAAATTGGCAGTTCAGCGATTCGCATCCACTTTGAGTTCGTTGATGAAAGCAGGTTTGCCAATTGTGGAGGCGATCAACATTACCGCCGACGCGGTAGTGCATCCCCGGATCAAGATGGCCCTGAAAAATGTCGCGCAAGAAGGTATTTCCAAAGGGTTAACTTTAGGCGAAGCGTTCGCGCGCGAGACCATTTTCCCCCCGGTAGTCATTAACCTAGTAGCCATAGCGGAAAAGGCCGGCCATTTGGATGAGGTGCTGGGCACGCTCGCCGATTTCTATGATTCTGAAGTAAGCGCGGCTGTAAAAAACCTGGTGACTTACATAGAACCGATATTGCTTTTACTGATCGGAGCGGTTATCGGAGTCATCGCTCTTTCGATTTTGGTCCCGGTCTATCAACTTGTTACTCAATTTTAAGGATGAATCCCGTTAGAAGTGGCTCCCAACTCGGCCGTCGTTTCTACGATGGATACAATCAAGAAAAAACAATGATCAAAGGTTCGCGTCAAAACAGGTTCCACTTCTAATCGGGATGAACAGCCGCGGGTTCACATTAATGGAAATATTGATTGTCAGCGCTTTGGTGGCAATCATCAGTTTGGGGGGTTATCTAAGTTTGGTTAACTATCGTAAAAACCAGGACCTTGGTTTGACCTCCGGAAAAATAGTCAGTTTTTTAAGAGACGCTCAGGCGAAAGCGGTCGCTCAGGAAGATGCCCAGCAATGGGGGGTTCGGTTCGATAATACCGGCGAGGGATCGATTCAACTTTTTAACGGGCCATCCTTCGATATCGCGGAAAGTACTTTTAGGATTCCCAGGGCGGTCCAGTTTACCGACCCATCCTCTGGGAATACCAAAGATGTGGTTTTTTCAAAAATTACCGGAGAACCAAACGCCGCGACTATTATAACTTTAAGCTTGGCGTCAGATCCGACCGCGACAAAAACAGTCACCATCAATGCTCAAGGAACTATTACAGAAGAATAAAATAATTTTTGTTTTCATCGCTGTTTTATTGGCTGGTTTACCGTTGGCAGAGGTTGCTTTTGCCGCTCATGTGTCGGCTAATATTTCTACCGCGTCAAACGAACGTTACGCTTGGAATGATGTTATTAGCTGGATTGATTTTGGAAAGGGAGAAGTGGAGGTGACCGATTCAGAATTACGCGGTTACACCTCATCCAGTATAGGATTTATTGCCTTGAACTGCGCGACTACACCCAGTCCGCCTGCCCCGACCTGCGTTGGACCGGCTGGTAACTGGGGAGTAGTGAACGACGGTAATGGAAATCTTTCCGGTTGGGCCTGGAATGACAATATCGGCTGGATAAGTTTTTTCGGTTCGGTGGGGGGATTTCTTGGACCGTTTTCGTACCAAGTAGTCATTGATCCATCGGATGGAACTTTTAACGGCTGGGCTTGGAACGATATTGTCGGCTGGATAAGTTTTAATTGTAACAATACCGGAACTTGCGCACCTTCACCGCCCGGAGTTGACTACAAAGTAAAAACGTCGTGGTCCACTCCACCAGTGCCTCCACCACCCCCTCCTCCACCGCCACTTACTTTTGGCTCACTCGAATCCAGCACTTTCGATACTCGGATAGATGGCGGCGTGGCGTTAAATACGATAATGTGGCTGGGAGAACCAAGGCCGAATACTGTTGTGCAGTTTCAAATTGCCTCATCTAATAATCTGAGTGATCCGTGGAATTTTCTTGGTGATGACGGCACCACTGTTAGTTACTACACCTCCGGTCCGGGAGTTCAGATGCCTATTCGGAGATTAGATCACAATAATGTCCGCTATTTCCGTTACAAAATTTTTATTTCCGCCATCGGGCAAAGTCCGCGAGTTGACGACGTCATTATAAATTACAGTCCTTAATTTGGTATAATAAAAGCGATGTCTATGAACAGAATTAGAGGCCAATCGCTTATTGAAATATTAATCGGAGTTATGATCGGAGCGATTTTAGTCGGGGGAGCGGCGGTAACCATCGCCATTACCCTGCGGTCTAATCTTCAAAATAAAAATATTCAGACGGCAAGCTCGCTCGGCCAGGAGCTTTTGGATAAAGTGACTGTGTTTACCGAAGCCGATTGGCACAATCTTTACGACGTTGCTAAATCCCCAGCCCAGTATTATTTAGGTATTTCCGGCCAAGGGTTTTCCGCCTCCAGCGGCAGTGAAATAGTAACCCTTGATAATAAGGAATTCACTCGTTATTTCACGGTTGAAAACGTCAGTCGCGATGCCGGTGGCAACATTGAAGCGATTTATAGTCCTTCCAACGATGACCCATCAACTCAAAAAGTGATAGTTACCATAACTTGGAACGAGACTGAAGAAACAGCGGAGGTGAATTTAGATAAGTTTTTGACCCGGAGCCGCAATCTGATTTATCGCCAAACCGATTGGTCTGGAGGCGGCGGCCAAGAAGGCCCTATTATTTCAGTGAATAATCTTTATTCAAGCTCGAACTTAATTAATGACACCGAGATACCCGGTTCGATAAAAGTTACTGGTTTTTAATGGATGTGTTTAAAACAACGGCAGGGAAGATCGCGATTCCTGTCCTAATAGTTTTTTTTTCTTGGTTTTTCACATCTACGGCTTTCGCCCTCAGTTCCAATATAAGTTTTGCTAACAACGAGAGGCATGCCTGGAGCGATTTAGTTGGTTGGATCGATTTTGGCAAAACGGGGGCGGTTCAGGTGGTTTCTTCTCATATAAAAGGCTGGGCCTCTTCGGATGTTGGGGACATCGCTCTTGATTGCGGTACTACTCCCAGCGGTGATATTTGCACGGGTTCATCAGGTAATTGGAAAGTGCGCAATACTATCAACGGCCAACTTTCTGGTTGGGCTTGGAGCGATCAAATTGGCTGGATAAGTTTTTGCGGCAACGAAACCAATAGTTCAGACAGTCTTAATATTTGCCCGAGCAATCCGACTTATTCAGTTACTATAGACACCGACACGGGAGTGTTTAGGGGTTGGGCCTGGAACGATGTTATTGGCTGGATAAGTTTTAACTGCAACAATAGCGGCGTTGGCAATATCTGCTCCACCAGCGATTACAAAGTAAAAACTGATTGGCGCGGTAACCTGCCCACCACCGGAATTTTAACGTCAAGTATTTTTGACACACAAGTAAACGGAGGCGTTGCTCTTAACACCGTTTCCTGGCTAGGCAACTCTCCGATCGGCACCGTGGTAAAATTCCAAATCGCCTCTTCTAATATTTCCACCGGTCCTTGGAATTTTAAGGGTAGCGACGGAAGTGAAGTTACTTATTATGAACCGAGCGGGCCGAGTGTTCAGACGCCGATTCGGAGACAGGATCACAATAATGTCCGCTATTTCCGATACAAGATCTTTATTATCACTATGAATGAGTCGACGCCGAGAGTAGATGATGTAATAATAAATTATAGCCCATGAAGATTAGAAAAGGCGTTTCTTCACTGCCAACAATGATACTCTTGGGGGGCATCATTATTGAAATAGCCATTGCCATTGCTTTTTTGGCCTATTATTTTAACACGACAATTTTTGCCGCCCGACTTTCCGCGGAAGCGCTGGCGGCGGCTCAAGCGGGAGTTGATGACGCGATTTTAAAAATCATTCTCAATAAAAATTACAACGATTCTTATTCTTTGTCGGTTAACAGAAGCGCCGCGGAAGTTATTGTTTGTAAGGATATCTGCGCCGGCGTGGGCAAGCACGAAATTATCTCAGAGGGCAATTCTTTAAACCGAAAGAAAAAGATCAGAGCGATAGTGGAGGTAGATTCCGATACCGGCCAGGTTAAAAGTGGAACAATCTCCACGTTAACTCTAACGGCCGAATACAAAACTATGTTAACCAGCTATATCAAAACGTCGAGGATTGGCCACTTCTAACGGGATGAAAATTGATGTAAAACGATTTATTAATCCAGAGCCGCCCGTCGGCGGTCTTGAAGTATCCGATCAAACCCTACGCTATTTAAGAATCGATGGCGGGAGATTAAAACAATCCTTAATTCAACTTCCGCCCGGAGTGATCAGCGGAGGAGCGGTAAAGGACAAACCTAAATTAGTATCTTCGTTAAAGGCGTTGCATCGGCAGATCGAGTTACCAAAAAAATCGTTGCATGTTGTTTTGGTTATGCCATCTCATCGTATTTACACTCAAACCTTCGCGTTGCCCCCCACAGCCGTCAAAAACTTGGAAGAGACGGCTAAATTGAATTTGGAAATGATTTCTCCGATTGACGCGGCTACGTCTTATCGCAGTTATCAAATGCTAAGCACTGAAAAAAGCGGCAAACTGGAAGCGTTGGGCGCCTTCGTGCCGTCAAAAGACGTTGATGATTATTTGGACGCGCTTCAACAAGCAAACTTCGCCGTACTAGCGGTGGAATTTCTGGCGCTTTCACTCGCGCGTTTAATAAAAGAATACGGAGTTGGGGTCAATCCCAATAATCCTTATTTGGTTATTAATCTTTCTTCCGATGGTCCGAATTTGACTGTTGTGAAAAATAATAATCCTTATTTCAGTTATTTTGTCCCCTGGTCGTCGCTTCGCGAAGAAATTGGCGCCAAAAAAGTTTCCACCAAGGAAGTGCTGGACAGCTTAGACCGTCAAGTCCGGCAGATAACAACGTTTTATTCCAGCCGTTGGGGCGAGCCAATCCGCGATATTCTGTTAATTAATAGTCCGATTGCCAAAGATATCATTGCTGATTTGAAAAAAGTTTTTGATCTTAATATCCAGTTTCTCACTATAGCCAAATTTGGGCACTTATCTCCGCTGTGGATCGGCGCTCTGGGCGGAGCGCTTAGGGGTTTAATTCCACGCTATAAAGATCGTTTTATTTCCTTGACTGCCATTGGGGTGGAGAAAAGTTATTATCGAGAATTGACGATTAATTTTATAAAAAGTTGGCGAAATCTTATCGGTCTTGTTTTGGGATTTATGGTTTTGGTTTTATTTATTGGCAACGTTTTTTTGGTTCGCGGTTCTGATATTCTGGCTAAAGATTTGGAGAGTCGGGGATTAGTGCCTCTTGATGAGGTTCGGACGCTTCAAGAAGCCGCTCAAGCTTTTAATCAATCAGTTGATTTTGTGGATAGAATAAAACAAGAAAACCCCCCTTGGAGCCCGTTTCTTAATAGGATCAAAGTTTTGGGAGGAGCGAGAATTTCTTTTGATCGGGTGTCTATTGACCCCAATCTGAACGCTATTATTTTGGGAAGAGCTTCAAGCGATGCTTCGGTCATTGCGTTTAAAAATACTTTAGAGAAAGAACCAAATTTTTCCAACGTGACCCTGCCGTTAACCAGTATCAAAGCCAACGCCGACGGCACCGTTTCCTTTAATATCACTTTTAGAGTAACTTCTCTAATCTTTTAACGATTTCCCCAAAAGTTGTTTCCAGCGTTTTGCCGTCGGCAGCGCTGATTTTTTTAAGAACAAATTCTCCCGCCTTCGCTCTGCGGACCTGCCTGCCGGCAGGCAGGGCTTCGGCGGGCAAGCCCGCCCTTGGTCTTATTCCGATCCTCAACCTCCAGAAATCTTTTGTTTTGAGAACCGTTTGAATATTCTCCACTCCGTGATGGCCAGCCGCGCCCCGCCCAAGTTGTATCTTATATTTTCCAATTTCAAGGTCGCTATCGTCATGAACAACCAATAATTCTTCCGGTTTTGCGCCGGATTTTTTAATTTCCTTGGCAATAAATTTACCCGATTCGTTCATATAAGCATTGCTAGCCACTAGAGTATAGCCGCTAAGTTTTAAAGTTTTTAAATATTTCACAAAAAGAAGACCGACATTGTGGTGGGTGTTTTCATATTTTTTATCGGGATTTCCCAAACCGACTATCAATTTGATTTTATTCATTACATACTCCATTATATATAAAATGCGCGGTTTAAAAAAACTGATACTATCCGCTTGGGAGGTGATAGAAGTTTTGGTTATCGCTCTGGCGGCGGTGTTTCTTATCCGCAACTTTATCGCCCAACCGTTTTTAGTAAGCGGCGCTAGCATGGAACCGAATTTTTCTAACGGTAATTATCTTATTGTGGATGAAGTGACCTATCGTTTTCGCGGCCCGGAAAGAGGTGAGGTAGTCGTATTTCGTTATCCCAAAGAACCCTCCACTTTTTTCATAAAAAGAATTATCGGATTGCCCGGCGATAGAATTTTAATTCGCGATAATCAAGCGACGGTTATCAGCGGCGATGGCCAGAAATTTGCCATCCCCGGGGAAACCAATGGTTTAGTAGATATCGCGCTAAAAACGGACGAGTATTTTGTTCTCGGTGATAATCGGTATAATAGTCTTGATTCTCGAAATTGGGGACCTCTTCCTAAAAACGATTTAATTGGCATTGTGAGATTTAGGATTTTTCCGATTAATCAATTTGGGGTTTTGGAACACGTTCAATATTAAAATGACGAAAAAATCATCCAGACGACCAATTATAACTTCTCCTAAGGGAATGCACGACATTCTTCCGCAAGATCAGCCGCTTTGGGCCAAATTAAGAAAAGCGGCGGAAGAGATTGCCTCGACCTATAATTTTATGCGAATTGATACTCCGATTATGGAAAGAGCGGAACTTTTTGAGCAATCGCTTGGCTCCACCTCCGACGTCATCGAAAAACAGATGTTCGTTTTAAAAGGAAGAGGCGGGGACGTGTTGGCTCTTCGTCCGGAAGGAACCGCGCCGATAGCACGATCCTATATCGAGCATGGTTTGAGCCACTTGGGCCATCCGCTGAAATTTTATTACGAAGGCCCGATGTTTAGATACGAACAACCGCAAGCGGGAAGGTTTCGTCAATTTCATCAAGTTGGTTTTGAAATTATTAGCGGAGAAAACGATCCGATTTATGACGCCCAGGTTATAGTCGCCTGTTTCCGGTTTTTGCAGGTTTTAAAAATTAAAGATCTCAATATTCAAATCAACAGCATCGGTTGCGCCAAATGCCGCCCGAATTATCGGAAGAAATTGACCGATTATTATAGAAACAAAGAGAAATCACTTTGCGCCGATTGTCGCCACCGTTTGAAATTAAATCCGCTCCGGCTGCTGGATTGTAAAGAAAAAGAATGTTCAGAAATGAAAAAAGAAGCGCCGAATAGTTTTGATTCGATTTGCGCCGATTGCAAGCGTCATTTAAAAAAAGTTCTGGAATTTTTAGAGGAAATCAGCATTCCCTACACTTTAAATCAATTTTTAGTCAGAGGTCTCGATTATTATTCTAAGACGGTTTTTGAAATATTTTCCGAAGGATTTGGTTTGGCTATCGCCGCAGGAGGAAGATATGACTATCTTATTGATCTTTTGGGTGGGCGGCAATCAAACGGTGTCGGCGCGGCTATAGGCATGGAGCGGGTTTTAGAATTAATTAAACAAAGAAATATCAACCTTCTTGGAAAAACAAAACCGAAAATATTCCTGATTCACATCGGCGACACCGCGAAACTTAAAGCTTTCGCGCTTTTGGAACACTTGAGACAAGATGGCATTGACGTCCTCGAAGCGTTGGGCAAAGATTCGCTCAAAGCTCAACTTAAAGCCGCCGACAAGGCCGGCGTCAACCTTTCTTTAATTTTTGGTCAGCAGGAAGCATTTGAGCAGGCGATGATAATTCGCGATATGAAAAGCGGAGCCCAAGAGACAGTGCCGCTCAAGAAGTTAGTGGCGGTTCTCAAGAGAAAAATGAAAAAGTAATGGCAGATTGCCTTTTTTGTAAAATCGGCAGGAAAGAAATTGCTTCAGAAGTTATTTATGAAGACGACTTCACCCTCGCTTTTTTAGACGTTCATCCTAAAGCCCCCGGCCATACAATGGTTATTCCCAAAAATCATTCGGAAAACCTGCTTGATTTAGAAGACAATCTTGCCGCCCCGGTTCTTTTGACAGTAAAAAAAGTAACTGGTATACTTGCTAAAGCTTTTAAACCAGATGGTTTTACGATCGGCATTAATCACGGCCGAGCTGGCGGGCAAGTGGTAGATCACCTGCATATTCATGTCATCCCGCGATTTTCCGGCGATGGAGGAAAATCAATTCACTCCGTCGTTGACAATCCGCCGAAAGAACCGCTAAAAGACATAGCGGAAAAAATAAAGAAACAAAAATAAAATGGAGGTTAGAAAAAAAGAAAACGAAACAACCAATACCCTTATTTATCGCTTTTTGAAACGCGTTCAGCACAGCGGAGTTTTGCGTGAAGCAAAAAAACGCCGCTTTCATGACCGTCCCGCTAATCGCTTAAAACGTCGCCTTTCGGCTTTGCATCGAGAAAATAAAAAAAGAGAAGTTGAGAAAGCGAAAAAACTTGGTATTCTCTAGATAGAATGTCGTTGAAGGAAAAAATTAATTCCGATCTCAAAACCGCCATGAAAAGCGGCGACGCTTTGGCTTTAAACGTTTTGCGTATGTTGGTATCAGCTCTGCATAATAAAGGAATTGAAAAGAGAACCAAAGGGGGATCGGACGAACTAACTGACGAAGAGATTTTACAGGTTGTGATGAGTGAAGCAAAAAAACGCAAAGAATCTATCGAGATCTTCTCTAAAGGCAATCGCCCCGATCTTGCGGCTAAGGAAAAATCTGAGTTGGAAGTTGTTCAGCGTTATCTGCCGGCTCAAATGAGTCGGGAAGAAGTTGAAAAGTCGGTAGATGCCATTCTGTCCAAACTCGAGAAAAAAGAAATAGGGCCGGCAATGAAGGCCGTAATGAAAGAGCTTCGAGGGAAGGCCGATTCCGGAATGGTCAGCGAAATGGTAAAAAACAAGCTTTCATGATAACGGTGGTTGTCGAGAGCTTTAAAAAGGGATTTGACCGACTTAAGCCGACAATCAAGAGAGACGCCAGGAAACTGGCGAATTTTTTAAGAGAAAAAAACGCCTATTTGGAGATTTTTTTGGTTGATGACAGTTTTATGAATAAAAATGTGCTTGCCTTCCCGGCCCCCAAAGAGTTCCCAAGGCCGGATATTAAGGGAAAATGGCTTGGAGAGATCTACCTCAATCCCCACTACATAAAAAAACACGACGAAGATCCCACCTATATGCTAATCCACGGATTTCTACACCTTCTTGGCTATGATCACCTTAAAAAAAATGATAGAATAAGAATGCAAAAAGAAGAAAATCGTCTTCTTAAGTTTCTACGCTCCCATGGCTAATCTTATCACCGGTTTAGATATCGGATCCCACAGTATCAAAGCAGTAGTCGTTGAAAAAAAGAAAAACGGCCAATTGGCCCTGCTTAAGCTTATAAAAATGCCGTCGAGCGGCATGCGGAGAGGGGCTGTTGACGACCCCCAGGAAGTTACGCGTTCCGTCGCTCAAGTTATCGCTGAAATTAAAAGTGTTTCCAAATCCGCCGCCAGAAATATTTATCTTGGCGTTGGCAGTCCGGATTTTAGAATACAAAAAACCAATGGCGTAGTTGCCGTTTCCCGCGCTGATTCGGAAATTCATCGAGATGATATTGAGCGAGTAACCGAAGCCGCGCAAGCGGTAAAATTTCCGCTCAATCGTATGCCGATCCATTTCATTCTTCAGGAATTTATAGTTGATGGAGTGCCGGGGATTAAAGATCCGTTAGGAATGGTTGGCAATCGTTTGGAGGTTGTGGGATTAATAGTGGACGCTTTTGCCCCCTCGATCAAAGGTTTGAGTCGTTGCGTTGAAAACGCCGGCGGTAGCATTTCCGGATTGATTTTTTCTCCTTTAGCGGTGAGCCGGATGATTCTTTCTAGAAATCAAAAAGACCTTGGGGTGGTTGTCGTAGACATAGGTTTTGGCAAAACCGGCATCAGTGTTTATGAAGAAAACAAATTATTGCATTCAGCCGTTTGTCCATCTGGTTCCGGTAATGTTACAAACGACCTTGCCGTTCGTCTGAAGGCGTCTGTTATCGCGGCTGAAAGCATTAAGCTCTCTCTCGGTTCCGCTCTAGCTAAACAAGTGCCGGCTAGGGAGACAATTGAGCTTGCCAAATACGATGCCTTGGCTAAAGGGAGCGCCACTCGTCGCATTATTGCCGAAACCATTGAACTTCGACTTGCGGAGATTTTGGAATTTGTTAATAATGAGCTAAAATACATTAACAAGCTGAATCATCTTCCGGGCGGAGTGATGATAGTCGGCGGGGGCGCCAAGCTTCCCGCGATGGCTGATCTTGCCCGACAAGAACTTCGGCTTAGTGCCCAGATTGGAGTTCCCAATCTTTCCAGTTTTGATCTCAATAGTTGTGATTCGGCATCTCAGGCGGAGGACCCGGAATGGTCCTGCGCTTTCGGACTGGTTCTCTCGAGCCTGGACCAGGCGCGAGAGAGCAGCGGATCAAAGCTTGGGACGGGTCTTTTTAAAAAAATCCTACAATCTTTTTTGCCTTAGTAATTTATGTCTAAGAAAGTCCAAGATGAATATACGGCTAAAATAAAAGTCGTCGGAGTTGGCGGTGGCGGCGGCAATGCCATTTCCAGAATGCAAGACGATTTTCAACTCAAGGGAGTTGATTTTATTGCTGTTAATACCGACGCCCAAGATTTGGATTATTGTCGAGCAAAATACAAAATCTACATCGGGAAAAATCTGACCAGGGGATTGGGTACGGGGATGAATCCGGAAATCGGTAAGCAGGCCGCCGAGGAAAATCGTTCAGAGATCGCCGAAAGATTAAAAGGCGCGGATTTAGTTTTTATTACGGCTGGTCTTGGTGGCGGGACCGGATCGGGAGCTTCTCCGATTATCGCCGAGGTGGCAAAAGATCTCGGCGCTTTGACCGTCGCCGTCGTTACTAAGCCATTTACTTTTGAAGGCGTGCAAAGATCGCGGATTGCTCAAGACGCCTATCAGCGCTTGCGGGAAAAAGTTGATACCCTGGTAGCCGTTCCCAATGACAGAATTTTTAGCGTTATTCAAAAAGACACCCCGATTATAAAAGCTTTCGAGTACATAGATGACGTTTTGCGGCACAGCGTTCAAGGAATCGCGGAGCTTATCGCAATGCCCGGCATTATCAACGTTGATTTCGCCGATGTTCGCGCGATTATGAGAGACGCCGGTTCCGCTTTAGTTGGAATCGGTATTAGCGGCGGACAAGAGCGGGCAATGCAAGCCGTTCAACAAGCGGTCAACTCGCCACTGCTGGAAGTTTCCATAGATGGAGCAAAGGGCATTCTCTTCGCGGTCTCCGGCGGTAAAGATCTTAGACTAAATGAGATTAACGATATTGCTAAAGTAGTCGGTGAATCGGCCGATTCTTCGGCGAAGATAATTTTTGGCGCTTACCATGACAGGCGGATTAAGAAAGGAACAATCAAGGTCATTTTAATAGCTACAGGATTTAACGGCGCTAATTTAAAAAATGGCGAGACAGCAATCTCAACTCTCTTTAGTTCCAAAGCAATCGTTGTTGATAAAAAAACAAAAGAATCACCGGCCGTTGAAGAAAAAAAATCGTCAACCAATGATAAAGATAAAGAATCTAAAAAAGGTAAAAATGACGACAATTGGGATATCCCGACATTTTTAAGAAAGAAAAAATAATCCCCCGATAGTCATCGGGGGATTATTTTTTATATCTGTGTTTTTTATCTTCGGTTATTTACCTCTTCTTCTAGTTTGGAAATGAATCTGGAAGCATGTTCTTTGCCGCCAAGACCAAAAGCCAAACCTCCAGCAAGAGCTAGCATCGCGATGAAACCAGTAATAACAGTATTAATTATGCTTACTGCTACGCCAAGTTGCACCAGCGCCGCTAACAAACCAAAAATCATCACTACCCACCAGGTAAGCGTGCCCAATCCCTTTGCTCCATGGAGGCCGGCGCTCATTATAGAGGCCCTCACTAGGCCCTTCAGGAAGTTGGAGACGAGAAGCGCCGCCAAAAGAATCAGGACAGCCACGATAACCTGCGGGACGTAGCCCAAAACCGTGCCGAGAAAAGCGGAGAGAGTAATAAAACCAAGGATATCAGAAGCGGCGAGTAGGAAGGCCAAAACAAAGAACCAGTAAACCAGTTTTCCTAAGAATTTACCGGAATCGAGTTTGAGATTGGCCCTTTGCACAAAGGCTTCTACTCCTAGTTTGCGAAGCAGGATGTCTAATTTTACGTAGTAGATCAACCTCTCCACAACTCTATCCAAAACAGCGGCGACGATTAGGCCCACGATGAACACTACCAAGGCTCCTATCAGCGAAGGTAAAAAGCTTACCACAGTAAGCCAAAGCTGCTGAATAGAAGCTCTGAGTACGTTCAACCAGCTTTCAACAATCATAAGTTGTAAGTGTTTCTAGGCTTTGTTTCGACCTTTTGCGTATGTTGAAATTATAACACGAAGATATCGCTTTTTACGCAAGATGTGGATAACTGCTAATATACAAGAGTAATTAATATATAATGATTGGGACATGGTAAAAACTTTATTTTTGAGCTGTCTGGTTTTATTAGCTTTTCTTGGGTTTTTGTTTATAACGCAAACGTCACTTTCCCAAACCTCCGGCCTCGTTGGTCATTGGGCTTTTGATGAATCTTCCGGCACCACCGCCTCCGATTCTTCCGGAAATGGCAATACCGGTACCCTGATTAATGGCCCGACTTGGACAGCTGGTAAAATCGGCAATGCCCTTGATTTTGATGGAATTAATGATCGAGTCGATCTAGGAACTCTCGATGTTTCTGGAAGCGCCATAACCATCGCTGCCTGGGTCAACTCGGACAATCTTTCCAATTGCGGATCTGTTGACTGCCGTATCGTTTCCAAAGCTAACAGCACCTCAGAACAAGATCACTACTTCATGGTCTCGACCATCAGCAGTGGCGGTACTAAACTCCGTTTTCGTCTCAAAACAGGAGGTACAACCTCAACTTTAGTTGCCTCGTCAGGAAACCTCAGCAACTCTACCTGGTACCACGTCGCCGCGACCTACGACGGCGCGACTATGAAACTCTATCTTGACGGCGCCGAAGTCGGAAGCGCGGCCAAGACCGGATCAATTACCACCAACTCCTCAATCTCTACCTGGATAGGCGATAATCCTCCAACCGCCGGCTCTCGTCCCTGGGATGGAAAAATAGATGATGTTCGAATCTATAACCAGGCTCTCACCGCCAGTGAAATCTCATCATTAGCGTCAGGAGCTCCAAGTCCTACACCTACCCCGTCCCCGACGGCGTCTCCAACTCCAACTCCAACACCTACGCCTACCCCAACCCCAACGCCAACGCCAACCCCCGCACCCGGCGCCCCAACAGCCATCATAGAAGTTAATGAATACCTTCAAGGCGATCCATATTTCCCGGATTATGGGATGTCATCCTTAAGAGGATATGCTCCTCAT
>JACOXP010000004.1 GCA_016182295.1 Candidatus Harrisonbacteria bacterium | reverse complement strand
AGGGCATCCGTTACGCCGGCGAGGTGATAAAGATAAAAGCCGGTAAAAAAGTAGCCGGAGCTGGGGCCGCTAAATAAACAAAATCATATGAAAAGAATTTTAAAGAAAAATTTAAATAGAACGTTGAGAAAAAATCGCAGTCGGGCGAGAATCTTTGGTACGGCCGAGAAACCCCGCCTTTCCGTTTTTCGAAGCAATAAATACACCTACGTTCAACTAATTGATGATGCCAACAGCCGCACTATGGCGGCGGCGTCAACTAAGGAAATTGCCAAGGGAAAGAAAGTTGACCTTGCTAAAAAACTTGGAACCGCCATAGCCGAGAAAGCTAAAAAACTTGGAATTAAAAACGCCGTTCTTCATCGCTCAAGTTACGCCTATCATGGGAGAGTAAAAGCGGTCGCGGATGGCGCCAGAGAAGGCGGATTAAAATTATAAATTTATGTACAGACCAAGAGGACCACAAAAACCAAGCGAATTTAAAGAAAAGGTTTTAGACCTTCGTAGAGTAACCCGCGTTGTGGCTGGCGGAAAGCGTTTTCGTTTCCGCGCTACGTTAGTAATGGGCGATGAAAAGGGGAGAGTGGGCGTTGGAATCGCCAAAGGCGTTGACGTTGCCGATTCGATTGGTAAAGCCAGACGCTCCGCTCAAAAAAATATGCTTTCCATTACTTTAAACGATCGGACAATTCCGCACGAAATTGACGCCAAATTCAGCGCTGCCAGAGTTCTTATAAGACCAGCGATCAAGGGTCACGGTCTTAAGGCCGGAAGCGCCGTTCGCGCTGTTTTGTTGTTGGCCGGAGTGAAAGACGCGACTGCTAAATGCCTTGGCCGCACACCCAACAAATTAACCAACGCGTTAGCGACTATAGAAGCTTTGAAAAAATTGAAAGTATAAAAAATATGCAATTACATACTTTAAAACCGAAACATCAGTTAAAAAGCTCCAAACCGAGAGTTGGCAGAGGAGGAAAGCGCGGAACTTATTCTGGCAAAGGAGTTAAGGGTCAAAAATCTCGCTCCGGTCACCGCATTCGGCCGGCGGAGCGAGAATTGCTTCAGCGTTTGCCAAAATTGCGCGGGGTCAAAAATAAACCATTAACTCCTAAAACCGACGTCGTGAATGTCGGTGACTTGGAAACATTCGCTAAAAATGGAATGGTCAGTAAAAAACTGCTTGGCAAGAAAATAAAAATTTTGGGTGAAGGCGAAATTAAATCGGCTATCACCGTCGAGGGATTGCCGGTTTCTGAATCGGCAAGGAAAAAAATAGAGGCCGCCGGCGGCAAGATTATCTAATCAAATGTTAAGTAGATTGTTTCAAATTTTTAAAATCCCGGATCTGCGGCGCAAGATATTTTACATTTTGCTCGGACTTTTGGCTTTTCGAGTCTTGGCCACTATTCCGATTCCCGGAGTGGATCCGTTAAGGTTAAGCGAATTTTTGGGCTCCAGCCAGATTTTCGGTTTTCTTAACATCTTTTCGGGAGGCGGTCTTTCTAATCTTTCCATCGCCATGCTTGGTGTTGGCCCTTACATTACCGCCACCATTATTATGCAGCTTTTGACAATGCTTTTTCCCGCTCTTAAGCAGATGTATTACGAAGAAGGAGCCGCTGGTCGGGCAAAGTTCAACCGCTATTCCCGATACCTTACGGTGCCGTTGGCGTTTCTTCAGTCGTATGGATTTTTAAATCTTTTGGCCAGTCAGCAAGTCGTTGTCCATTTATCAACTTTTGGCCTTCTTCAAAATGTTTTAATCATTACTACCGGTAGCATGATTCTTACCTGGATCGGGGAATTGATCACGGAACAAAAACTTGGCAATGGAATTTCCCTGATCATTTTTGCCGGTATCGTCGGCGGTTTGCCGCTGATTATTCGCAACGCCATTGTTACTTTTGATACCGCCCAGTTGCCGACCTATCTTGCTTTTATTATTTTGAGCGTGCTGATTATTGCCGGCGTGGTTTTCGTCAACCAAGGGGAACGCAAAGTGCCGGTTTCTTACGCTCGCCGAGTGCGGGGGACAAAGATGTATGGAGGAGTCGCAAGTTATTTGCCGTTAAAAATAAACCAAGCCGGCGTTATCCCGATTATTTTCGCGATTTCCATTTTACTTTTTCCTCAATTTTTTGGCCAGATGGTGGCGATATTTTCTCCGGATCTTTCGGTTAGAATTCAGGACTTTGTTAATCAATTTTTAAACAACCAGGTAATCTACGCCTCCGCCTACTTTTTATTGGTAGTCGCCTTTACTTACTTCTATACTTCCGTGACTTTTGATCCTAAAGAAATTTCCAAAAATCTCCAGCAGAGCGGGGGATTCATTCCGGGCATCCGCCCGGGAGAGCCAACCGGAGAATTTTTATCGAAACTTACCAATCGTGTTACGTTATTTGGCGCGCTCTTTCTTGGCATTATTGCGATTCTTCCGAATATTACTCAAGCGCTGACCGGCGTTCAAATTTTAACTATTGGCGGCACGGCCCTGCTGATCGTTGTTGCCGTTGCCATTGAGACCGTCAAACAAGTTGATTCAGAACTCACCTTGCGAGAGTACGAGGGAATAAGGTAGAAACCCACGCCCCCGAGGGGACTTTTCGGGACTTCCTATGGTAAAATTATTCTCATGGCTAAAAAAGCTGTGATTATTTATGGTCCGCCGGGATCGGGAAAGGGGACTCAAGCCAACCTTCTGGCTTGGACAAAAAGTTTTATTCATTTTGACACCGGCAAATATCTAGAATCGGTCGTGCGCGATCCGGAACTGCAAAACAAGCCAGAAATTAAAGAACAGCGTCAGCTTTTTGACAGCGGCAGGCTTCTGGATCCGCCGTTTGTTTTGAAAGTTGTCAGCGAAAAGACGAAACAAATTGCCAAGTCCGGCTATAGCATCGTTTTCAGCGGCTCGCCGCGAACAATGTTTGAGGCGTTCGGAGAAGGCAAGGAAAAAGGCCTGGTTAGAATTTTAGAAATGGAATACGGCAGGGAAAATCTTTATTTCATTTTTATAGATATTCCGCCCGAAGAAGCGATTGGCAGAAATAAAACTCGTCGTGTTTGTTCGGTCTGTCATTTGGGCATTCTTTATAGCGATGAAACTCACAATCACAAAACTTGCCCGATTTGCGGCGGCAATTTGAGAATTCGAACGGTTGATAATCCAGAGGTTTTATCAACTCGTATCGAAGAATACGAAAAACGAACCGCACCGATCCTCGCGGAATTAAAGAGCCGTAATTATTTGATTATTAAAATTAACGGCAAACTCGCGCCCCATAAAGTTTTTGAAGAGCTAGAAAAAAAATTAAATTTTTAATTTATGTCTGTTATAAAAACTCCCGAAGAAATAGAAAAAATCAGAACTGCCGGAAGGATTTTGTCAAAAGTGGCAAAAGTAATTCTTTTGAGAGCGGAGGCGGGGGTGACGCTTAGAAGTTTAGATAACTTGGCGAAAAAACTGATTTTGGAAGCTGGCGGCAAGCCAGCGTTTTTAGGTTATAAACCTTATGGCGCCAAGAGGCCATACCCTTGTTCAATTTGCACTTCCGTTAACGACGTTGTCGTTCATGGCGTGCCGGGCGATTACCGCTTAAAAAATGGCGACCTTCTAAAGCTTGATTTTGGGGTCATTTACGATGGTTTTTACGCTGACGCCGCCTGGACCAAGGGGATAGGCAGAATAAGCCCTGAAGCCCAAAAGCTCGTTAAAACGACGGAAAAGGCCCTTTTTGCTGGTATAAATGAGGCCTTGGAAGGCAATCGGCTTGGGGATATCGGATATGCCGTAAATAGAGCAACGGAAAAAGGGGGTTTTGCGATAGTAAAGGGCTTGACCGGCCATGGAATCGGGTCTCAACTACACGAGGAGCCGAGTGTTTATAACGAGGGAAAACGGGGGACTGGCGAGGCCTTGGAAGTCGGAATGGTGCTTGCTATCGAACCGATGGTCAGCGCCGGCAGTCCTAATATTGTTCAGAGAAAAGATGACAGTTTTGCCACAGCCGATGGCAGTTTATCCGCCCATTTTGAGCACACGGTAGCTATTTTGGAAACCGGACCGGAAGTGTTAACGTTAATATAGCAGCTGCGCTGCTACGGTCGATTTATCCACAGGTAGGGGAGTTGCGCTTCCCTATCGGTTTTTTAAAATGGTAAGCATGGAAAACAAATCAAAAAAGAAGTTCAAAGGAGTGCTGGTTTTAACTTTAGTAGTTCTTGCCGCTGTGGCAATTTATTACTGGATGCAAAATGGTTCGTCCGCAGTTTTTGGAGGTTCTAGTTACCAAGCGGTATTCTTGTCAAACGGACAAGTATATTTTGGCAAGGTATCCAGCCCGAATTCAAACTATGTGGTTTTGAGCGATGTTTATTATCTGCAAGTCCAAAGGACTCTACAGCCAGTCCAAGGTAGCGAACCCCAGCAAGTGGAAACTCTTAGTTTAGCCAAATTGGGCGTTAACGAGCTCCACAGGCCAAAAGATGAGATGAGGGTCAACCGTCAGCATGTAATCTTCATCGAAGACCTCCAGGACGAGTCCCAAGTCGTCCAAGCGATCGAAAAATATAAGTCAGAGCAGGAATAGTAGAAAATAAACCCCGTCACTCGACGGGGTTTATGATTACTTGACTTGTCACAAAAGGTATATTGTGCGACAGATAAGGAAATGTGGTTTTAAAACTTATTAGCAAGATCTTTTAATCTGATCTCGCGCCGTTCCTTATCATTCGGCAACATTAAAATTTCAAATATTATGGCAATAAACTGATTAATATACCAATCCACCTTTTCAATATCATGAATTTTGGTTTTGGGATTGATTCGACCGGAATACCATTGAGTGAGAGTCCAAGAATACTCCCCCACCTTTTCTAAATTAGCCCCCGGCTTCCCATTTTTTTGGCTGGATTTTGAGAAATCAAATAGGCCAAGATTAAAATTAAAAACTCGGAAAGGTTATGTTCGACAAAATGCCGATCGTGTTCGGGTGAAGATAGAAGACGTTTGCCGTGTTTTTCTGGAAGTTTCAATATGAATTCGCCAACAAGATTATTTTTGACAATTAGGGCGTCTACCGGCATCAATCACCTCCCAGTGTCAATGAACAATATCAAAATATCACTTTCATGTTAGAATATCAACTACAATGTACTACAAGGACGAGGAAGCATTTAAATCGCTTTGCGGATATGAAATTGACGGAACGTGGTACCCGCGAGTTACCAAAATTATAGAAATAAAATCAAAACCCGCCTTGCTTTACTATTACGCCCAGGCGGCCAGTTATGCCGAAGCCACCAAACAGACCAAACAATCCGCCGCGGAAGGCACTTTAGTCCACGAAACAATAGAAAAAATTATGGTTGGGGAAAATCCCCCGATTGACGCCACGATCGCGCCGGCAGTCAACGCTTGCGTGGATTTTCTTCAAAAAAACAACATTCAGGTGGATGCCGCGAATGTCGAACGCCGGATTATGAATCCGGAGCATAAATACGCCGGTACCATTGACGCCCTGGCTTTAATTGGCGGAAAATTCGGGGTTTTAGATATCAAAACTTCGCAATCAATTTATCGTGATTATAATCTTCAAACCTCCGCTTATATGGACGCTTTGATTCGCGATCCCCTGCTGGCCGGTCTTTCGACGCGGTGGATTTTGCGAATTGATCAAATAAAAAATTGTCTTCGTTGCGCCGCTACTTTGCGGCCGAAAGGCGGCAGAGAAAAAATTCGCGCTCCAAAAAGCGGTTCCTGTCCGGAAGGTGGACATACTTGGAGCGAACTCCGCGGCGTTATTGAGCTTAAGGAATCCCCTTATTGGCAGGAGGACTTCAAGGCGTTTCTCGCCGCCAAAAGATTATGGGAATGGGAGAACGAATATTGGTTGAAGCGAATCGGGTTTTCCTAGTGTGTTAAAATATCTAGTATGTCTCTTCCGGAAAATTTAAAAAAAATTGTAAAAGGCGAGGTTCAAACTGACGAAGCGACTCTTAAAAAATTTAGCCACGACGCGAGTTTATTTGAGGTAAAGCCGGAAGTTGTGATAGCTCCGCGGGACAGCGAAGATATCAAGTCATTGGTCAAATTTGCCGCAAAAACCCCCAGTATTTCCCTGACAGCTCGTTCAGGCGGCACCGATATGACAGGCGGCCCTCTTTCGGAGTCAATCGTGCTGGATTTTACCAAGCATTTCACGAAAATCAAAAATCTCGGCAATGGACGATTTTCCGCCGAGCCCGGAGTTTGGTATAGAGATTTTGAAAGAGAAACCCTCAAAGAAAATTACCTGCTCCCCTCTTATCCTGCGTCGCGGGAAATTTGCGCGATGGGCGGTATCGTTAACAATAATTCCGGCGGCGAAAAAACTCTCAAATACGGTAAGACGGAGAATTATGTTGCCAGTGTAAAAATCGCGCTTTCTGACGGCAATGAGTACGAAATAACCAAACTTTCCAAAAACGAACTCAAAGAAAAAATGGGAGAGAAAAATTTCCTCGGCGAAATTTACAAGAACCTTTTTCCACTATTTGAAAAAAACGACGATCTTATAAAAAAAGCCGAACCTAAAGTCAGTAAAAATTCCGCCGGCTACAACATTTGGAAAGTTTGGGACAAAAAATCCGGCGATTTTGATTTAACAAAACTTATCGTCGGGGCTCAAGGCACCTTAGGAATAGTCACGGAAACAACTCTCAATCTGGTTGAAGCCAAACCAAAGTCCGGTTTGCTGGTAATTTTTATGAAAAACCTCGCTCCTCTGCCCGATGTGGTTCACGCTGTTTTGCCGGTCGGGCCGGTGAGTTTTGAATCTTTCGACGACAACACTTTAAAATTGGCGATTAAATTTTTCTGGGGATTCGCGCAGAGATTGGGAGTGAAAAATCTTTTGGCTTTGGGATTTAAATTTCTGCCGGAATTTTTCATGATGCTGACCGGTCTTCCGAAATTGGTTTTATTGGCGGAATTTGAAGGAGAAACGCAGGAAGAAGTTGATAAGCAAATAAAAAAAGCCAGGGAAAAGCTTAAAAATCTTCGCGTTAAAACCCGAATTGCCAACACGGAAGAAAAAGCCAAAAAATATTGGGTAATTCGCCATGAAAGCTTTAATCTTCTGCGCCAGCGCGTCAAAGGAAAAAGAACCGCGCCGTTTATTGACGATATCATTGTCCGCCCGGAATATCTGCCGGAATTTTTGCCGAAACTGACCGTTATTTTGGAGAAATATAAAAACTATCTTTCTTTCACAATCGCCGGGCACGTCGGCGATGGCAATTTCCACATCATTCCATTGATGAAAATGGCCAGCGAAGCTGAAAAAGAAACGATTTTCAAGGCAATGGATGAAGTTTTTGATCTGGTCTTAAAATACGAGGGCTCAATCACCGCCGAGCACAATGATGGCCTGATTCGCACTCCCTACATTGAGAAAATGTACGGCAAAGAGATTTACTCGATTTTTAAAGAAATTAAAGAGATTTTTGATCCCCAAAATATCTTTAATCCCGGCAAAAAAGTGGGGGGAGATATTGCATACGCCAAGGATCATATCAGAATTGGCGTTTAGGAACCCACTTAATTTTAGGTATTTCGGATGAAGAACTTGGCAAATGCCAAATGCTCGCCAGCTCTTCGTCCGTTAAAATCATAGTTTGGGAATTATCAAACTTCCGGTCAATAAAATTAAGAAACGCCTCTTTCTGGTTACGCGATTCAGCAACCCTTAAACTGTTCCGTTCCGGAGCGGAAAACGAACTAAAAGCCGCATTCAAATCATGCGCCAATTCCTCAGCCCTGTAAGGAGACATTGCGGAAATTGCCAATCTAGCATTAATGGAAAGAATTGGTTTTGATTTTTTGGAACCAGCTGATTTTTTTTCAAAAATAGAAACGGGTTTTGCCAAAATTTGCATTGCCAAACCCTCGCCGACCAATTCAACTTTAGAAAAATTGTTTAAAATTGGCAGGAAAGTGTCATGTCCGCTTTCCACAGCGGTTTGAATGGGAATTGAATAATTATCTTTTTGTTTAATATATATTAATTTGCTAATACCATCCTCATTAAAAATTGTGTAATTTTCGGTTTTTTGCACGGACGATCCTGGCCAAAGATCCCTAACCTTTTTATCTATGGAATCCACTAAATTTTTAGGCACGGCGATATAAAAAGAAATCTCTTCTCCGACATTATGCACCGCCGTTTCCAAAGAAAATAATTGTTTAAAACTAGCTAGAAAATTAAAAAGCTGCATAGAAAGCCTTATTTCCGATAGTAAATCTTTATTATCTTCTGGAGGAAGTAAAATTTTTAATACTTGCCAACTTGAGGGTTTGGAAAACTGTTTTCGAACGGCTTTAATAGCGATAAAAAGGAATACAATGGCTAAAACAGTCAGAAGAGGAGCGCCAAACGAAATCATAATAACCAAAATCTGTTCCATGATTTTGTTTTATTATAGCAGATTTTTTATCCGTGTTTTATCTCAAGCACGTCCCCGTCTTGGACGACGTACTCCTTCCCTTCGGTGCGGAGCCAGCCTTTTTGCTTGGCGGCGGTCCAGTTACCAGCTTCCAGAAGTTTTTGCCAGTTTATTACGTCCGCGCGAATGAATTTTTTCTCAAAGTCGGTATGAATGACTCCGGCTGCTTGCGGCGCTTTCGCTCCCCTCTCGATTGTCCAAGCGCGACTTTCATCTTCACCGGTAGTTAGAAAACTTATCAAGTTCAAAATCTCGTACGCTTTTTTGACCAATTCCGGAATGTCTGACGCGTCAGACAGATCGGTGATTATATAAGCCGCTTCTCGATCGGCGATTTTCTTTTTTAATTCTTCGCTGATATCTTCCGGCCGGCCGTTTAGTAAATAAAGCTGTTTTTTGGCCGTCAGCAGATTCAAATCCGAAAGAAGTCCGTAAATGGGTTTATTTTGCTCAAGCAGAGTTTTCGCTTTCTTTAAATCTTCTAAATACTTTTTTGCCGCTTGCGCTGAACTCGTCGAAGTAGTCTTCGCTTCTCCCTCGGCTTTTTTCATCACTTTTTCAACGGTGTCCAAATCTTTTAAAGCGAGCTCGGAATTGATTATTTCCATATCGCGAATCGGATCCACTGTTTTTTCGACGTGGATAATTTCCTCTCCGCCGAAACAACGCAAAACCATCACAATGGCATTGGTCTCGCGGATATGCGATAGAAATTGATTCCCCAATCCCTCACCCTTGTTGGCGCCTTTGACTAAACCGGCAATATCGTAAAATTCCACCACAGCCGGTATCTTTTTAGCCGATTGGGACATCACGGCGAGTTTATCGAGCCGTTCATCCGGCACGATAACAATGCCAACGTTTGGATCAATTGTGGCGAACGGATAATTGGCGATGTTCACCTCATTTTTGGTGAGGATTTTAAAAAGCGTGGATTTTCCCACATTGGGCAGACCCACGATTCCAATTGAGAGTTTCATAATGGAGTTGATTGTAGCATTATTATTAATAATTTTTAAATGCTTGACATATACAGTTTTTTTTGTTATTTATAATCCGCACTTTACAAACCACAATAATTGGAGGATGAAAAATGAAAGGCAGAACTCTGGCGATTGAAGGAAGCTTCGGCAGTTATAGGCTGATGGAATTTTCACTCGACTCCGCGGAACGGGAGTCGTTGAGTATCAGTCCGGGGAATATGCAAACCAAGGAAGATGAAGCCCTGACGCTGTCGGAAAAGTATTCAATCGGAAGAGTGGACAAACTCTACCCTGAATACGGAACCTTGCCATATTCCTTTTTGGACAGCGACCAGCTGGGTGATTTTACCGACAATCGCGGGCAAGATGAATTTGCCAAGTTGGAAGTCGGTCTGGTGGGAGAATGGCGGTCCCCTAGCCAGTTTGAAGAACTTTTCAAAGAAATCAGGCGGGCAAATCCGAAGCAGTTTAAACTTGATCAAGTCATGACTTGTCTTCGGGGAATCGAGAAGGTTGGCTGCAAAACGCGACTGAATATCGGTCCCGGCCGATATTCGGATTCCTTTTATTCCAACGGCTCCGAGGGAAGAATAATCCCATCGAAAGACGCCACCTTGCGCTCCATAGTTTGGGAGCAGTACAAGGGGTTGCCGGAGTTTGTTGTTTACAACAACAATCTTGGCAATGCCGGAATGGTACTCACAGATGACGGTTATTACGTTTTTGTTTTGAGAGGAACAACCGTTTCCGTGAACTTGGGCGTCAACTGCACAGCCAGCGGAGCCGTTCGGTGGAATCAATCGGAAATTCAAAAACGAGGCTTGCAGTTTTATTCAACTCAAGAAGCCGCCAGTGAAGCCAATGATGAGCTGGGAGAAGCCGCTAGCTATTTGATCTGGACCTCTCTTCGTCAAAGGATCTTTCTCGAATTGGGAGTTGGGCCGGACAAGTATGACTTTACGGCCGTCGGCTTGATTCGAGAATTGCCGCGGGGCGGCAAGCCCGAGCTGATGTTCTTGATAAATTTTCGAGGATCGCTTGCTCAACTTGTTGACAAAATAGCCAACAACACCAACAAAGAAAGAGCGGAAGTCCTCGGAGTTTACGCGCAGGAAATGCGTCAGACCGACGAAATGCTGAGAGATCCAAAGGCTCGTAATTTTATCCAACACAAGGGCCGAGCTAACCTGGTTTTGGCCAATCGTTACTTGGGAATTAGTCGGAATCCGTGACCACTTTGGTCACGGATTTTTTTATTATATTAGACGAGTTGGGAAGCTTTTTAGTATAATGTACGCGTACCTTGAAATTTAAAAGGGGGGTAATAAATGGCTTCTAAAAAGAGGAAGAAGCAAGCCAAAGTAGCGAAAAATGTCGCGAAACTTTCGGCATGGAAAAAGGCATTTTTGGCGCAAGTGGATAAGCATTATGGTTTTAAAGCAAGGAAGTGAACTATGGAAAAAATTTGGCGGGTGGTGATCACCGGCGGGCCTTGCGGCGGCAAAACGACAGCGATGTCCTATCTTCCGGAAAAACTTTCCGATTTCGGGATCGCGAATATGTGCGTTCCGGAAGCGGCGACCTTTCTTATCACCAGCGGCCGTCTCAAACCGGAAGAATTTATCAACGATCGAAAACGCTGGCTTGAATTTGAGGCGGTAATTATCAATACTCAAATTCTTCACGAAAACGCTTTTGCCAAACTTTTGCGCGCGAAGGAACCGAAAAATTCCAGAAAAATTCTTTTAATGGACCGCGGCTGTATGGATACGGCCGCTTACGTAACTAAAGAAGAATTTCGCCGTATTTTAGACAAGACCCAAAGAAGCGTGGTCGGATTGCGCGACAAGCGCTATGACGCCGTTATTCACCTGGCGACGGTGGCTGACGGCAAGCCAGAGTTGTATACCCTGGAAAACAACCCGGCTCGTTACGAGAAAACTCCCGAAGAAGCGATGCTGGCCGACAAAAGAACGCGGGAGGCCTGGAATGGCCGCGAGAAACTGATTATCATAGACAACTCCACGTCTTTCAAAGACAAGATGAAACGCGCTCTTAAAGCTGTGCAGAAAGTGATCGGTATCCCGGTGTCTTTGGAAATCGAAAGAAAATTTTTGGTCAAAGGATTTCAAATACAGGATATTCCGGTTTGCTGCCAGCAAATTGATATTACGCAGACCTATCTTGCGTCTGAAAAAGAAGAACGCATCCGACGGCGCGGTCAAGACGGCCATTATCTGCATTATCAGGCAACCAAAACACCATCAACGACTCTCGTTAGGGAAGAAAAAGAACGTCTAATCAGCGAAGAGCGGTATCAAATACTTTTTGAAAGGCGCAGTCGCAACCATGACATTATTCGAAAGATTCGTTTTTGTTTTATTTGGAACAATCAATATTTCGAACTCGATTTCTTTTTGGAGCCGGCAAGATTGCGCGGCGCCATGATTTTAGAAGTGGAGCTGACGGAGGAAAACGACAAAGTTCAAATTCCGGACTGGTTAAGGATAACCGGGGAAGTGACCGGAGACCCGAAATATAAAAACTATAATTTAGCTATGCGGCCATAGACAATTGGCCGCTTTTTTTATATCATTGAGGCGGTTCTTAGAAATTTTATTAAGGAGGCGGTCGTGAATATTTACAAAATCGGAGTGGTTGGCGGTGGCGCGATGGGTTCGGGCATAGCCACATTGGCTATCCGCAAAGGCGGCATCCCGGTTGTCATCAAGGAGGCTAATTCCGAGCTTGCCTCCGCGGCGAAATCAAGGGTTCTTCAAAATTTTGATTCTTTATATAAAAAGAATAAAATCTTTGATCAGCAATTGGAAAAATTTACTTCACTGCTGACTGTGACCGACGTGTGGGGCGAAGATTTTAAAGACGTTGATTTGCTGATCGAAGCAGTGCCCGAAAAAATGAATTTAAAAAAGCAGATTTTCGCCGCGGCTTCGCTCTGGCTCCCACCGCAGGCAATTTTGGCCAGCAACACGTCAGCTTTGTCAATTTCGGAAATGGGCGAGCAATTGACACCTCAAAGGCACCAGCGTGTTCTGGGTCTTCATTTTTTCAATCCGCCCACTCGTATGAAACTTGTCGAAGTAGTCGCTACCCGTGAAACTTCCGAAGCAACGCTTGCTGAAGCGACTGATTTCGTGGAAAGCGCGCTGCAAAGATTGCCGGTTCGAGTGAAAGAATGTCCGGGGTTTTTGGTCAACCGACTTCTGATGCCTTATCTCAATGAAGCGGTTGACAGCATCCTGGAAACTTCCGTGAAGCCGGAAGAAATTGATAAAGCAGCGATGGAATTCGGCTGGCCGGTTGGCCCGTTTATTTTGATGGACTCTCTCGGCCTTGATATCTGCGAGGATGTCGCTGAAACTTTGCGCCGCGGCTATGGGGATCGGGTTAAGCTTTCTCCCCTGCTTCAGAAGCTTGTGAATCTTGGCCGGCTTGGCGGTAAAACCGGAGCCGGGTTTTACGGCGGCGATGAAACCATTTTGGAAATTATAGAAAAACATTTTCCTTGGTCGCGATGCCGAGAATCGTCCGCTAAAGAAGTTTTTAATTTAATGATGATCGGATTGGTGAAGGAAGCGGAGTTGGCTCTGGAGGAAGGCATTGCTTCGGCGGCGGATATAGAAAATGCTTGTGTCTGGGGCATCGGCTTTCCAAAAGTGCCTCATGAAGGACCGCTTCACTGGGGGCAAAGCAACAATTATACCAAAAAGAAGATTTTTCAGGATGAGATTGTATAATTTTTTACTGTTTCCCCGCGATTGATTTCGCGGGGATTTTGTTTTATAATACGGGCGGTAATTTGAAAACTGTTTTTATGAAAGGAGCTGACTATGTTGGTGGGACTAACGCGACGTGGCGACGCCGGGATTCTTAAAATTCAAAATCCGCCCCACAACATTCTTTCGGGCGTGGTTTTGCGAGAATTCCGCGAACGGCTCGTGGAATTGAAAAATGACGCGGCTGTCAAAGTCGTCGTCATTGCTGGTCAGGGGATTTTTTCAGCCGGCGCTGATGTAAAAGAAATTTATCAACTTTCTCAGCTGGGCAGTACGGAAAAGATTCTCCCCTTCCTTCAAGAGGCCAATGACGTGGTGGATTTAGTGGAAAACCTCGGCAAACCGACAATCGCGGCGATTGATGGCATTTGCTGGGGCGGCGGAAATGAATTGGCGATGGCTTGCAGTTATCGCGTTGCCGCCAAAAATGCCATTTTCTGCCAGCCGGAAATCGGTCTGGGCCTTATACCGGGAATGGGTGGCACCCAGCGTCTTCCTCAACTGGTCGGCTGCGAAGAAGCGGTTCGTCTTATGATTACCGGAGAAAAGATCAACGCCGCGAAAGCGCAAACTTTGGGGTTGATCGATGAGTCAGTTCCAGATTTGAACGTCGCGCTGGTTGATCTTTTGGATCATCGCAGGGAAATTTTAGAAAAAACGAGACCCGTCCGTTCCGGCAACCCAAATCTTTCCGAAGTCGCGGCGTTTGCTGTGAAAAGTCAGTTTCCGCAGGCGGCCGACGCGATCCTTTCCGCGGTTTCCGCGGGGTACAGCGATTCATTAGCTAAAGGACACGAACTTGAACAAAAACTTTTCGCGGCGCGGGTTCTTACTCAAGAAGCGCAAGAAGCGATAGCCCGATTTTTGAAAATACAACCGCCGCAACAAAAGGCGTCTCAGACGGAAAAAAACGGCGATGACGCTGAAACGCTCAAAGAAATTCGCCAGATGATTCGCGAATTTGCGGCCGAGAAAATCGAGCCGAAAATCGCTCAGATGGAAAAGGAGCGCCGGATTTTGCCGGAGCTTATCAAAGAAATGGCGGAACTTGGGTTTTACGGAATCCCCTTCTCCGAAAAATACGGCGGATTGGGGCTCGGGCTGCCTGGTTACTGCATTGTTGCCGAAGAGCTTGCCAGAGTTCATGGATCGACGGCGGTTATGGTCGGCGCTCACGTGAGTCTAGCTTGCAAAGCCGTCTACATGTTTGGAACCGAAGAACAGAAACAGAAATATCTGGTTTCCGGAATTAAGGGTGAGAAAATCGGTTGTTACGCGACAACTGAACCATCCGTTGGCTCGGATCTTGCCAACATCAAAACCAGCGCCAAGAAAGTTGACGGCGGCTGGTTCATCAACGGGACTAAGCAATTTATTTCCAACGGCGCCATTTCGGATTTTGCCATCGTGTTGGCCCAAACCGACCCAATGGGCGGCAATAGAACGCAGGCGATGTTTATTGTGGATATCAAATCCAAAGGTTTCCACATTACCAAAGAAACCGAGGAAAAGATCGGCTTGCATGCTTCCTGCACCAGCGCTTTCGCGATGGACGATTGTTTCGTGCCAGACGTGAATTTGCTTGGCCAAGTTGGTCAGGGGTTCAAAGTCGCGATGCACGTTTTCAATCAATCGCGCATCTCTTTGGGAGCCGGCTGTGTCGGCGCCGTGAAGGCGGCCATTGAGGAGACCATTAAATACGTCAAGGATCGCCAAATTGGCGGCGAACCACTCTGGACGAAACAACTCACTCAAGAAAAACTGGGCGAATTGGAAGCAATTCGTTACTTGATTGAGACGCTGGTCTATGAAACCGCCCGTCTTTACGAAAGCGGTTCGAAGATTCAGAAAGAGGCGGCGATAGTGAAGTACGTGAGTTCTGAATTTTTGGACAAAGCGATCAACCTCGCGTTGCAAGTTCATGGCGGGAGCGGTTACATCGAAGATTACAAAATCGCGCGGCTTTATCGCGACAGCCGTGTTAATCGAATTTTCGAAGGCACAAGTGAAGTCCAACTTCTCTTGATTGCCAAAGAGCTCCTTAAAGAAAGCCTATAAATCAATCGGAGGAATGGTTATCAAAACCATTCCTTTTTTATTTCTGCTAAAATTTCCTCCGGAATCGGGATTTTCTTGTCCGGCTTGCTTTTACCGGGATAGCGCCAGGCGGAAATCATTATTCTTTTTGAACCGCGTTCGGTGTACATCAGCCAAATTTCGTTTTTACTCTTAGGCGTATCATTTCTTTTCATTGCCGCCATCGTGTTTGGCGCCACCCCTTCCTGAAGCCGGTCGGGTTTTTTCAGCGTTGTTTTGATTTTCGATTCCGGAATGCGGTAAAAAAGCATTTTATCCTTGATATGCGAAGTCCAATGAAAATTTTTGTCGTCTTTGGGGAACTTAAACATTTTGTTTGTTATAATTTAAGCATATGTTAAATCGCTTAGCCACGATTTTTCGCTGGAGTTTGCTCGTGGCGATTTTTCTTTCATCGGCGCTTTTGATGCTGAACGCCGCGCGGACCGATTCCGCTATTACGGATGAATTAGCCCATATTCCGGCTGGCTACAGCTATGTGAAGTATTTGGATTATCGCCTTAACCCCGAGCATCCGCCCCTGGTTAAAGTCCTCGCCGGTTTGCCCCTACTTTCTGAAAATCTTAGTTTTCCCACCGATCACGCCGCTTGGCAAAGAGAAGTCAACGGCCAGTGGACTATCGGAAGGGTGTTTTTATACGAATCTGGCAATGACGCCGATAAAATCATTTTCTGGGCGCGCCTTGGCCCGATTTTGCTTACGTTGCTGACTACCTTGATTATTTATCTTTGGTCTAAAGAACTGCTTGGGCGATGGTGGGCGCTTTTGCCAACTTTCCTTTTTGCTCTTTCCCCGACTGTTCTCGCCCACGGCCATTACGTTACCACCGATCTGGGAGCGGCTTTCGGTTTTCTTATCGGCTTAATCGCTTTTTTGAAATTTCTCCATCGCCAGACGGGAAAAAATCTTTTTTTGGCCGGAATCGCTTTTGGTTTGGCCCAGCTTACGAAATTTTCCGTTTTTTTATTGGCGCCTCTTTTTATATTTTTAGCAGCCGTCTACTATTTAGCGGAGTTGGAACGCACCCGTCTTTTTTCCTGGAAAAGAGGTTGGCGTTATTGCCGGTCTCTTTTATTAATTTTTGCCATAGGTTTTTTGTTGGTGTTTTTATTCTATCTTCCGCTTGTTTTAAATTATCCGGTCCAAAAGCAAATTGACGACACCGCTTGGAATCTCTCCTCTTTCGCGCCGCGCTTCATGGTTGATTTCGTCTTATGGCTTTCCGGCATTCCGGTTTTGCGCGCTTTCGCCGAATATCTGCTCGGCTTGCTGATGGTTTCCCAACGGACGGTCGGCGGCAACACCGCTTATTTTTTCGGAGAGGTATCCAACCAAAGCTGGTGGTATTATTTTCCGGCTGTTTTTCTGGTTAAAGAGCCGTTAGCTTCCTTGGTTTTAATTTTGGTCGCTTTTTTTGTCGGTCTTCGCAATTTTTTCATGGCCGCTCTGCGGATGATTTTCCGACGGGGCCGAGATTTTCTTGATTATCTCGGTACGCATTTCGCCGAGTTTTCAATGTTGTCGTTCATTATTCTTTATTGGGCTGTGAGTATGAAAGGAAATTTAAACATTGGCGTTCGGCATATTATTCCGACCCTGCCCTTTATTTACATTTTGGCGGCGAGCGGTATCAGGCGTTGGATTAGCGTTAAGGGACTGGACAAGGTCCGTAATTACGTAATAAAAATCGCCATCGTTTATCGCGAACTTTTTGGACTTTCGATTAAATCGGTTGTCGTGGCAGTTCTCATTATCTCCTACTTGATTGTTTCCTTGGCGACGACGCCGCGCTTTTTGTCTTTTTTCAATCTTGGCGGGGGCGGCACTGCCAATGGTTATCGAATAGTTACCGATTCCAATTATGATTGGGGCCAGGATTTAAAGCGGCTTGCTGAATATGTCGAGCAAGTCAACAGCGACGATGACCGTGGCAATGATATCGAGAAAATCGCCGTTGATTATTTTGGGGGCGGCGATCCGAAATATTATCTTGGCGAGCTTGTTGAGCCGTGGTGGTCGGCTCGAGGCAATCCGACGCTTGAAGGCGTCAAATGGCTCGCTATTTCCATTAATGTAATTCAGGGCGCTAAAGGCGAGGCGATTCCCGCTTTGAACCGCAAACCGGAAGACGAATACCGCTGGCTGGAAAACCCCTATCAACCGTTCGCTAGAGCAGGCACGTCCATTTTTATTTACAAATTTGAATAAAAAAACCCCCGGAGGCAATTATGTGCCTTCCGGGGGAGCCCAAAAATCCCAAGGGCTAAGTTCAAAGGGACTGAAGCCCCGAGGATCTTAGTGTTGAGAACTGACTTGCGACACGGCGAACGCGAACCCGCCGTCACGACACCACCTGCGACCAGGCCGGCACACGCTGAGCCAGCGACCAGCGCCGCCACGGTCCGCGCTCAGCAAGTCCGGATCGCCGACGGAGTCGTTGATGGGTTCGTGCATGGCAACGATGTACCACAGCCCCATCGCTTCGATTTCCTTGTCCGTGAACTTCTCACGGATGAGGCAGGCCAGTTCGGCGTTCGGCTTAGAGAGCTTCCTCTTGTCGGCCTCGGCGCGAATCTTCTTCGTGATCCGGTCGTTGT
>JACOXP010000001.1 GCA_016182295.1 Candidatus Harrisonbacteria bacterium | reverse complement strand
AACTCATCCTTGCTATTTACCATATACATCAGCGCGCCGGGGGCTCCAGGGAGCCGAATTAACATCGCATCAATAGAATAGTAAGCATTCGGATATTTCCCGATAATAGTGTGAATGAAGTTTTCCGATTCAGGTCCGTGAAATAAAAATTTAGTGCTCGGATTTTTTTGCAATACATTTTCGATCCTGTTTTGTTGTTGCGCTCCTATATGTATCATCATAACGAGGTCATATTTTCCGGCAACTTTATAAACATCAAGAAAATTTTGATCGTCAGGATATTGGTTTGGTTGCAGACCGCCGCCGAAACCGAACGAAAGCTCGCCATATCCTCCAAGAAGCCCCGCGTTTGATATCTGTATGTTTTCAAGAGCGGTGGCACTAAATCCGACCGGTGATAAGAAAATGTGTATAAATTCTGCGGCTCTTTGGCGAATCGATTTTGCCGATTGCAGTGTTTCGGTCGTTACCTCCTCGCTTCCAATTCCAAAACCGATTATTCCCCGCACCTTTTCTTTCTTAAGCGTGCAAATAATGTCGGCAAGCATTATATCTTTGTCCAAAATGGGACTGGTGACGGAATTAAAGTTGATACCATCGTGGCCAGCCCCGGTTATCTTTGTATAGTCAAGAAATGACGGTAAATGAAAATGGGCGTCAAACAAGGGGCCGGTGTACTGCGGGCCCGCACCGTATTGAGGCGAAAAGATCCGACTGCAGGCGCTTTGCGGGACAGTATCCGGCTCTTTGGTTATTGCAGATGTTGGGGTTGGTTCGGGCGCAGTAGTTGTTTTTTGCGTTTCGGACTGTTTTTCTATAGGCGTGCCGTTCGTGGGCTCGTTTATCGCCGAGCTTTCGGTTGGACTTCCTTCATTCTGTTTTGATACATAAAAACCACCCGTGCCGATGACAATAACAGCAACAATAATTCCTATAACTAAAATTGGAGCAAACCCTTTTTGGTTCATTGTCTCTATTTTATCTCACCCTTGCAAAAAGTTCTAACTTCACGATGAGTTACAAAAAATAACCCGATTTTAGCGGGTTATTCTTAACTGCTCCGAACGGACAACGTTCGACTATATCTTATTGAGGAACATCCGGCGATGGGAAGCTGATTTGAGTTTGGGAAATAAAAAACCAAAAGCCCCTTAACGGTTAATTCCTGTAAAGGCAGGAACAGAGGCAATACGGAAGAAATATCGCTTTCTTCTTGCGGTGAGAGGTTAATCGTTTTGATGGGATTCTTTATGTATCCGCTCAATCTCTTTCCAAGGGGTATCAAGCGGCAACCCCATGAAAAAGCATGCCCATTTCCGCTTCACTTCGCTTTCGTAGCGAAGTTTTCGAAAAAGCGGAACGAATAGAGCGACAAGAACCGCAACGATCGAAAGGGAAATTAGCCAGATCATTTTTTGCTCCTCTCTTCAGGTTGTCAAAAAGAACGCCGTAGCAAATGCTACAGAGATAGAATACCACAAATAAGTTAATTATGCAAGCTCCGTACTTGGGACAATGTTCGACTATGTCTTATCGAGGAACGCCCGACAAAATAAAAAAAGACCCGTTGATGTTATCGCGGGGTCATTTTCGGTTCATCGATAGTATGCCGACTACACAGCTTGAGAGACCTCCTTCATGAACCGCAAGAGATCAGGATTTAACTCCATGCGGTCTCGATTATATTTGCCCGGGGCATTTTTGAAGAAAGCAGCTAGACAAAGATCGTTGCCGGTCAAACTGTTTGCTCTTGCGAATGAAAGAAAATCGTCAAATACTTCTTGCCAGTCAGGAGAAAAAGAGCAAACACACGGATTGCTGGAAATCGCCATATATGACCGAATTCCTTTGCTGGATTCCACTCGAAATACAGCATGTTGCGGACAAGAAACTACGTATTCGGTCAAGGCGTGAGGAAAGATCTTGACTTCTTGGTTCTCGTAAACAGGCCTTTCTTTCTCCTCGGCCGTCGGATTCTCCAAAGGCGTCTCGGTTGTCATTTTGTGCCTCCGTAAAAGGTTACCGAATAACACCTAATACAAAATAACATATAGGTGTTATTTTGTCAATATTTGGCTCGGGGCACTGGACGATGTCGAAGATCCCGATGATAAGAGGGATTAGAACCTGTTTGATAGAGGGCGGGAGCGAATTTTTCTTCCGTTGCCCTGCGTTTGCGATGAAACCAGAAATGCAAATCACTTAAACCCTTTCTTTTTCTGGTCCTTCCTATGACAAGCGGAGTGGACCAACCTAACATTTTCCTCCGTATAACCTCCCATCGCTCCATATCTATCCAAATCAGTCCCCTTTTTGGGGAGCTTCTTTTTGCAAATAGGACATATTCCTTTCTGTTTTTCATACATTTTGGCTTTTAACCTCTTTCGCTCTATCGGCTTACTTCTCTCGTCATACATCAGCTCTTTATAGATTTTTCTGCGAAATGCAAAAATCGCGCTTGAGTCATTGTTGGCAAGCGTGTTTATTTCCGCTCGGATTTTATCTAACAATCGTTGCGCCTGCTGGAGTTGCAATTTATTTAGTTGAAGATTCGGCATACGAAGCCCTGTTTATTTCAAACTTTTTGCATTTACAGCTAATACAAGAATGGGCGGGCGGCATTGGAAGGCCCTCGGTGCGTCTTTGAAGAAAAGGGTGCGAGCCGTAGGTGTGCCCGCATTTACATAAGTCGCCCAATTCCCGTAGGTCTTTTTCCTCTTGCAGTGCTTCGATGACCAACTCTTGAAGCTTTTGCTTCTCGGTTGCGTCTTCTCTTAATTTTTCTATTTGCCCGTCCGTGATTCCCCCTTTTTTCAATTCAGCGAAACCCTCTGGGGTTTTGAGTAGCCAATCCAATTGCTTGTTTATCGGTAGAATTTTTATAAGTATAGTATCTACTGTGAAAGATACAGCGAACCAAGTGATGATACCGAGAAAAATTGAAAATATAACGTCAAACCCAAAAACCAAACTATATAAGAAAATACTGCCAATCCCGATAAGGAGATATGCTATCGCATAAATACGTCCCCAACGAGTAGTTTTCAGTAGCTCGATGGTCTGCCTTCTTAATTCGTGTTTTCTTAACCCGCTTAAATCATCCAGAGTATTTTTATCTAGCCCTTGTATTAAGTTTTTCAAATCGTCTTCTTTCATATTTATGAATGTAGCAAGTTTTATCCCACCCCGCCACTCGTTACTATTCAAAAATTTTTCCTAAATTTTTATACTGGATTGAATTTTTTAGCTGTCGGCGAAGAAATGGAATACCCCAAACCAGGTCTAACGGTGATTTTTATGTGGCTTACTTCCTTAAATTTTGATTTACCCTCAGCATTGGCAACATAAATTTTTAAGCCGCCACCGCCCTCACGACTGTTTATGATTGCCAAGTTAAATTCAATTGGATCCGAAAGACGAAATCCGGCTTTACTCACGGCATCTTTAATGGACACTAAAGACGAATGTAAATACTCTTCCAGTTCTTGTGATTCTATTTTCATGGCTCCGCGGGTAGGATTCGAACCTACAACCAACTCCTTAACAGGGAGCTGCTCTACCGTTGAGCTACCGCGGAATACGGTTTTCAGTATACTCTTTTGCGCCAAAATTTCAAATAAAAAAGCCGCCGTTCGCCTATGCTACCGGGCGGCCTGCCGCACTGTCCGCAAACCCGAGTGAGCTTCACCGCTTAAACGCTCCGCGCAAAACACCGGACATTCGGGGTTTTTATGCCCGTCAATTC